>JAAWHU010000012.1 GCA_022796015.1 Hungatella sp. | reverse complement strand
GTTGATATTGATAGGGTGGGAGTCACGGCAGGATCAAGCCGCTGCTCCTGCCCTATTATTTTTTTGAAAAAAGTCTTTACTTTTGTATCAAATAGTAAAACATCTGTATGTAGAAAAGCCTATAACCATGACTTCCGAAGAGCTTATGGAGGTTCTGACTGCCGCAAGGCAGTCAGACAAGGTTTTTCTGGCAGGCTCCAACGGTCTTTTACAACGCCAGATGCTTCTGTTCCGGCAGATGATCCAAAGGGGACAGATGGGAGAGGTTTACCTTGTGTCTGTGGACAGAGCTTCCTCCAGAAACCATGAATACGGTATGGATTCCATACCGGACAAAAAGGGAACCGGCATCAGCTCTCACAGCGGTTCCCACAATGTGGAGTGGGCTCTCTATCTCTTAGGCGACCCGAAACCGGTCTCCGTTCAGGCCAAAGGTTTTTTTAAGACCCAGAGTCTTACCTTAAGCGGGCAGATGGACCGGATCGATGATGACACCTGCGTCGCCTCCGTTTATTTTGACAATGGTTCCATGTTCCTCTTCAAGGCCCTTCGAGGGGCTCCGGCAAAGGATATGTACGAGATGAAGCTTTACGGGGATCAGATGACTCTGTCCTATGATGTTCAGAAATGCTACAAAGAAAAATCCGACGACTGCATCCGCATGTACCGCCATGATGCCCTGGTAGGAATGGAGGAAATCATACCGAGGATCTCCTGCGGCAAATCCCACGCTGATATGTACCGGCATTTCTTCGACTGTATCCGCGGGGAATGTGAGTGTATCAGCAACGGAGACCGGGGCCTTGTAACCATGAAAATTCTTGACGCCATGGAGCAGTCCATTGCGGCAGGCGGCAGGCAGATATTTTTATAGGAGGGCTCCATGATCCGGTACAGCTGTCACTCTGAAAATTTTTTGTCTCCGTCCCCAGAGGAAGCCTTTTCCTTTATCAGCGCTTTACAGTTTGACTGTATCGACGTGGCAAGCCGGTCTCTGATCCCTCAAAGAATGATTGCGGCAGACCCTCTTAAGGAGGCCTGCCGCTTTCGGGATCTTTCCTGCCGGTATCATCTTCCCCTGTCCGAACTGTTTTTGTCCCAGGTGGAGGTAGGGGGACAGCCGGTATCTGCCCTGTCGCCCATGGCTCACACCAAGGAGTTTGATTCTGCCTTTGACATCATCTGCCTTTTTGCCGAGAAAGCAGGGTTTGCAAGTATTATGGGCGGAACCGGAGCCATGAAACCGGAGCTTGGATATGAACGCTCCTTTGAATCCATGGCCCGCACCCTGAAAAGCCAAGTGTCCATAGCCGCCTCCCACGGCCTCTCCTTTCATGTGGAGCCCTACCGTCTTTCTCTCCTTCACACCGTCTGGGCCTGCCTCAATATGATTCAGGCAGTACCAGGCCTTCGGTACACACTGGATTTCCTTCATTTTCAGTTCCAGGGGATCCCTCAGGCCGAAAGCATGAAGCTGATCCCCTGGGCCGGCCATATCCATGCCCGCCAGGCTAAAACAGGAATTGGCAAGTGCGACTTTTCAGAGGGGGAGATTGACTATGAAAGCATTGTCCAAGAGCTTAAAAGAAATAACTGGTCCGGAGATATTGCCATGGAATTCTGGTGCTCTGAGGAATTGTCTCAAGCCGGGATCCAGGCTGTGGAGCAGAATATCCTTATGAGATATCACTTAAAAAGATTGTTTCGATGAACATAAGAAACGGCGGCCCAAAGCCGCCGTTTCTTAATTCCCCATTTGACGCTGTATAACAGTTCCAATGCCTGACGGCTTATGACGCCGCCTCACTTTCCAGTGTTGTTGTCTCATATTTATCTAGTATCACTCTTTGGATCATATCACGAGTCTCGGAATTAATGGGATGAGCGATATCACGGTATTCTCCATCCGCTGCCTTCCGGCTCGGCATTGCAATAAACAGCCCTTTCTCTCCCTCGATTACTTTGATATCATGAATAACAAATTCATTATCCAGTGTAATCGAAACAATCGCTTTCATTTTTCCCTCTTTCTCAATTCTTCTTACTCTTACGTCTGTGATTTGCATTTCTTTCCCCTCTCTGTGTTGCCTTTGGCTTTCGCCTATAACGTGTAACGCTCGTTCTTCTCCACTACAATCTTAATATTTTCCGGGGTTCCGATATATGTGGTATTGGCGCGGATGGTATCGCGGCTTTCCACGATACAATTCTCAATCACCGTGTTGTCCCCAATGTAAACATCATTAAGGATAATGGAATTCTTAATCACGCAGTTATTGCCCACATAAACCTGTTTAAACAGAACGGAATTCTCCACCACACCGTTAATAATGGTTCCGCTGGATACCAGGCTGTTCTTTACATCGGCTCCGGGATTGTACTTCGCCGGCGGCAGATCCCCTACCTTGGAATAGACCTCCGGATACTGGCGGAAGAAGTAATCTCTCACCTCTGGTTTCAAAAAGTCCATATTGGTCTCATAATAGGACTCTACAGATGCAATATTGCTCCAGTAGGTTTCTAATTCATATGCATAAATTCTCTTTATATTTTTATAGCGCACCAGAATATCATTGACAAAGTCATATCTGTCTTCCTGGGCGCAGCGCTCCAAAAGCTCAATGAGCTGCCGGCGGCGGATAATGTAGATGCCGCAGGAGATGGTGTTGGATTCCGCCATCATGGGCTTCTCCTGGAAATCCATGATCCGTCCGTCCTCATTGGTCTTCACTACGCCGAATCTGGTCACATCTGTCCCTGCAGCCATGGTCTTGCACACCACAGTGATATCGGCCTTTTTCTCAATATGATACTCCAGCACTTTGCTGTAGTCCAGTTTGTAAACACAGTCGCCGGAGGTAATGACCACATACGGCTCATGGCTGTTCTTTAAGAATGTCAGGTTCTGATACAAGGCGTCTGCCGTTCCCCTGTACCAGTCATTGTGCTCCGCCGTGATGGTTGGCGTGAACACGAAGAGCCCTCCCTGCTTTCTTCCGAAATCCCACCATTTTGAGGAATTCAGGTGCTCATTTAAGGAGCGGGAGTTATATTGGGTAAATACCGCTACATTCTGAACATGGGAATTGGACATATTGCTCAGCGCAAAGTCAATACCCCTGTAGCTTCCGGCTATGGGCATGGCCGAGATGGCCCGCTTGTTGGACAATTCACGCATTCTCTTGCTGTTGCCGCCTGCTAATACTATACCAATCGCTCTCATCTTGCGCCACCTGCCTTCATAATGTAGTCTCCGCCGGCCAGCAGACCATCCGGATAATCCTCCGCCGTAGTCTCGCCTGAAATCGCCGTGTTCTTTCCCACTTTTACATTGTCGGGAATAACACTGTGCTCCCCGATGGTAACCAGATCGGACTGGTATACCTTGGGATCATATTTGCTGGGGGCTACTTCCCCCACTCCCAGCTCTACGCCGCTGCCGATTACTACATCTTCTGCAACAATGGCTTTGTTGAGGATGCTGTTCTCTCCGATGACACTGCCTCTCATAATGATGGAGTCCTTCACCACAGCGCCTTTTCCGATGGAGACGCCGGCGCCGATTACGGAGTTGCTTACTTCCCCATAGATTTCCGTCCCCTCACCGATAATGCTCTTTTCAATCACTGCGTCTGCAGCAATAAACTGAGGAGGAATAATATCACTCTTGGTATAAATCTTCCAGTATTCTTCATAGAGATTGAATTCCGGAATTATGTCAATAAGTTCCATATTGGCTTCCCAATAGGAGCTTAAAGTTCCTACGTCCTTCCAGTAACCATTATATTCATAGGCAAAAATCCTCTGCCCGTTGCCGTGGCAGTAAGGGATCACATGCTTGCCGAAGTCGCAGCTGGGAACCTCTGAAAGCTGTACCAAAGCCTCTTTTAAGACTTTCCAGCTGAATATATAGATACCCATAGATGCTAAATTGCTTCTCGGGTTAGCCGGCTTCTCCTCAAACTCGGTAATACGATTGGCGTCGTCTGTAATCACGATACCAAACCGGCTTGCTTCTTCAATGGGCACAGGCATAGCAGCAATGGTGACATCCGCATTGTTTGCCTTGTGATACTCCAGCATAACTTCGTAATCCATCTTGTAAATGTGGTCACCGGACAGGATTAAAACGTATTCTGGATTGTACTGTTCCATGTACTCCATGTTCTGGTAAATGGCATTGGCTGTGCCGGTATACCAGTCGCTGCCTTTGCTCTTCTCATATGGGGGGAGTACTGTAACCCCGCCTACATTCCGGTCAAGATCCCACGGAATACCGATTCCGATGTGCGTGTTTAAGCGCAAAGGCTGATACTGAGTTAATACTCCTACAGTATCTACACCGGAATTGATGCAGTTGCTTAAGGGGAAATCAATTATGCGGTATTTGCCTCCGAAAGAAACTGCTGGTTTTGCAACTTTTTGGGTTAAGACTCCAAGACGGCTGCCTTGTCCCCCCGCCAAAAGCATGGCGATCATCTCTTTTTTGATCACGTTATCACCTCTTGCTGTATATTTTTCTGTCGGGCAGTGGGCTTGGCATTAGTCAGGAGCGAGGGCCGCGGCGCTTAACTTTCGGCTTGTGGGGCCTTGGACAGCATAGGACCGCCGGCTTGGCAAGCTTTTCCTTGGACATCGCCTGCCGGTGGGAATTGTGCCTTCCGGGAGGAGATGCGGGTGCTTGGCTCTTGATGACGGGCTTGCGGGTGCTTCTTGGAGCGTGACGGAGTGGGAAGCGAGAATCGTAGGAACGTTCACTGGGCGAGAAGGGGAGCTTAGGGGGCGCCGGCGCCTCGTCCTTCTTGGGAGTAGGGGCGCGGGGAACACCTTGAAAGCTCGCTGGCGCTTCGCGGTAGGAACTTTGGATTCTTGGCTACGGGCTCGCTGACGCATCACCTGGAGGGGACTGAGGGTACCTTTTTCTTGGCCCCGCAGTGTCTCGCCGGCGCTGCGCTCTGGCTCGGTCACGGGCTTCGCCCTATCAAATAAATCGAAACTGTTTTTTCTTACTGTGCAGGCACAGCGAAAAAATAGTTTTGATTTATTTGGCACTGCTCATTGCTTACGTGAACATTATACCACAGATTCCTAGAATAGTGAATAAATTCTTGCTAGATTCTTCGCGTTTTTCGGGCATTTTTTGACATTTTTGTGTAATAAACCATTGGGCTTGCCTGATCTGATGTATGGGGGCGTATTTCCCCTTGAATCAACGGGGAAAATAAAGTATAATCGTCATAGTGCATTTTATTGGGAAAAGGAGATTATCATGAATTTAGTGACTGTAAGAGAGATTTATAAGAATAGAGACCTGTATCTTAATAAGGAGATCTCCGTGGGAGGATGGGTCCGCAGTATTCGGGATTCCAAGGCTTTCGGTTTTATTGTCCTGGGGGACGGTTCTTATTTTGAGCCCCTTCAGATTGTGTATCATGACACCATGGAGAATTTTGAGCAGGTGAGCCGGCTCAACGTAGGGGCAGCCGTGATCGTAAAGGGAACTCTGGTAGCTACTCCAGAGGCAAAGCAGCCCTTTGAGATCCAGGCATCGGAGGTGGCTGTGGAAGGGCCTTCGGCTCCTGATTATCCACTTCAGAAAAAGCGTCACAGCTTTGAATATCTTCGTACCATCTCCCATCTGCGGCCAAGAACCAACACCTTCCAGGCCGTGTTTAGGGTGCGCTCTCTCATCGCCTATGCCATTCATCAGTATTTTCAGGAGAGGGATTTTGTCTATGTCCACACTCCGCTCATCACTTCCAGCGACTGCGAGGGGGCCGGCGAGATGTTCCAGGTAACTACCCTGGATCTCAAGGATATCCCGAGGACACCCGGCGGAGAGGTTGATTTCTCCCAGGATTTCTTCAACAAGCCTACAAGCCTCACAGTAAGCGGACAGCTTAACGGGGAAACCTACGCCATGGCATTCCGCAATATCTATACCTTTGGCCCCACCTTCCGGGCGGAGAATTCCAATACCACCCGCCATGCCGCCGAGTTCTGGATGATCGAGCCGGAGATGGCATTTGCCGACCTGGAGGACAACATGGCCTTAGCCGAGGGTATGTTAAAGTATATTATCCGCTATGTGCTGGAGCACGCCCCCGAAGAGATGAATTTCTTTAATCAATTTGTGGACAAGGGGCTTTTGGATCGGTTAAAGGGTGTTTTGAACTCCCAGTTCGGCCATGTGACCTACACGGAGGCCGTGGAGATTTTGGAAAAGAACAACGACAATTTCGACTATAAAGTGTTCTGGGGATGCGATCTTCAGACAGAGCATGAGCGCTATCTGACGGAACAGGTATTTAAAAAGCCTGTGTTCGTAACGGATTATCCCAAGGAGATCAAGGCGTTCTATATGAAGCTCAACGACGACAATAAGACTGTGGCTGCCATGGACTGTCTTGTTCCCGGTATCGGCGAGATCATCGGCGGCAGCCAGCGTGAGGACAGCTATGACAAACTGGCGGCCCGCATGAAAGAGCTGGGCCTCAAGGAAGAGGATTACGATTTTTACCTGGATCTGCGCAAATACGGCTCCGCCCGCCACTCCGGCTTCGGACTGGGCTTTGAGCGGTGTGTCATGTACCTTACAGGCATGTCCAACATCCGGGATGTGATCCCCTTCCCGAGAACCGTAAACAACTGCGAACTGTAGCATCAGACGCCGGAATTCTGCCAAGGAGGAACAGACATGAAATTTATCCATACTGCCGATGTGCATTGGGGCATGACTCCTGACAGTGACAAGCCCTGGAGCCGGGAGAGAACTCAGGCCATTAAGGATACCTTCTCCCAGATTGTCACAAAGGCCCGGGAGAGGGAAGTGGATTTTCTCTTCATTTCCGGCGATCTGTTCCACCGGCAGCCTCTGCAGAAGGATCTGAAGGAGATCAATTACCTGTTCACCACCATCCCGGCAGTGCACGTTGTGATCATTGCCGGCAATCATGACAGGATCCGTCCTAATTCGGCCCTTCTCAGCTTTTCCTGGTGTTCCAATGTAACGTTTTTTATGGATGACAGTATAAGCAGCATATATTTTGACGACTGCAATGTGGAGGTTCATGGGTTCAGCTACACCACTCCCGAGATTCGGGAGAATCGTGCGGATCATCTGGCGGTTCCCTTGGACGACCGGATTCATATTCTCATGATTCATGGGGGGGATGCCAGCCATCTGCCCTTTGACAAGGCCGCCCTGGCTGCCTCGGATTTTTCTTACATCGCTCTGGGACACATTCACAAACCGGAGATCCTCTCTCCGGGGAAGATGGCATATCCCGGATCCCCGGAACCTCTTGATAAGACTGAGACCGGCGCCCACGGAATCCTGGCCGGGGAGATCAGTGCAGCTACAAAGAAAGTCTCTTCTCTGGAGTTTCTTCCGCTTTGCCGCTCCCAGTATATTCCCCTTGCAGTCAATATCACTCCTGCAACCACCAACACGGAGCTGGAGATGAAGATTGCACAGGAGATTGAACGCCGCGGCCGCCACCACATTTACCGCTTCCGCATCCGGGGTATGCGGGATCCTGAGATTGAATTTGACTTGGAAAACCTTCTGTCCAAATTCCGCATTGTGGAGATTATGGATGAATCGGAACCTCAGTACAATTTCAGCGCTCTTTTTGCAGAGCATCCCAGCGACATGATCGGGTTCTACATCCGCGCCCTTCAGAAGCCGGAGATGAGCCTGGTGGAAAAAAAGGCTCTCTATTACGGAATCAATGCTCTTTTGCGCACTACCGATGAAAGGAGTTAAGCATGAGATTTTTAGAACTTCATATTAAGAGCTTTGGAAAATTTCATGACCGGACCATCTCCTTTCAGGACGGCCTCAATGTGGTATACGGAAAAAACGAGGCCGGCAAATCTACTATTCACACCTTTATCCGAGGCATGCTTTTCGGAATCCAGCCCCAGAGAGGCAGGGCGTCTAAAAACGATCTCTACAGCAAATACGAGCCCTGGGAAAACAGCGGGGCCTACGAGGGTTCTCTGCGTCTGGAAAAGGATGGGCATATCTACCGGATTGAGCGCAGCTTCCAGAAAACCAAAAAGGAACTGCATATAATAGACGAGACCTTGGGCAAATCCCTGTCCCCCACCAAGGCTCTTCTTGATGAGCTGCTCTGCGGGCTAAGCGAGACGGCCTACAACAATACCATAAGCATCGGGCAGCTGAAAAGCGCCACGGAAGCAGGCATGGTATCGGAGCTGAAGAATTATATTGCCAACATGAACACAACAGGCAGCATGGCCTTAAACATTACCAGGGCCACCGATTACCTGAAAAAACAGAAAAAGCAGCTGGAAGCCCAGCTGGTGCCGGAAGCCGCCCGCTCATACACCTCCCTGTTAGGCGAGATCAAGACTCTGGAGAAGGAAATCTCCTCCCCGGAATATGAAAATCAGCTTCCTGCTTATCAGCAGATGAAACTGGACACCCGCTCCAAGCAGGAGGCCAAGCAGGCTGAAAAGGAGGGCCTGCTTCAGAAGGTAGCCCGGGGCAGGCAGGTGCTGTCCCAGAATAAATTCAGCGACATCCCCTCGATCCAAAGCTATCTGGAAAAGACTCAGGAGGTCTATAAGGATTATGAGACAACCAAGGCCAGATGTGAGAAAAAATCCCGCCGGTTCCTTCAGGCTGCCGCCTTTGTCCTGGCTACCTGCTGTCTTGCCTTTGGAATCTATGTCTACTGCTTAGGAGACCAGAACCCCATATCCCGGCTTTTTGCGGCTCTTCATGAGAACCCTCCGAACTATTTGACCATTTATGTACTCGCGGCATCAGCCGGGGCAGCCGCCCTTTTGTATCTGTCAGGCCTCCTGTCCCTGTGGAAGGGCAAGGGCCTTGTGAAGGAGCTGGCCTTGTCCTCCCAGGTGCTTACCGAATCCTTTACCCGCCATCTGGGGGATGGCACCATCTCCCGGGAGGCTATGAACGCCTTTGTGGAGCGGATGATGGAGTTCCAGCGTCTCAGCGCCGCCATGGATAAATCTGACGAGACCATCCGTCATCTCACTGCTGAAATCAACGGCCTGCAGGAACAGCAGAACAATTACAGTGAGTTCATAGAAAAACAGCAGAAGCAGCAGTGGGAGCTGGAGAAAAAGCTGGAGCTTCTGTCCAATTATAAGACCCAGATGGAGGTCCTGCGCCGTACTTTGGCGGAAAACGAGCGGATATCCCAGGAGCTTGCAGCCATCGACCTGGCCCAGGATACCATGACGGAGCTGTCCGCCTCGATTCGGGACTCCTTTGGCCTCTATCTGAATAAGACTGCCTCAGAGCTCATCGGCGGCATTACCGGCGGTATTTATACCAGCATGAGTATTGACGAGAACTTGGGGGTATTCATGAACACGCCCTCCAGGCTTGTCCCTTTAGAGCAGGTGAGCAGCGGCACCATGGATCAAATCTATCTGGCCCTGCGCTTAGCGGCCGCCAGGCTGATTCAAAGCGAACAGCGGGATCACATGCCCCTTATCTTTGACGACAGCTTTGTCCTTTACGACGAGGACCGGTTAAAGAGCGCCCTCAAGTGGCTCTGCACCGCCTACACAGGCCAAATCATTATCTTTACCTGCCATCAGAGGGAGGCACAGATGCTGACGGCTAACCAGATTCCTTATCATTTGGTTCAAATCTAAAGAAGAAAACGAGGCGTTCCCCTTGAAGAAAATACTCACCTACTATTTAGCCCCCTATTACCGGCGCATGGCCGCCGGAATTTCTATTAAATTTTTCGGAACCATTCTGGATCTTCTTCTGCCATGGACCCTGGCCCATATGATAGACTTCGTAATCCCCACAGGGAATCGAAACGAGATCTTCCTGTGGGGCGGTTTCATGGTTTTGTGTTCCATCTTTGCCGCATATTTGAATATAACAGCCAACCGCATGGCCTCCCGTGTGGCCAGTGACGCTATCTTTACAGTCAGGGGAGACCTATTTGCCAAGGTCATGTACCTGTCCCATGAAGATGCGGATCAGATTACCCGGCCTTCCCTGATCTCCAGGCTCACCAGCGACACCTACTATGTTCATCAGATGCTGGCCCGCATCCAACGGCTGGGAGTCCGCGCCCCCATTCTTCTCATAGGCGGCGTGGCCATGACCATGGTTCTGGATCCTGTGCTGGCCTGTGTGCTTTTGGCCACTATGCCGCCTCTTGCCCTGGTGGTGGTTTTTGTGTCCAAAAAGGGGATTCCTCTCTTTGCCTCCCTCCAGGAAAAGGTGGATGGGTTTGTCCGGCTGGTGCGGGAGGATATTGTGGGAATCCGTGTAATCAAGGCCCTGTCCAAGGAAGATTATGAGCGGGGCCGTTTTGATAGGATCAACAGAGACGTGGTGGAGGCAGAGCGCAAAGCTACCATGACCACTGCCATCAGCAATCCGGCCATGAATATCTTCCTGAACTTAGGACTTGTAGGTGTCATTATCGCAGGGGCTTACCGGGTGAATACAGGGACCTCAGAGGTGGGAAAGATTCTGGCCTTTATGACATATTTTACCATTATTCTCAACGCCATGATGTCTATCTCCCGTATGTTCATCATGATCTCCAAGGCTACAGCCTCTGCCGGAAGGATCGTCCAGGTCCTAGAGGCCCATGACGAGAGAGAGCCAAGAGACCAGGGTGAGGAGAATGCCGACTCCCCACAGGCCCCAGGCCCAAACATCCATAAGACAGATGCTGTCCAGGCTCCCCACATTGAATTTGACCATGTCTCCTTCTCCTATCATGGGAATACAGATAACCTGCAGGACATTCATTTTTCTCTCATGAAAGGGGAGACTTTAGGAATCATCGGTTCTACAGGTTCGGGAAAGACCACCATCATCAATCTTCTTATGGGATTTTATCAGTCCTACAGAGGGACCATACGCATTGACGGCCAGGATATCCGAACCATGAAATTTAAGGATCTAAGGCATCGTTTTGGGGTCGTGTTTCAGAATGACGTGATTTTTGAGGATACCATTTTTGAAAATATCACCATGGGCCGCAGCCTTACCCGCAAGGAAGGGGAACAGGCCCTTAACTATGCCAGGGCGGCTGAATTTGTAGCAGAAAAAGGCGGTCTGGACGAGAAGCTGGATATTAAGGGCGCCAACTTAAGCGGCGGCCAGAAGCAGCGGATCCTGATTGCCAGAGCCTTAGGCGCCGGGCCTGAAATTCTGGTGCTGGACGACTCCTCAAGCGCTCTGGACTACAAAACTGACGCTGCCCTAAGGCAGGAATTAAAAACTCATTTTCAGAATACCACCTGTGTTGTCATTGCCCAGAGAGTCAGCTCCGTCATGAGCGCCGACCACATTCTGGTGCTGGAAGAAGGAAAAGCCATCGGATACGGAGACCATGACTACTTGATGGAACACTGTTCTGTATATAAGGAAATCGGCAGCTCTCAGATGGGGGCATAACAAAGGAGGAAGATTTATGGCAGGCCGGGGAAGAACCCGGAGTGATGCAAGCATGATTCCGGATGAAAAAGCCATAGAAACCATTAAAAAACGAAAAGGTACCATTGTCCGTCTGGGTAGATATATGCTGAGGCACTGGCCTCTTCTGACCTTGGCCCTGGTCATGAATGTCATAAGCAACTCTCTGGCCCTGGTGGGGCCTATGCTGTCAGGATATGCCATTGACGCCATCGAGCCGGGGCCCGGCTTGGTGGATTTTTCCAGAATGTTTTATTACGCAGCCTGGATGGCCTTATTTTATGTAATTTCGGCAGTACTCTCCTACATCCTTACGGTGCTGATGATTATTATAAGCCGAAGGGTGTCATATCAGATGCGCAAAGACGTGTTTGACAACATGCTGTCTCTGCCTGTCGGGTATTATGACACTCACCAGACTGGTGATCTCATCAGCCATATGTTCTATGATATCGACACGGTCAATGAATCTCTGTCCACGGACCTGGTACAGATTCTGGGAACCGTCATTACTGTGGCAGGTTCCCTCTATATGATGGTGGTGATCTCTCCCGCGTTGGTTCTGGTCTTTGTCTTCACTGTGCCTCTCTCCGCCTTTATCACCCGGTTTATTACCTCCAGGACAAGACCCTTGTTCCGGGAGCGCTCCGCAAGCCTGGGAAGACTTAACGGTTTTGCCGAGGAGATGGTTACAGGCCAGAAGACCATAAAAGCCTACTGCCAGGAGCCAAAAACCATCGCAAGGTTTGAGAGCAAGAACCGGGAGTCTGTGGAAGCCTATTACCGGGCGGAATACTATGGAAGCATTGTAGGGCCCATGGTGAATTTCGTCAATAACCTTTCCCTGTCTTTGGTAAGCGTCTTCGGCGCTCTTTTGTTTATGATTGGGAAAATGTCCATAGGCCAGATATCTTCCTTTGTATTGTACTCCAGGAAATTCTCCGGCCCTATTAACGAGGCGGCAAATATTGTCAGTGATCTCCAGTCCGCCATCGCGGCGGCGGAGCGGGTGTTTAAGCTCATGGACGAGATCCCGGAACCAGAGGATTCTCCTGGAGCCATAGAGCTGGGGTCAAAGACAGCCTGGGGGAAGGGTGAGGACAGCCTGGGGGATTCTGTCTCAAACGGCGCTCCTGTCCGGGGCCATGTGGAAATCTCCCACGTGAATTTCGGCTACACTCCGGAGAAGATCATTCTTAGGGACCTGTCCCTGGTGGCCCGGCCCGGCAGCCTCACAGCCATCGTAGGGCCTACAGGCGCCGGCAAGACTACTCTCATCAATCTTCTCATGCGTTTTTATGACGCCCAATCAGGGGAAATCCTGGTTGATGGAACAAGGATCCATGATCTCACCCGAAAAAGCCTTCGCCAGGCCTACGCCATGGTTCTTCAGGACACCTGGCTGTTCTACGGCACCGTATATGAGAATCTGTCCTACGGCAAGGACGGGATCTCCAGAGAGGAAGTAATAAAGGCGGCCAAAGCCGCCAGGATTCACAATTTTATTATGGGACTCCCTCAAGGATACGACACCCTTCTCTTAGAAGACGGCGCCAATATCTCCAAGGGTCAGAAGCAGCTTTTGACCATTGCCAGAGCCATGGTCCTGGATGCCAAAATGCTGATCTTAGACGAAGCCACCTCCAATGTAGATACCCGCACGGAAACTCAGATTCAGGAGGCTATGAGAAAGCTGATGAGCGGGAAAACCTGCTTTGTCATTGCCCACAGGCTTTCAACCATCCGCAATGCGGATCTCATTATCGTTGTGGATCACGGACAAGTGGTAGAGCAGGGAACCCACAAAGAACTCATGGGAAGAAACGGATTCTATTATCAGATGTACCAGGCTCAGTTCCAGTAAGCTCCAGGCAGGGACTATATTCTTTTTAAGAATATCTCCCGTATATGCCCACCATATTTCTCTTTGATGGTTACGGATTCATACCCCTGGCTGATTACATTGTTTCGGCTGTAGCAGTTATCGGGATGAACGGTGCACATCAGATACCGGCAGCCTTGGCGGCGCAGATCCTCCTGGGCTGTCTCCATAAGCCGCCTCTGAAGCCTGTGCCCCCGGTACCTTGGGAGAACCGCCACAGAATCCATATGGGCCACCATAGAAAGCTCCTCCTGGGGAAGACCTGCGTCATGTCCCATATTTTCCGATCCCACGCCCGGCAGGACTGCCATGAAAACTCCGGCAGTCTGTCCGGTCTTTTTGTCAACAGCCTTGTATCCCATCCCCCTGCCCGTGGACAGCATCCGGTATGTATACTCTTCATTGTCTGCCATATACCATTCCTTCTGAGGCAGGGCTTGCCAGACCTCACGAATAATCCGAGCAAATACCTCATAATCCTGGGGCACGGCCCTCTCGATTACAAACTCCATATCTTCCATCCCCTATCACCCCTTCCATTTTACAGGTAATTGCGAAGCGCAAAACTTGGCTGAATATTCTGAACTATAGATTCCAGGAAAAGCCATTATGCCATGAAGCTGAGACTATAAAAACAGGAGGGCCCTCTGCCCGAGTGTTTTTGTCCTGCCAGGCTCAGCGGAGTGCTTGGCGTACCAAGGCTTTGTATGGAATATATGGTCAGAATTTTCTCCTGGCCTTGACCTTCGCAATCACATCTTCCAGTTTAAGTGATGCAGGCTCCCTTTCATGGTCATCTCCTCAAATCCGTTTTGGCGCAGAGCCTCATACAGGACAATCGACACGGCATTGGACAGATTGAGGGAGCGGATATCCCCCCACATGGGGATTCTCACACAGGTCTCCTCATAGTCCACCAGAATTTCCTCCGGAATTCCTGCACTCTCCTTGCCGAACATCAGATAGCAGTCCGGCTCGTAGGAGACCTCCGTATATACCTTTTTCGCCTTTGTGGTTGACATGTAGATTTGAGCCCCCGGATTACGCTCCAGAAAATCCTCAAAATTACAGTAAACCCGCACATCCAGTTTATCCCAATAGTCCAGTCCTGCCCGTTTTAAAGCCTTCTCATTAATCCGAAAGCCCAGAGGCTCAATGAGATGCAGCCTTGTGTTGGTGGCTACACAGGTTCTTCCGATATTGCCTGTGTTGGCAGGCATCTCCGGTTCAAACAGTACAATATTCATTATAATACCTTTCCATCCAATCGCTTCACAAAACGCTCCATCCTTCCCAAGGCCTCTTTTAAGCTGGCCAGCGAGTAGGCATAGGACACTCTGAGAAACCCTTCTCCGCAGGCCCCGAACGCAGTTCCGGGAACGACTGCCACCTTCTCCTCCTTAAGAAATCTGTTGGCAAATTCATCGGAGGTCATACCGAACCTTTTAATGCTGGGAAATGCATAGAAAGCCCCGTTGGGTTCAAAGCAATCCAGCCCCATCTCCTTAAATGCATGGAGCACATACCGCCTTCTCTGGTCATAAGCCTCCCGCATCATAGCCACATCTCCATCCCCATCCCTTAACGCCGAGATGGCGGCATACTGGCTTGTGGTGGGGGCACACATAATGGCATACTGATGAATCTTCAGCATCTGTTCCTGGATCATATGGGGGGCCGCCGCGTATCCCAGCCTCCATCCGGTCATGGCATAGGATTTGGAAAATCCGTTGATCAGCACGGTTCTCTCCTTCATCCCCGGGAGAGAGGCGATAGACACATGGAGCTGTGACCCATAGGTCAGCTCACAGTAAATCTCATCCGAGAGCACAAACAGGTCATGCTCCAGGATTACCTCGGCGATGGCTTCCAGCTCCTCCTTTCTCATGACGGCGCCTGTAGGATTGTTTGGAAAGGGGAGTATGAGAATCTTGGTCCTGTCTGTAATCTGTTCCCGCAGCTTCTCCGGAGTCAACTTAAACTGATCCTTTTCCTCCAGCTGGATGATCACCGGCTTTCCCCCTGCAAGAATGGTACAAGGCACATAGGACACATAGCTGGGCTGAGGAATCAGAACCTCATCCCCTGGATTCAGCATGGCCCTCAGCGCTATGTCGATGGCCTCGCTGCCGCCTACGGTTACCATAATCTCCTTGTCAGGATTATAAGAAATGCTGCATCGGCGCTGCAGATAGCTGCAGATCTCCGCCTTCAGCTCCTTAAGCCCTGCATTGGATGTATAAAAAGTCCGGCCTTTTTCCAGGGAGTAAATGCCTTCCTCCCGAATATGCCAGGGAGTGTCAAAGTCCGGCTCCCCCACGCCAAGAGAAATCGCATCCTTCATCTCGCTTACAATGTCAAAGAATTTGCGGATTCCTGATGGTTCTATGTTGACAATCACGTCTGATAAGGGGTTTCTCATGGGGTAATCAGCATCCTTTCATCTTGGACCTCCTGCACCAGCACAGTACCGTGGTCCTTGTATTTTTTCAGCACAAAATGGGTAGCAGTACTCAGCACGGAATCCAGAGTAGACAGTTTCTCCGACACAAACAGAGCTACCTGCCTCATGGTCTTTCCCTCGATAAATACGGTAAAATCATAGGCCCCTGACATGAGATACACGGCATTGACCTCACTGTATTGGTAGATCCGCTCTGCAATCTTGTCAAATCCCATGCCTCTCTGAGGAGTCACCTTTACCTCGATGAGGGCCACCACCTTTTCATCGCTGGTATTATCCCAGTTAA
This sequence comes from Hungatella sp., assembly GCA_022796015.1. Lineage (GTDB taxonomy): Bacteria > Bacillota > Clostridia > Lachnospirales > Lachnospiraceae > UBA3402. The sequence goes on along the minus strand of JAAWHU010000012.1, from coordinate 44,095 downwards.
TCAGGGTATGGTATCCGCAGATCACATGTTCTTTCTCCATGTCCGCGATCTCATTGGCAACTGCAATCTCACTTTCCCCCAATAGAATCGCCAGATCCTTAATATCAATTCTGCTGTTCTTCTCCATAACCGCTAAAATCTTTTCTCTCATAACTGCCTCCATATTTTGTATAGTTCGTCTTCCCTGGGCCGCTCCAGAAACCCCTGAACCTGGCTGTAACAGATCTCCCTTTTGATATCCGGCGTCACCACGCCGATAATGGCTGCAGGAATTCCCTCCGACTGCAGCCGGTGCACCAAATGACTGCCATTGTCCCCTGCTGCCAGCATACAGCAGCTATAAAGACGGTAGGGGTTCAGATCATATCTCTCACACAACTCGATGGTCTCCTGCTTCACCAAAATCCTGTGGAGATCCACGCGAAATCCCAGACCGTATGCCCCAGACAGATTCCAAAGGGCGGTAAAGATACCGCCCTCATTTACCTCCTCCCACTCCGTGGCGCCATACTCCTGCCACGGAAGGGAGGAATTATCGATGTTTATGGTACTGCCCTGCCCCATCAGTTCCACATATTCCTTGGAAAACCATCTTTGCAGCTCGTCTTTCTTAACTTCGGCTATTCTCCTTGAGCCCTCCCGGCCTGCATATCCGGCCATGACCAGATCCTGGCCCGGCCTCAGACTGCCTTTGGGCTCTCTCTCTATGAGTCTCATAGGATCAGACACCCGGATTCTCCGGGGCAGGAGCAGGAGCCACCTCACCGGGGCCTCCCGTGCTCTCCGGAGGGGCCGGTACTTCGCCGGGGCCTCCTGTAGGTGCAGGCATTCCCGGGCCCTGGGGCGTCTCTTCCGGCGCCGGAGTCTCCTGGACAGGCGCTGTCTCCACCGGTGCTGCCGGTATCTCCGGCCCTACGCGGTAGATGGCCTTGGAGGCATTGTAGGTATCGGTGTGGAGAAGAGTCCGCTCCGTCTCCACGCCATCGATATAAACGCATTTCCAAAGCCTGGATCTTAAACCTCTATGGGAGGACTGTACCCGCACCCGGGCTCCCGGCGGAAGGGAAGGATCTACCTGGGTAATAGGCTCTCCCGGGTCATGAACGCTTAATGTCTCCGATTTAAACTTTATGGTTCTGTTGGCCGGCCTGGTCTCCTTGCCATAAAAGGTAAAGGTCAGGGTCCTGCCGCTTGTTCCCCCCTCTACATAGATGGGGGTATCATAGGGATTGGTTACCTTAATGTCCTTGTAGGTTCCTGCTATCGCCGCATCGTTGGAGGGCGGCACGTAAGTAACGATCATGGAATGGTTCTGCCTCTGGGTAATCTCCAGCTCCGCATAGAGGGCCGCATTGTAAAGAGTAGTGGCGATCTGACATACGCCGCCGCCGATGCTGTCCACCACCTGACCATTCTCATAGGCTGCCGCAGCGGCATAACCGTTGGCCCTTGTAAAAGGCTGCATACACTCATAGCCGGACAAGGTCTCCCCCGGCATCAGAACGCGGCCGTTAATCTTGGAAGCCCCCACCTTAAGATTGGTAGATCTGGCGCTTCCGCTGCTGCTGAAATCCGTAGAAAAGGTTCCCAGCACATCCTGAATCTGGGATAACATCTCTGTGGTCTTAACCGGCTCGGTCACAGTCACCTCCGCCTTCACAGATACAGGCTGGTCAAAGTCTTCCTTCACAGCCGATACAAGAGCTGCCTTTGTTCCCTCCATATCAATGGCGATTCCTGTCTGGGATGGCGTCACAACAAACTGTCCGTTTTCCCTTGTGATGGAAGCATCCTCCGGTTCCCGGATAAGGGGACTGCACTTCTCCTCCAAAAATCTCGACATCACTTCCTGGTCAGCTTCCAGTTCAAGAGCCGCATTTACAGGGTTCCTGCTTAAATCCTTCTGCTTCATGTAGCGCTGTATAATATTGCCGGTGTGATATTCCTTTATGGACTCCTCCACAATGTCTGTATTATTCCAATAGAATCCTAAGTCCTTCACGGTAGCTTCCACCGGAGTACCGGCTATATCCAGACTTACGGTTTGTCCATAGATACCTGTCACATAATCCTCAATCTTCTGCTTCGCTTCCTCTGCTTCTAATCCTCCCAGCTCCTGCCCGTTGACAGAGAATCCTTCCGGAACCACTGCCGCCTGTGCCTTCACAGTAGAAGGTAAACTGAACAATGCAGCTGCAAAGCCAGCTGCCCATATCCATTTTTTCATAATCTCTCCTCAAATCCTCCCTGACCTCTGATTCTAATAAGTCAGTGCACTTAACAGCATCGGGGCTACCATAGCCAGAACCAACAGAATCACTATGATGGAAGATACAATCTTCCTGTTCTTTTTATTGTTGAAATCAAACATGTCCGTATTCACCTCTTTTTATAAATCTGCACAGTTAAATTTATTTTATGACATTTTAGTCTTGGATGCAAGCCTTCTTTTCGCCTTTTTGTCCCATTATGTTACCCGATACCGTTCACTAATGCTCTGTAAACAAAATTGCCCCTTGTCTGCGGGCTCAATCACCACTGCCCTTGCATTGTATGTGAGGGGATCCCTGTTCTTATAGTCAAACAGAATCAGCCTCCCATCCCCCATGGCTTCCACATGGGCCACCTTGCTCATCTGTCTGGAATCATATGCTTCATAACCAGTAAGATAACGTGGATGTTCTGCTTCCTCCTCAAAAAAGCAGCGGATTACCGCTTTGAAGGGGGTCTGATCTCTGGCAAATCCAGGGCGGCTTTTCACGTTCTCCCTCAGATACAGGTCATACATCAGCAGGTCCCTATAAATTTCCGTCCGTTCCGCCTCCATCTCCTTTAAAAAGCCGAAAAGTATCTCATACCTGGCCAGGCGGCTGTGGCTTACGGCAGTCAGATTATGGCTTTTATAATAGTTTCCTATAGCCTCAAACATATCATAGGACGACTGCCACGAGCCTTCCATCTCCTTGATGGTGCAGAGGAACTGACCGCTGTTGTAATATACCTCCACCATCTCCTCCACAGCCTTAAGGCGGATCACCTGGCCGTAGCTCAGCCACTTTGTAGACAGCACCTCATAGGGCGGCTCCCTGTGGAACACAAGGTCATAGGTTTCGGCCATCCGGGCCATATGCGAACCCTTCAGAACCTTCAGAAATCCCAGCTGCAGCTGGTTGGGCCTCATTCTGTACACCTGGTCAAAGGACTCCTTAAAGCTCTGAAAGTCCTCATAGGGCAGACCGGCGATTAGATCCAGATGCTGATGGATATTGTGAAATCCCCGGATGGTGCCGACTGCTTCCTTAAGCCGGGAAAGATCCATAGTACGGTGAATCTCCTCTATGGTCTTTTCATTGGTGGTCTGAACTCCTATCTCCAGCTGGACAAGCCCTGGCCGCATCTGTCCAAGGAGCTCCAGCTGTTCCTGATCAATCAAGTCCGCCGAAACTTCAAAATGGAAATTGGTCACTTTGTTGTCATGGTCCAGAAGATACTTCCAGACAGCCATACAGTGGCTTTTTCTGCAGTTGAATGTCCGATCTACAAATTTTACCTGGGGCACTTTATACTTTAGGAAAACGTCAAGTTCCTTTTTCACCAGCTCCAGACTGCGGAATCTTACGGTTCTGTCTATGGAGGACAGACAGTAGCTGCAGGAATAGGGGCAGCCCCTGCTGCTTTCGTAGTAGATGATCCGATGCTCCATTCCCTCAAGGCTGCCGTAGCAGAAGGGGAGCCGGTCCATGGGAAGAGGCGGCCTGGGAGGTGTTATGACAATCCGGCCTTCACAGTTCCGAAACGCGATTCCCCGGATATGGGACAGATCTTCTGACTCCAAGCTTCCCTTTTTTTGTTCCTTTAGCCCCGGTACCGTCTCTGTCCGACGTCCCTCATAATAGTCCGCCAGTTCCAGGAAGGTCTCCTCTCCCTCTCCTATCATAATACCTGTCACTTCCGGCTCTCTCTCCAGCAGCTCCCCTGCATCGTAGGATACCTCCGGCCCTCCCAGCCAGATCATCGTATGAGGCAGAATCTGAGAAAGGTTTTGGGCCAGAAGAAGCACATACTGAATATTCCAGATATAGCAGGAAAATCCTACCATATCCGGCTTTCGTTCGTAGAGATCCTGGAGAACCTTATCCATGGAATGGTTGATGGTGTACTCTCCGATGTCAATGACACTGGTTTTGTATGTCCTTCTGCTGTCCGCGTAGGCCTTTAAACTATATATTCCCAAATTGGAGTGAATGTATTTGGCATTTATGGCTGTCAATAATATTTTCATGATTTTTCCTGTCTCAGAATCATACTTTTATGATGTGATACCCTGCCGCCTTGGTAAGTCTGTTCATTATAGCCTGGCCTAAGTGGTCTTTGGGGAAACTTTCCGAATAGATCAGGGTTACCTCAAGACTGTCAAACTCTCTCAGCACACCGAACAAATTGCGGGCTATTGCTTCCTGGCTGTCCTTTGGTCCCAGGCTGCGGATCTCCGCTTCCTTAGGATACCGGCCCTTTGTCTCGTCGGTGCAGATAATTCCAACCTTTCTGCCCCGGCTTAACTGGTCAAGGGTCATGGCCCTTATGGCTTCCACAGCTTTTAGGCTTACTTCTCCCTGCCCTTGTCCGCTGCCTTCCTCCTCCACAAGCACCAGCTCTGCCTTAGGCGCATAGTGGCGGTACTTCATCCCCGGAGCCTTGGGCTTTACATCTGCCGCTACGGGCCCTGCAATAGCCGGATCCATCTCCACTTGTCCCACAGTACTTTTCAGCATCTCCAGAGTCACCGCTCCCGGTCTCAGCATTATGGGAACAGGCCCTGTCACATCTACAATGGTAGACTCCACACCGATCCCCACCGGCCCTCCATCTACAATCATCTCAATCTTTCCGTCCATATCCTGGTACACATGCTCCGCTGTCGTGGGACTCGGACGTCCTGAAGCATTGGCACTCGGCGCTGCGATAGGCACGCCTGCCAGCTTAATAAGACGGTTTGCTACGGGATCCCCTGGCATCCGCACTGCCACAGTAGAAAGGCCTCCCGTAGTCTTAAACGGCACCATACTGCTCTTAGGAAGGATCAGAGTCAGAGGCCCTGGCCAGTAGGCCTCCATAAGCCTTCTTCCGGCCTGACTAATCTCTGTCACAAGGGGGAGAAGTTCCTCCATGGCGCTGATATGGGCAATGAGAGGGTTGTCTGACGGACGTCCCTTTGCCCCGTATATCTTTGCAGCTGCTTCTTCATCCAGGGCATTAGCCCCCAGACCATATACAGTCTCAGTAGGAAATGCCACCAGCCCTCCTGACCGAAGGATCTTCGCAGCCTCCCAAAGCTCCTCATCCTGAAAAGAGGCCTTATCTATTATAACGATTTTCGTTTTCATATTTCTTCCTTCTTATACAGATATTCTGGTTCTTTTATAAAACATCTTCCTATTATACACAAAGGAAATCCAGATTGCAACCTGGGCAGGCGGTTCTTTTTTTCCCATTCTTCAATATACTTAAACCAAGAACACTTTCCGGAGCAGTATGTGAATCAGACAATGAAAACCCGCCTGGAATGGATTATGACTCTTCTTCTTTTATTCCTCCTCTACCACATGGGCAGACAGGCCGCCATACTGACTTCCTCCGGTGACTCCCGCGTTTCCCCTGCCCGTCCTGTTGTGGTGATTGACAGCGGGCATGGAGGCTGGGATCCCGGAAAAGTAGGAGTCGATGGAAGCCTGGAAAAAGATATTAACCTGGAGATTGCCATGAGGCTGAAGCAGTATCTTGAAGCCTCGGACATTGATGTGGTTATGACCAGAGACAGCGACTGCGGCCTTTACAATGACAAGGACAGCAATAAAAAATCTGCGGATATGAAAAACCGCTGCAACCTAATCAACAAAACTGATCCTGTCCTTACAGTCAGTATCCACCAAAACAGCTATCATGAAGAATATGTAAAGGGAGGTCAGGTCTTTTACTATAAAGATTCTCAGAAGGGAAAAGAGCTGGCGGAAATCCTTCAGAAACGCTTTGACTATGTTCAGGGGGAAGACAACACACGCACTGCCAAATCCAACGGCAATTACTACCTTCTGCTCCATGTCCGCTCCCCTATTGTTATTGTGGAATGCGGATTTTTAAGCAACCGCCATGACGCCGCACAGCTGACATCCAAAGAATATCAGGACCGTCTGGCCTGGACGATTCATATGGGTATTATGGAATATATCAACACCCATTGACTCAGACAAAAACTGCCGCAAAACCTGGTTATCAGGTTTTGCGGCAGTTCCCATTGCATCTCTACGGCCTGCGCCGTTCATTATAATCCACAGTCGCCTCTTCTAACAGCTCGTTGAGATACATACACAGCACACTGCTGCGCTCATATTCCTTCCAAAGCTGATACGCCTCCCGGCTAAGTACATAATTCTTAACTTGATAAGCCGTTCCCGACACGGCTTCCACATTAACCATGGCATACAGCTTTGCCATGCTCTCAATCTGTTCCTGATTCAGCTCCTGATCCTTCAGCTCCTGACAAGCCTTTCTATAAAAGATATCTTCCAGAAACTCATTGGCATATCCAAGAAAATTATGAAGGTTGGGATCCGGATTGTTTTTCTCCTGAGCCCAGCTGGTTACATCTGTGTATTCCGTATGGTAAAAATAGTTGTCAGCACTAAAATACTGCAGGACTCCATATTGGCAGGGATATATCGAAAGAGCGGAGGTAACGATCTCGTCGATGTTGTAATCTTCGGAGGTCTTATAGTGCTGCATATGAAGATGGCCGCTTAAGAACAGGCCTGCATCCCAGCCATCGAGAAGCCGCTCCAGTTCCTCGCTGTGCTCGATGGTACAGTCGTTCTGGTAAATCTTGGTCTCATCCAGCAGATTGTGATGGGACACGGTAATGACCCGGTGACCCTCGTCATATGCTCTCTCCAACTGCTTCTCCATCCACTCATAAGTACCTGTTCTGATCATCCCGCCAACCATGGCCCCTTCCTCATACTGACAGCTGTCCAGCATCAAAAGCCAGGTTCCATCTGTCATCTCATAGACATAGCTTAAAGAGGAGGGGTCTCGGCTCACCGCCTCACCGTAGCCATAGTCTTTATAAATCCTGACGAAATCCTCAGGGCTTGTGGTCTTGGCCGGAATCATATCATTGCCCCGAAAGGAGGCTGCCTTAGGGTTGTTAATGTCGTGATTGCCCGGAATCACGACTACGGGAATCCCGGCTTTCTCAACCCTTTTCAGCAGATGTGCAAAAGCCTCCTGGCTTACCAGCTCTCCGTTCAGAGTCAGATCTCCGGCCAGTATCAGAATCTGGGGTCTTCTGGCTATAACCTGGTCTAAAAATGCATCGGTAATCTCCCACACATAGGATACCATCTTCCCATCTTCATTAACCGCCATATTGTCAAAGGCTACTCCGAAATCCGTCAGCTCTTTTGCAAGGTAATGAATATCCGATGCAATTATAATCTCAGAGTTCACGGTTCCGGTCTCTGTGGACCGCTCCGGCAGTTCAAGAGGCGCAATGGTGGTCTCCTCCGGCGGAGCCCAGGGCGAGGAAGGGCCTGCCTCCGTCTCTGCCTCTGTCGTCTCTCTCTCAATAATAATATCCGAACCTGCTGCAGGAGGTTTCTTTTGTTCCGGATCCAGAAAAGAACACCCGCCCAGAATCAGAACCCCTGCACATAACCATAATATGTGCTTTTTCTTCATGCTTTTGCCTCTGTTACTTTACTTTTACAATATCCCATATGGAAGCGGGTTCAAATCCCAGTTTCCAGCAGCCCACTCCGGCCAGATCGTACTGCTCTATGAGCTCCATCTTAAGGCCTAAAGACCGCTCCTCCTCCATCCAGATCTGCTTAAAACCTTCCTCAGTCTGAAGCTCTCCATAAAACTGCCCTAGGGTTTCCTGCCAGTACAGGCTCACATCATGGTCCTCAATCCATTTTTTAGCACCTTCAATCCCCAGCGCCGAGGAGGTGGTCTTCCCATCCTTTTCTGTCCACACCCTGGTATAGAAGGGCACTGCATTGATCACCTTGTCATGGGGGACCTGTTCCAGAGTCTTCTCAATTCCCTCCTTAACATAGGGATAAGACGCCACGGATCCTGCTTCCCCTCCGGCATAGTGCTCATCATAGCCCATAACAATCACATAGTCCGCAACTCTGCCCTGCTCCGCCCGATTATAGAATGCATTGTAACCGGCAGGCACATAATTATCGACTGACAGCACCACTCCTTCTTTGCGGCATGACACGGAAAGCTCTCTGATAAACTGAACATAGTGAGGGCCTGCCTCAGGCTTGATCCCTTCAATATCCAAATTAATCCCATCCAGATCAAGAGCCTTCACATCCGCCATAAGATTGGCTATAAGCTTCTTGCGCACCGATGTCTGGGCAAAGAGAATCTCGGAATTCACATTCTTTCCCATATTAAAATTATCCAGGGCCGCCCACACCTTAAGGCCCAGTTCGTGGGCTTTGTCCACATAGGTCCGGTCGCCGTAGGAATGATAATTCCCCTTATTATCTGTAAGGGCAAACCATGTGGGGGCAATCACATTCACTCCTTTTGTGTTAGCTATCAATTCCTCCATAGCGCCGTTGGCGTCCTCATGGGTTACCTGATGCCAGACTAAGCATATTTTTTCATCCATGGAAATGCTGGTGTACTGGGGAAGTTCCATGGTACAGGGGTTCTCCTGTGTCTGAATATCTCCAATGGTCTTAGATTTCACATATCCCGTGAAACCGTCTCCTGTTCTGACCTTGACCCACTCTTCTCCCTGCTCAAGAATCGTCAGCTGTCCTCCCTTTTCCCCATAGGTAAGAACAGGACTCTTAATATTCCCCTCCACACGCACAGCCGCTTTCTTGACCATACTGCCGGTCTTTCGGGGTTCCCAGCGGTTATCAAGATAAATCCTTTTATGCTCCCCTTCTATGTAAGTGAGAACCTCTGCCGCCGTATAATTATTGATGAGTCCCAAAGAGAGATAAATCTTCTCTTTCTCCACAAGCATAAGGGGCAGTCCTGTGCTGCCTGTTGTACGTTTGTCTGCATAAACAATGGTATCCGGAAGGGTATAGACCAAAAGTTTTTCCACGTCGTCCCAGTAAAACTTCTCGTTTATGTTGGCATTGACCCATTCAATAGGCAGATAAAGCTGCCCATCACGGGTAATTCCCTTGTCTTCCTGCAGTTCTTCATTGAAAAAAATCGCCGTCTCCTCCCCGCTCACTCCGAGTACCATTCCTAAATCAGCCGGCTCCTTTGTGGGGATATACCGCTTTGCCACCTCCCAGACTATGGTTCCTAACAGAATCAGGACAATGAGTCCGATGGCTATTAATAATGGAATCCTCTTCTCCTTCAAGGGTCCTCCTTTAGTCTCCATTTTGGGCAAAGCCCAAAAATGTGGTATAATCTCTGTTGATTATACCACATTTTTCCGGGTTGACTTCTTACATTTTTTTTAATACCGGGAGTCCTTTGATTTTGGCTGCAGCTGAATATGGTATTCTCCGGGACTCCCTTAAAGTTATCGGTTGTAGACCCGGTCGAACCGGATCTCTTTTAATGTACCTTCGTCGGTTCCTACATAATCACACATGTAGAACGCTCCATCCTCCTGGACCTGGAAGATCTTATCCCAGTCCTTCTCCTCAGGTTCATGCCCATCGATATACACCGGAATTCCTTTGGACTCAAACCTCCTCAATCCCTCCACATACTGCTTCTGATCCTCCATACTGTACTCTTTCATTTGACTCTCTCCTCTATCATCCTCAATGGCCATTCCTTTTCCTACTAAGGAGATTTATCGTGACACATCACCTGAAAAGGAACTTGTGCGCAGTGTGGTCTCTGCCCATTCCATAAACTGCCTGGTAACCGTGAAAGCGTCTACTGAAAGAGGAATTCGCCAAATCTTGGGATTCCGCCTTTTATTCCATTCTTTTCTGGATTCTTCACTGCCGAACACAGTAAAATATTGCCAGCTTCTCTGCTTCGGGGATTCCTTTGATTTTACAAATTCCCAAAACGCTTCCATCTGCCACTCACTGAAGGACATGAGAAGCCACACACTGCTGCATCGCATCAACTCCACATAAGTCATTTTTCCCATAGCACCAAAGTCGATCAGTATCTGCTGGTACCCTGCCTCCAAGCATTCTGCCAGCCTGCTTCCGTCTGCCTGGGGATAATAATTCACATCCTGAATCCGGTAACAGGATCGATCCCCGCCCTGCCCTGTGCATATACTTCCAAAGCGGTAAAAATCTTTGTGGTCATTCCATTCCAGAACCGCCGTCTGCCTCCCCTCTGCCCCCTGAAGATAATTGGCAAGCATCAGAACCGTGTGGGTGACTCCTGTTCCCCGTCCTATTCCGGCGATCCCTATGATTCGCGGCCCCCCTTTGTTTCCTTTGTAAGGGTTTCTTGCAAATCTCATATATTTCGCCGCCTTTCCTCTCTATCCCTCTTTCATTTCCTGTTCTTTGTCCTTTCTTTCGTATTTCGGGCCCCGGCTATTTGAAACAGCCCTTTTCTCACTATTTTGGCTAAGATACCGGCCTGCCTTTTGGTCTCTGTAATACAAAATCCTGCTTCCGGCTCTAAGACTGCCCTCATCACCGTCCTAAAAAAGGACTTTGCCTCCTCTCCCGGTTTCCATGGCTCCTCAAAGACAGGAACCTGAAAACATCGCTTTACAGAGATTCCCTCCGGCAGATCCGGCCGCATCCCCGGTATTGTCCGGTTATAAAGCACTGCGAATCCAGGACTTTCTTTTAGTCTCCTGACCGCTTCCCTTCCGGCCTCCTGTTCCCACCATTTTCCTCCATGTACCAGCCATAACGCCGTAATATCTCCGTCATCCTTCACCGTTTTCCATTCTGTTCCGTAATCCCGGATGATCACTGGGTATGATGCCGGTTTTAAGTGTACTGCCGGACCGTACCATGGCTTCATGGCTGTATGACGAATCCTGCAGATGCCGTAGGAATCCACAGTGCTTTTGCTGCGGGCCGCCATAGCCCTTACGTCCCCCGAAGGATTCCGCTCTTCGTAAAGTGTTCTGTAACCCAGACCTTCCAGATAACAAGCCAGTCCTATGGCAAGGTGAGTGGTTCCCACACCGTGCCGGCTGCCTGCCAGGGCCACTATAAGAGATGATTGATTTTCTTTGAAAACACCTGTTTGAGAATATAACGTTTCTAAATCTTTTTTTAATTCTTCAATCGATGGATACCTGTCCATCTGATTCTCTCTGACACAGATTTCGATGATCCTTCCGAATTCCCCGTCCGCCGTGCTGCTTTTTTCTTTTGTCTGTCCTGTGGAAAGGTAATATAATAGAGCACCGATCTGATAAATATCGGTATAGACTCCCAACGTGTCTCCCGTTCTTTGCTCCGGTGCGCAGAATCCCGGGGTTCCATAACGACATGGGGCATGGTTGGCCTCATACGCAGAGACTGCATGGTCAAAATCTAAGAGCTTTACATGCCCATGACAGAATAACAGATTTTTAGGTTGTAAATCCAAATACAAAATAGGGGTTTGTCCTGCCGAATGCAGGTAGTGGACCAGGCTGCAGATCTGGATCCCAATACGGATCACTGCTTCCTGATTCAGATGTCCCTGGTTTTTCACCAGGTCATAGAGAGTGTCTCCCTCCAGATATTCCTCAATAAGATAACTATAGCTGCAATCTTCTTCCAGGTCGTACACAATAGGAATCCCTTCATGGCTCAAAGAAGTCAGAAGAAGCGCTTCCTTTTTAAACTGCTCATAGTCCGCGGATGACTTGGGAACCTGCTTAACAGCCCGGTACTCCTTTAATTCCATGTGGACTGCCAAATATACCGTTCCGCTTCGCCCCTGCCCCAATGTACGCACCAGCTGATATTTTCCAAACAGAATGGTGTTCTCTATCTACTCACCTCCTTTTTCTATCATCACCTCTTATACAGGTATCTTAATATAGTTTTCCGCTTTTGGCAACGGTAATTTCCATATTTATCTTAAATTTTTCAAAATTTTTTTACATAGGAATTGATATTTGACTGTATTATATAGTATATTATTATTGAGATATTCTATGCTTTAATAATTATGATTTGTTTGAAAAGGAAGTGATCCTGTATGAAAATAGAGCGCATCAATGAAAATCAGATCCGCTGTACCTTAACCAGCTTTGATCTAAGTGCCCGCAACTTAAATTTAGGGGAACTGGCTTACGGCAGCGAGAAAGCCAGAGGATTATTTCGGGAGATGATTCAGAAAGCATCGAACGAAGTGGGATTCGAGGCAGAGGATATTCCTCTTATGGTAGAAGCCATTCCTCTGTCCAATGAAAGCGTTATGCTGGTAATTACCAAGATTGAAGATCCGGAAGAACTGGATACCCGTTTTTCCAAGTTCTCACCTTATTCTGAGGAGCCGGCTGAGGCCCTGTCTCATCTGACCAGCGAGCTTTTGGAAGGGGCGGAGGGATTAAGCAAGCTCTTCGGTGATTCTCTTGCCTCTGTGCTATCCGGCAACGCCCTGCCAGATGGGGAGGAAGGGGAAAGCCAGAACACTGCTTCCCTGCGTGTCTATACCTTTGACAGCCTAGACCGTATCTCCGAGGCTGCCCTTGCGGTAAACGGCATCTATGATGGCCTCAATACCTTATATAAAAAGCCGGACACCAGTCAGTATTATCTTGTTATGAAAAACGAAAACTGCGAGCCTCTCTCATTCAGCCGTGCCTGCAATATCCTGGCTGAATACGGCACCAAAGTACGCCATGAGTATGCCAGTGAGGCCTATTATGTGGAGCACTATGAAGTCATCTGCCAGGATCGGGCGCTCCAGGTATTTTCTACATTCTAAAGTTCATGTCAAAAGGCCGCCTGCAGGGTGCAGACGGCCTCTTTGTTGTTCCGGTCTCTCTTATCGGTCTGCCAGAACCTCATTCATCTTGGATACCAGATCATCACAATCAATTCCGTGAACATAACATGCCTCTTCTAAGCTTTCGCCCTGAGCGGACGGACATCCTAAACAGTGCATTCCGGCACCCATCAGCATCTGCGGAATCAGCTCATCCATATGGACTAACTCGCCAATTAACATTTCTTTATTGATCTGCATGGGTATTCCTCCTTTCCATGTACTGATATTACTATAATACTTTTTGGGGATTTTGACAAGGGCTGCCGGAAACCAATCCTTGCTCTCAATTTTAAACAATAGCGCCTACAATTTCCACTTGAATATTCTCCGTTTATGGTATAAAATGAATACACATGTATAGAATATAAGGAGGTAATGATTATGGCACGAGTTATTAGTGATGCTTGCGTAGCTTGCGGTACCTGCGAAGGCGAATGCCCAGTAGGTGCTATCTCTATGGGAGATGGTCTGTACGTTGTTGATGCTGATGCCTGCATCGATTGCGGTGCTTGCGAAGGCGCTTGCCCAACCGGCGCGATCAGCGAAGCTTAATTATATCACACAGATACATATAATGCCTCTTCCCTGTTGGGAGGAGGCATTTCTTTATATTATGATTCTTAAAGGAGTCTTTATGAAAAAACCTTTGATCGGCCTGACTCCAGGCCATGACGCTGATACCCAGAATACGGTTATGCGTCCCACCTATCTAAAAGCTTTGGAAGCTTCAGGGGCGATTCCCCTGGTTCTTCCCCTTAAGGCTTCCCCTGATGATTACAGACAGCTGGCAGAAAACCTGGATGGTTTTGTATTCACCGGAGGGCCGGATCCCCATCCCTTTCTTTTCATGGAAGAAACCCACAGCTGCTGCGGCAATGTGTCCCGCCCCAGGGATACTATGGAAATCGCCCTCTTATCCCAGGTTCTGAATGCCCGTAAGCCTGTCCTCGGCATCTGCCGCGGAATTCAGATCATCAACGTGGCCCTTGGAGGAAGTATTTATCAGGATATTCCCAGCCAGTATTCTCATATCCATCCGGAAGCCTTTCCTCTGGCCCACAGGCAGCCCTATGATTACCACATTCCCTCTCATTTTGTAGATCTGGAGCCTTCAAGCCGGCTGGCCGGAATCTGCGGCGCCCTTCGTCTTCAGGTCAACAGCATGCATCATCAGGCCGTTAAAGAACCGGCCGGCGGCCTCAGGGTCTGTGCCACAGCCTCTGACGGCCTGATTGAAGGCCTGGAAATGCCGGATTACCCATGGCTTGTCGCCGTGCAGTGGCATCCCGAATATCTCTGGGAACAGGATTCGGCGGCACGCCGTCTTTTCGCAGACTTTACTGCGGCCTGCAGTGCCTAAAACAATTTTTTCCCGCTCTTTCCAAATTTTTTCTTCTTAAAAAACGGGACTTTTGTGGCCGCGGCCTCTGCCCGGCCTTTTCCCTGTTTCTGATAGGCCCGTATGGTCTCGTCCAGCTGCCGGAAGCGTTCTTCCTCCTTCTCGTCGCTGACCCGCATCAAATACTCTACTTCCTTCATCACCTTGTCTGTCACATCTTCACTTACGGTGTTGCTGACCTCCCTGGCCAGCCTGTCCATATTGGCATCCATAGCCCGTCCGATAATATGGTTCATAACACTTTGGAACCGGGCCATCTTCTCTGCATTCAGCTCAACGGGCTCCCGCTGACTGCTCTCCTGCTGTCTGCGGATATTCCGCTGAACCATCTCTGCGGGCATGGTCCCGCCATCCACCACACGGACCCTGGACTGCTCTGCCAGACGCGCCTTAAGCTGCTCCCTTACTCCTTCTACAGACCGTACCTTTGACTGTTCCTGCTGCTCTGTTCTCTCCAAAAGAGAAGGTCCCGATTTCTCTTCTTGACTTTCTGGCAGTCCTTCCCGCAGTTTTTTAGTGCTTTCCGCCTGCTTTCCTTTGGAATCCTCCGGCATCCTTGTCTGCTCCTTTGATTTCTCCCTGTTTTGGATGGATTGCTCAGCCTTCTGGGTTTCCCCGGACCGGGCCGCCTGTTCCGCCTTCTGCTGCTCCCTGGACTGGGATGCCGGCTCTCCTCTCTGCTGCTCCTTTGTCCGGGATACCGATTCCCCTCTCTGGAGTTCTCTGGCCCTGGCCGCCTGTTCTCCCCTCTGCCGTTCTCTGGCTCGGGCGGCCTGATCCCCTCTCTGCTGCGCTCCGGCTCGGGCGGCCGACTCTCCTCTCTGCTGCGCTCCGGCCTGCACGGACTGCTCCTTTAAAGGCTCTGAAACCCACACACTGCCTGCCTCCCTCACGTGGCCCTCATCCCAAGCTGCCTTCATGTCTTCCTCCATATAATCTTCGGTGATGGTGATCTTCTCCATAACACCTGCCATTTTATTCAAGGCATTTTTGATTGCCTTCAGCTGGTATCCTTTTTCCTTTAATTCTTTTATCTGGCGAAATAAGCGGATATGATATTCCGTATAGTAGCGGTGTCCCATATCATTTCTTGGAACATCCAATTCCAGCTCGTCCTCCCAGTATCGGAGAACATGGGACTCCACATCCACCTTCTTTGAGGCATCTGATATAAGATAATGTACCTCAGCCATAACTTTCTCTCCTTTTGTTTCCAGATTTGCGTACTGCCTGCGCATTGAACGGGCAGGTACACCAGCCTAATTGTACTGGCTCGCCATCTGTCAGGCCTGACTCCCAGGCATACGGCGCACTTTGCATTCCTTATAACATCATATGAATGGATGGGGGAGATTATGCTAAGAATTTTTCTTTTATAAAGAATTAATAAAACCCCGCTGCAAAACTGCAGGGGGGCTATTGAATATTCAAAATACTTATGACTGCCTTACGGCATTGGCAAACTTGGTATACTGAGGCATCCACACAAGGTTCACGGTACCAATGGGGCCGTTACGCTGCTTGGCGATAATCACCTCCGCAACGTCCTTCATATCTGTATCTTTGTTGTAATAATCATCTCGGTATAAGAACATTACCACGTCTGCGTCCTGCTCAATGGCTCCTGATTCTCTTAAGTCCGAAAGCATGGGACGATGGTCGGTTCTGGTCTCGCAGGCCCGGCTTAACTGGGATAAAGCCACAACAGGCGCCTGGAGCTCTCTGGCAAGAGCTTTTAGAGAGCGGGAGATATCGGAAATCTCCTGCTGCCGGTTGTCGCTGCCTCTGCCGCTTCCTGACATAAGCTGAAGGTAATCAATAATCACCATGCCGAGACCATGCTCCAGCTTGGCCTTCCTGCACTTAGACCGCAATTCGGAAATAGAGATACCGGGCGTATCGTCAATAATCAGCTTGGAGCCGCCGATAACCCCCACTCCTTCCACCACTGCATCCCAGTCGGAATCTGTCAGGGTTCCTGTCCGCAGCTTCTGGGAATCCACATTGGACTCCATGGAAAGCATACGGTTGACCAGCTGCTCCTTAGACATCTCCAGACTGAATATCATACAGGGAATCCCCCTTCTCACAGACACATAGTCCACCACATTGAGGACAAAGGCTGTCTTACCCATGGATGGACGGGCTGCAATCAATATAAAATCCGAGGGCTGAAATCCGGACGTCTTATAGTCCAGATCAATAAAACCAGTGGGAACACCGGTCACCGTCTCCTTGGTCTTGGATGCTTTTTCAATATTCTCCAACACATTTAACGCCACCTGCCGAATAGGCACAAATTCTGCGGAATTGCGGCTCTGAAGCAGATCAAATATCCTCTTTTCCGTAGTCTCGAGAATCGTCTCCAGAGATTCCCGGCCCAGATAGCATTCGTTGGCAATCTCTTCATTAACCTTAATCAACTTTCTAAGAACAGCCTTCTCCCTGACAATATTGGCATAGAACTTCACGTTGGCAGATGTGGGAACCATGGTCACAATGTCCCTGACAAAATCAAGGCTGCTGACCTCAGGCGGAACATCCTTTTCCTTCAAACGATTCTGAAGGGTCACCAGATCCACCGGCTTCCCTTCATTGAATAATTCCACCATGGATTCAAACATAACGCCGTACTGGTGCTGATAAAAATTATCTGCCGTCACAATCTCCGAAGCCGTAATGACAGCTTCCCGGTCCATAAGCATGGAACCGATCACCGACTGCTCCGCTTCTATGCTGTGTGGGAGAACCCGCTTAATCAGGGCTTCCTCCATCGTTATCCTCCGCCTTAAGGCCCTACGCCTCTGTCACCTTCACCGCCAGCTTTGCCGTCACGTCCCGATGAAGCTTTACCGGAACCTCATGAGTGCCAAAGGTCTTAAGAGGCTCCGGAAGAACCAGTTTTTTCTTGTCGATATCAAGGCCCAGCTGTTCCTGTATGGCCTTTCCGATCTCCTTACCCGAGACGGAACCAAAAGCCTTGCCGTTATCTCCGGCTTTAATAGACAAAGTTATGGAAGACTTCTCCAGCTTCTGTCCAAGCTCCTTTGCCTCCGCCAAAAGCTGTGCCGCCAGTTTCTCCTCATTGGCTTTTTTCAGCTTTAAGTCATTGAGATTCTTGGGCGTAGCCTCCACTCCCAGCTTTTTGGGAAGGATAAAATTCCTTGCATAGCCCTCATTTACCTTGACAATCTGTCCCTTTTTCCCTAATGACTTTACATCTTCTAACAATACAATCTGCATATCAGCTCACCTCTCCCTTCTCGATCATTTCCTGAATTACTTTCTTTACCCGCTCTTTTGCTTCCTCTATGGTAGCTTCCGGCAGCTGGGCCCCAGCGATGGTTCTGTGTCCTCCGCCTCCCAGCTTCTCCATCATCACCTGCACATTGACCTCATCAATGGACCTGGCGCTGAGATAAATCGTGTTATTGTATCTGGACATAACAACCGATGCCTTAATGCCTTTGATCTCCAAAAGTTCATTGGCCGCCTGGGCCGCCACAATGGTGGGATTCTCAATTCCCTCTGAGGGGCATACGCTGATGGCAAAGAGTCCCTGGTATACATCTGCCAGACGCACGGCCTCCGCCTTGGCTTTGTAATCCACCATCTCTTCCCTGAACATCTTCCGGACTCTTGTTATATCGGCTCCGCTCCGCCTTAAATAAGCCGCCGCCTCAAAGGTGCGGACTCCCGCCTGATTGGTAAAGTTGTTGGTATCAATGACGATACCTGCATACATGGCATCCGCCTCCTGAGGCTTCACCTTGATTCCATCGGCAATATACTGCAGCACCTCCGCCACCATCTCACACGCAGAGGAGGCATATGGTTCCACATAGGAAAGGACTGCATTGGTAATGATCTCACTGCTCTGCCTGTGGTGATCTAAAACCACGATAGTCTTTGCAAGATGAAGCAGTTCCGGAGCATCGGTAATGCTGGGCCTGTTCACGTCCACCACCACAAGAATGGTGTTGGCATCCACCATCTCCGCAGCCTTATCTCCTGTGAGGAACAGATCGTCGGGATAATCCGGATTATTCAAAAACCGCTCCATCATGGGGCGCACCGACGAGGTCACGTCGTTGATCACAATGTGGGCCTTCTTGTTGAGTGCCGTGGCGATCCTATAGATTCCCACAGAGGCTCCAAAGGAATCAATATCCCCCAGCTTATGTCCCATAATCAGCAGATGGTCTTTTGTCTCCATAAGCTCCCGGAGAGCATGGGCCTTCACCCGCGCCTTCACCCGGGTGGTCTTCTCCAGCTGCTGAGACTTCCCGCCGAAATATTCTATCTTCTCTCCGTTCTTGAGAACCGCCTGGTCTCCTCCACGTCCCAGAGCCATATCCATGGCCATGCGGGACAGTTCATAATTCTGGCTGTAAGTATCCCCGTTCATACCCAGGCCGATACTCAGGGTCACGGACATCTCGTTGCCGATATTTACGGTCTTGACCTCCTCCAGAATGGAAAAACGCTGCTGCCTCAGTTCTTCCACGTACTTCTGCTTGATGGCAAAGAAATATTTGTCCTTTTCCATCTTTTTTACAATACCGCTCATACGGTTAATGTACTTGCTGATCTTTCTGTCGATCAGAGCCATAAGAAGGGATCTGCGTACCTCCTCCACGCTGGCAAGAGCTTCCTCATAATTGTCCAGATAGATGAGTCCGGCCACCATCTTCTGATCGTCCACCTCCTGGGTCAGACGCAGGATCTCCGTCTCATCAAAAAGATACATAGTGATCAGAGACTTATCCTCCGTCACCACTCCTTTCAGGCCGGAATCCGGACTTATGTCCCCTTTCTCAAGAGCCACAGGCTTTAATTCAATCCGGTAGCGTCTCTCTCCAAAGCTGCTGTGAAGACTAACATCCTCCTCCATCTTTAAAAGCTCTTCTTTGGTGATCTCGGGAAACATGGCTTGGATGGTCTTAATATTTCCCTTCTCTTCTTTTATGATCTGGACAAACTGCTCATTCATCCACAGAATATGTCCGACTTCATCCAATATGGCGTAGGGAATATGGAGGCTCATCAGCAGCTTCTTCTGAATCCATGCATACTCTGCAGAAAACTCTATCATCCCTGCCATAATGCCTTTTTTCTTGTATATATACAGGAAAACGGCAATTATCATATAGAGTATGGTAAACCCGCACATGGCCAGACCGGCTGTGGTATCTATGGTGCCCACCGCTACGTTCATTATGATGATCAAAGCGGAAAGTAATAGGGGCCACTGGAGATAGACTCCCAACTGCCCTGTTACTTTTCTTTTCTCTTTCATCTACTACATTCTCCTTTCCGCTTGGGACCAGGCGGCAAAAAAGCCCTTCTCCCGGGTCCGCAGCGCGGCCCTTGACTTTGCATTGCTTCTTTCTATCTTACCATGAAGGCGGCATATATTCAAGCGTCAAAGACGGAGGAAGGTAAAAAATAGCCGGGGACTGCGGTAATCTATTTCATAAATCTTGCTAATTCTTTTACAATTCTAATAGTTCACAGCCCTCCCTCTGCAAGGGTTTCTAAACAACAAAAACCCCGAACACACGGTTCGGGGCACTTGAACTTCTGCCTTTGCTTATTCCATTGTGTAGGGCATAAGTGCAACGTGACGGGCTCTCTTGATTGCCACAGTCAGAGCCCTCTGATGCTTTGCACAGTTGCCGGTAATTCTTCTGGGAAGAATCTTGCCTCTCTCGGACACATATCTCTTTAACTTGTTTGTATCCTTGTAATCGATTACGCCGTTCTTCTCACCACAGAATACGCATACTTTTTTTCTTCTGCGCATACCGCCGCTTCTTCTTACTTTTGCGCCGTCTGCCTTGTCATTTTTATTGAATGCCATGAGCTTGTACCTCCTTATAATAGTAGCCTGCCGCTATTCTTTCGGCAGCCCCGGAAAGCCGGATGCTTTCCTCTTTACCTGTTTAGTTGAACGGAAGTCCCTCGTCGTCGACTCCGTCGGGAATATTCATAAATCCATCGCCGATTGCGCCGGAGGGCTCCGGTCTGGATGCCGGCTGCTGATAACCGCCTCCGTATCCCTGGCCGCCGCCTGACGCATTCTTGCCGTCTGCAAATTCCTGATCGTCTACGATAATGTCAGTGGTGTATACCTTCTGACCCTCTCTGTTGGTATAGCTTCCTGTCTGAATCCGGCCTGATATGAGCACTCTCATGCCCTGACGGAAATACTTCTCTGCAAATTCCCCGGCTCTGTCAAATGCAACACAGTTAATGAAATCTGCCGTCTGCTCGCTGCCATCCTGGCTGCGGCGCCCCCGTCTGTCCACTGCAAGGGTGTACCTGGCAATAGCCATGGAACGCTCCCCCTGGGAATATCTTACTTCCGGATCCCTGGTCAATCTACCCATTAAGATTACTCTATTCATACGATCACTCTTTCTTTATCATTATGCTTCCTGTTTTACGCATAAATATCTGATAACCGGCTCCATGATCCGAACGTGGGCTTCCACTTCGTTAGGGCATACGGTATCAGACTCGAACTGGATAAAGTAGTAAAAGCCTTCTTTCATCTTCTGAATCTCGTAAGCAAGTCTTCTCTTACCCCATTCATCAACATTGGTCACTGTGCCACCGAAACGGGTAATATATCCTTTTACCTTCTCAATGGCTGCGGCTCTCTCTTCATCCTCGAGCTTTGCGCTAAGAACAACAGCTAACTCATACTTGTTCATAGTTTCTAACCTCCTTATGGTCTCTGGCCCCCGCTTTCAGTTTCGGGAGCAAGGATTAATGTGTCACGATTTCATATTCTAACAGATATTTCCGGGAAAAGCAAGGGATTTTTTTAAGGAATTCCGCCAGGATCTATACAAGTTAATTGTACCTATGTTATAATTTATACTAAATAAATCAGAGAAAGGATTTTAATAACATGAAAAAGAAACTACTCTTAATTGCGTCATCCCTTCTGTTTATCCTGTCATTTGCCATGACAAGCTATGCCAGGCCCCAGAAGATGGAGGATGGCACGATCTTTGACCCGGAATTCTATTTACAGACTTATCCTGATGTAGCAGCGGCCTGCGGGACAGATGCAGCCGCCCTTTATCAGCACTATAGCTCCAGCGGAAAAGCAGAGGGCAGGGAAGCCTATTACAATGAAAAGCAGTCAAAGATTATCAATATATTCAAGATATCCCATAGTATCGACGATTTTTATGAATATGACAATGGCATCATTATGCGCATATCGAATCATACAAGTATGCTTTTTGATTTTGAAACTTATGAAAAACCCCTTCCCTCCCAGTATGTGATTCAGCGTACTGATTTCAGTGACGGGCTCCTGGATCAGGATCACAATGGAATTGATGACCGGGATCCCATGAACGGCTGCGGGTATACAGACTTAAACTATAACGGAATCGCCGACGGTTCTTCCGTTGATCTCAATACCGTTCCCCAGGAGTTTCAGTGGTATTTTTCAGATACAGAGTCTTTTTTAGGTGAAAATCATCTGCTGGGTTACAGACTGTGTGAACATAACGTGGTGGGATCAACCACCCTGTGTGCTCCCTGCATCGAATGGATGGAACAGCATCCCCTTAATTTTACTGCATCCTAAAAAATAACGTTGACAAGGCATGCGGGCTGCTATCAGAAAGTATGATTCTTTCTGAAATAGCAGCCCGTTTTGTTGTGCCAACTAGAAATTTGCGGAAATTTGTCGATTTTTATTGACGCCATATATAATATAAGGTAAATTAAACTGTAGAAAGTAGTTTTCAAAACCACATACAGGGACTTTGCCTGCTTTAAAGGGCTTCCCTTTGCCTGGAGGTATATATTATGGTACAGATCATTACAGATTCTTCTTCTCTTTACACACCGGAGGCTGCCCGGAAGGCAGGATTCGAGTCAGTCCCTCTGTGTGTCAGCATCGGAGACCGCCATGGACGGGATCTGGAAATAGACATGGATGATTATTATAAAAAAATCAGCCAGGGCCTTCTGCCCACCACCTCCCAGCCTCCCCTGGGGGATGTCTTGGAAGCTTTCCACACCTATGAGGGTTCGGAGATCATTAATATCTCTATGGCTGACGGCCTGTCGGGAACTTACCAGACTGCCTGCTCTGCCAGAGAGATGCTGGAGCATAAGGATCAGATTACGGTTTTTAACAGCCGCACCCTTTGCGGCCCCCATCGCTACATGGTTCAGACAGCTCAAAAGATGAAGGAGGAGGGAAGCTCTGCCCAGGAGATCCTTGCCTGGCTGAAGCAGGCTGCTGACAACACGGAATCATTTCTCATTCCCCAGGATTTTTCTTTCCTGAAAAGGGGAGGGCGGCTTACGCCTCTGGCTGCCGCCACCGGCTCTGTCCTGAAGCTGAAGCCCATTATGAAGCTGACCCCTGACGGCAAAAGGCTGGATAAGTTCGGAATCAAACGTACCATGGCCTCTGCCGCAGAAAGCATTATTCAGTATATGAAAGAAAAGCATCTGGGCAGACAGCATCTCCTCTACATCTCCCACGCCGAGGCTCTGGAGGATGCAGGCAAAATAAAGGCTATGTTTGAGAGTGCATTCAGCGAACTGGAAGTTCGGATTCTGGAGCTGAGCGCTGCTTTCGTGGCACAGGGAGGGCCCCGGTGCGTGGCCATTCAATATATCAGGCGGTAATCGATGAAAAGGCAGGCTCCCATCCTGAATGTCCGGGAGCCTGCCTTTAAAAGGTAAGCTTTGTCCTTATATCGGTTCTAAATCCCGGCAAAAAACTCCCGTTCCCGGCCGGTCTGCTCCGCGCTCTCCGTCTCAAAGGTCTTTACCAGCTTCTCATCCTGAGACAGAATATAGAGGCTGGGCTTCTGCCTGTTGAGAGGCTCATTGACTGCCCTAAACCGCAGCACCGTGTCTTTATACTCTTTGGGGCGCTGCATCCCCAGCTTGGTAAAATTCATCTCGTCGCTGCTCTGGATAAAATAATATCCGAAATTCTTAAGGACTGCCGGAGACAGATCCCAGGCCTTGGCTCCTACTGCCACTACACGGATCCCCATATTCGTACAGCGTTTCAGCACATCTGCCATAACATACCCTCCTGCTCTTCCTCCCCACTCCTCCATGAGGTCGGAAAGCATATGACAGCCGTTGACCCAGAAGGTTATGGTCTTAAGACCCTTGAACCGGAACTGTCCATCCTGATCCAGGCCTTTCTGATACATGGCCCACTGTATATCGGTCTGCCGGGCCAGCTCCCCTTCCACGATTTCCTGCACCTTCTGTTTCATCTTCTGAATCTCCTGAGAAGATTCCTGTTCCAGTCGTTTTCTTACCTGGGGATCCTGTTCCTGCTGCCTGTTCTCCTTTGCAATGGCCTCCAGCTTCTGAATCTGCTCCATTCTGGCCTTTGTCCGCTTTTCTCTCTGGCGCCCCTCCACGATTCTCTGCAAAGCCTCTTTGGTACGTTCCTCCAGGGGAAGCTGTACAAAATGCTGGAGAAGCTCTCTCATCTGGTAATGCTGGAGGAAGGTGTCCGTGAAGTTTCTTGCGGGAATCTCTTTCCATGATATGCCCGGCATTCTCAAAAGCCCCTTTACCACCATATCTCCATGTACCATATAATTCTGGTTGGTTTCATTTCTCAGGCCGTACTGCATGGCCAGCAGCTCCAGCATGTAGGCCCGCTGATATACGCTGTCTGCAATGCAGAGAATATTTTTCCGATCCCCGTATTTCAGCGGAGCATACTCCAGGGTCGAATTCTTCCCCGGCGCACGGGCGTATACACAGGAATCCCCCAAAAGGACATAGTCCTCAAGTTCTTCATCTCCTGCCACAGCCTGGCGGGTATTATCATAAAACCTGGCCAGGTCGGCCTCCAGGCTGTCTTTGCTGCCCCATAAAGGCCTCAGGACTTCTTCTCTGTAAAAATCCATGCCCTTGTCATAGCCCAGCTGCTGTGCCAATTTGGAGTTGATCCGCAGAACTTCTTCCAGATCACTGAGGCTTTTTTCTTCCCCGTTTTCTTCTCCCTCAGCCAGGAGGGGAACCTTGAACTCCTGGTTGAACTCCTTGGCCCCGCCCTCGCTGTTGGCGATCAGATAGCCCCGGCTCTTGGGGCCTGTGAGCTCTGAAGCCGCTTTGTTGCCCAGTACCAGGGAGGACACATCCTCGCTGGCCGGCAGGCAGAGCCTTAGTTTAAAGTTGGCAAGCACATCGGCCCTTACCGTACCGGACATGCTCTGGGATGTGAAGAACAGATGATAGCCCGTGGCCCTTCCCAGCTTGGTGATCATCTTGATCAGCTGATTGATGATCTCCGCCTGCTTCGGCGTGGCCAGCTCGTACATCTGCTGAAATTCATCCACAATCAGGATCTCTCTTGGCAGCACTACTCCGAACATCTCCCGGTACTGAGACAGCTTCTGAATCCCCATGGCGGCAAATACCTTCTGCCGGATATCCATCTGCTCATACATGTCATACATGAGGGAAAGCACATATTCCATTCCATCGGTTGCTGCGATTTTTCCCACATGAGGGGCCTTGGCGGCTCTTTTTACGCCCTCCTCCTCATAGTGGGAATTGCCGTACTTGGACATCTCCACGATCTTAAAATCCGCAAGATTGATATTCAGTTCCCATGGGGCATATTCAAACATTAATCCCGTTATAATGGCATGGAGCGCCACGGATTTACCGGCTCCTGTACGTCCGGCCATTAAGGCATGGACACAGTCATCTCCCAGCTCCATGGGCAGGGGATCCTCTTCGTCGCGAAGGCCGGGCCGGATGTCAATGCCTTTTGCCGTAGTGGCAAACCACATATTCTGGTAGCTGTATTCCTCCTGTGCCAGCTGTTCTGTATATTCTCTCAGCCGCTTTACGGGGATGATCCTGCAGCCTCCTTCACTTTCCGGAGCCTCCAGCAGCTTTTCCACCATCTCCCGGCATTTCGCCCCGTCCTTTTCCCTCTTAATCTTATCCCAGACCACAGTTAACTGGGGAGAAATGCGGATAACCCCTTCCTCCTCGTGGTGCTCCAGATCCCTGCGGAACCGGATTTTCTTGCCGTAATTGCGTTCTCTCCGCTCCAACAACGCCTCTTCCCCGATCTCCAGCCGAGCATCCCGATACCTCCAGTAGGGCAGGATATTTTGTTTCTCCCGCTCCTCCTCCTTATCCATGATCATCTCATCAAATAGACTCAACGCTCGCCCTCCTCTAGTTTATGGTTCCCAGCAGCTCATAAAGCTCGTCTGCAGAGTCCTTCTCCGTAAAGCAGTACTGTCCACGGTTCTTTTCCAGCAGACAGCATTTCCCCTGGAACGATTTTGCCAGCTCTCTGCAGTATTCCACAGAGGCCCTGTCTGTTCCCTCTTTGTGATTTTTCATCCAGTTCAGATCCACAAACAAATAGGGGTATACGCCGCAGGGGTTGCCTTTTTCCTGACAGCTTAAGTTCAGCAGGTTTTTTAACCGGGTATTGCTGAGAGCCTTATAATCCATGTTGGCGATAATCAGGCTTCGATAACCATCATCCTTGGCAGGAAGCACTCCCTTTTTGCATCTTTCCCGATTCTTTTCGTAGAGGCTTCCATAGGGCTTGAGGCGCTTCCACACCTTCTCCCCGCTGTCATACAGCCCCTCCAGGGTTTTGGCAAATAAGGACTTCTCCGTAACCATCATGCATTTATTCAGCAACGGGTTCTGCTCGAACTGTTTATAATCCTCCGGATAATCAGACACAAGGATGTTGCATTTGAAATAGTCTTTATTGTTGATATAAAACAGGGGGCGGAATACAAAGGTCTTCATAATATAGCGGCACAAAGCCTTTCTTTCCGCCGTGTCCTTATCCATGTCTCCCAGATCATAATATATAAGCATGGGACGATCCTGGCTGTCCACCAGCTTCAGACGGTACAAGGTATCCCATGGAAGTTCCTGAATTCCGTATTCTCTGATCTGATCCGGATCCCAGCCCGAGATTTCCTTAAATTCTTCACTTTCCTTCAGGGCCTTCCCAAGACCGGCCCGGATCTCCTCCTCCAGCTCATGACTGCCGCAGGCCTCTGCTCCCCACAAAATATTCCGGGGCATGTAGCAGCTGCCGCTGCCTCCTCTTGATTTTATCTTTCTCAGGCTTTCCTCGTCCATGCCCTGGTCTGATGCCAGCATCTTCTGAAGAACGTCAATCCCTCCTTCATTCTTGATCTTCCCTTGATAGGATCCTAAGTTAGCCGGATAACAGATGAGATTCGTCAGCATTCCATGCATCACGGCCCATGCATCACGGTAGTCAAATCCGCATATCCCCTTAAAACCGTCTTCCCTCATCTGCCCGGTGAGCCGGTTAAGCTCATCCTGGAATTTCTGATCCAGAGCCTGTCTCTGCTGTTCTCGTTCCGCCAGGAATCCCTCCATGGCCTCCTGCTGTTTCTTCTCCTTCTTCTGTCGTTGTTCCTCCAGCTTATGTATCTCATTTTCGATTTTCTCTTTATGGCTCTTAAGCTGCGCGTCGGCCTCTTTCTTTGCCCGATTCAGTTCTTCGTCCAGCTCCTGTTTCTTTTTGTTTCCCTCCTTCTCAAGCTGTATCCGACATGTTTTCTCGTTCTCCAGCTTTGCCTTTTGAGCCCCCTCTTCGTTTTGCAGCCGTGCCAGTGTGTCTACACGTTCTTTCTCCTGATTCCGCTCTCTCTCCAGCTGCTGTTTCAGCTTCTCCTCAAAGGAGCTTACAATGTTGCCCCAGATGGTTTCTGCAAACGCATTTCTCAGCTGCCGCTCCTCCTCGTCCACGGTTCTGGTCAGCTCGGCTAATTTTGCCGCCTCCATCTCCAGCTCTTCCTTCACCTGCTCCGTCTCTTCGGCCAGAAAGCCTTCGTATTTCTGTGCCGCAGCTCTTAACTCCTCCAATCGTTTGTCATAATAGGTACTTCTCTCCAAAGTGTACTTCTGGTTCAGCTGCCGGTAGGAAGGCCGAAACCTCCGCACCATATAATAGATGTCATAGAGGGCATACATCAGGAGTCCCGCTGCCAGCCATACCGCCCACAGCGTGACGCTTCTGGTGACTGCAAACAGCAGAAGCGGGTAAGGAAGAATCCGGATCACCATAATCCCGATTCCCTGGACTATGGCCAGAGTCATGCCCATGCGGCCTCTTCCTTTTTTGATTCCCAGCAGACAGCCATATCCCAGCCCTGCAATCATAGTCACGATAATGATCATCCCCAGCAGATCCGGGTTAAGCAGCATTAAAAGGGAGCAGATAATCCCGGCGCCTATCCCGCCGTAATCTACCATCTTCTTGCTTAAGGAGAAGCGATCTTTAAGAAGGTTAATGGGAAAACAAAGGATCCAGCGTCCCACGGTCTTCATCTGCTCTTTCTTGTTCAGGTTATTCCTATGGTTTTCCTTTATCTTGGCAATACGGGTCTCGTTCTGCCTGCGGGTTCCATCCATAAGGGCTTCTACATCCTCACGGATCAGCTCCTCACGGTGACCCTCGATCCTTTCTATCTCCTTCCGGATGGCTCTCTGAATATCTGACGTAAACTCCAGGAAGGAATTGTCCTCGGCAGTCTCCATCTGATTCATCTCGCTGCTCAGCCGCTTTCGTGCCCTGGACGCTGCACTTAAATCCGCTTCCTGGCGGCGTTGTCTCAGTTTTTCTTCTTTCTCGTTTCTCTCCCCCAGGCGTCCCTGGTCCTGATTCTCCTTGACATATAAAAGTTCCGCATTCTGAAATTCCTCCTGATTCCGGCGGAATTGATCTGTCCTTGCTGTTACCTCCTCTGAAGTCAGAGGGTTTTCAGGAACCTTCTTTGTCTCATTGATCTTTTGTTCCAGATCCTTTAGCCTCTCCTGGCATAAGCCGATCTCTTTGTCCTTCTCCCCAAGGCTTTTCTCCTGCTGTACTGCCAGCTGATCCTTTTTTTCCTTATATTGATTCTCTTCCTTTAACAGAACGCTCTGGTGCTCAGTCACTGCTTCCTGGATTTTCTCCTGGGTCTGGCTGATCTGGCTGTTTAAGTCTTCCAGTTCATTGCTGTGCTTCTGCTCCATTTCTTCTTTCTGCTGTCTTGTCTCTTCACTCTGCTTTTTCAAATCTGCCAGAAACCGGCGGCAGGAACCAAATTCCTGTAAAATCCGTTCCCCCCCATCATTATAGATTTCAAAGGCATCTCTGCCATTCTGGTTTATCATACGGTTATTCTCCTGTCCCTTTTCTCATTTTCATTCGCGTAAACCGGCTGTTGTTCTTATGAAAATTTAAAATACAATGTCTGTAAACTTTTCGGCCGTCTCCTCCAGCTCCTGCTCAAATCTTGTGATGGCTTCTGCAAAGAGCTCCTCTGCCGTCTGTTCCATCTCTGTCCGCCTGCTGCTGACATTATCAGCTCTTTCATCCAGAGATACCCCTACCGGCTCTACAATGTCCGCCATTTTCTGAAGAAGCCCCTCCATCTGCTGAGCCAGAAGAAGATAGATGCCGCTGAGTTCGTTCTGAACATTCTCCTGGCTGAAATCCTCTGCATCTCTCTTCAGCTCCTCAATGGCAGTCTCCCATTCGTCGGTCAGATCTCCCAGCCCCATCTGGATCTCTTCCTTATCTTCTTCTGTAAATGTGTCTGTACCGGACAAATCACAATCCTTGTAAGGCTCCAGATCCTCCAGGGCTGCGGCTGCACCGCGTATCTGGTCAATATATTCCCCCTGGGTTCTGCTTCCCACAGAGTCGTTCTTCTCCTCAAGCTTTCGCAGCAGCTCTTCTGTAATCTCTTTCGTAGAATATGCCGTGGTCTCCGCCTGCACGGCAAGCTTCCGCAAAACCTCCTGCATGTTTTTTGTAAATGTGTTCTCGTCATGGTTGTCAAGGATGCCCGCTACATTCCCGGTCTCCTGGATGAGATGCTCCATGGACTCTTTTACTTTTCCCAAATATTGTTCATAGCTGTCTGCCGCACCCGGCGGAAGAATATCCAGCCCCATCTGCTGCATGTCTTATGCCTTCCTTTCTGTTGTATTCTTTTTAACCATTGGTATCTTTAAGCAGAGTGCCCACAACCTCTACAGCCTCTATGATACCGCTGGGGGGATCGAACGCGGTCTTCACTGCTGCCTCCATCAATTCTTTCATGAGCTCACCGGAACCCTCCTTTTCCTCGCTGCCGCCGCTCTCAGAATCCCCGCTCTTAAAACCGCCGCCCGGAAAATATTCGCAGCACGGCGGCACTCCGTTCTCGGCCTTTCTGCAGTTTTCCCGGAACCGCTTCACACTGTCGGTAAGCCCTGTAGTGGGAAACTTATAACTGGGGCCTTCCGGATTGCCATCGCTGTCACAGTGATAGGCCTTCTCCTGCTCCTCATCCCTCCTCCAATACTGACACATGTGCTGGTTCCGATCCCCGCCGAAGCTGTAACGGCTGCTGGCTCTTCCGCCGGAAACAGATGCTGTGCCTGCCTGTGACCGTCCGCCTGCATCCCTGGGTACCTGGCGGGCGGGCTCCCTGTCCGGCGCAGGCTGCCTGTCTGGCGCAGACACCCCAACCGGTGCTGACTGCCTGTCAGGGGCAGGCACCCGAACCTGTGCAGGCTCCTGAACCTGTACAGGCTCAAAATAGTACTTACAGACTTTTCTGCCATTCCTGCCGCAGTTACTGCAGTATTGAAACTGGCCTGCATGTGCGCCGTCGCCGCAAAATTCATAATTCTGATTCGCATGCTTGGGACTTACACAGCGAAACCATGCCGGCGACTTTATCTTTCTCCTGTAGAAAGGACACATCCCCTCCTCCGCTCCTCCGTATTCCACTCCCATCTCATTTGACATTCCTTTTCCTCCTTCTCTTTTGCCTTTCTTGATCTTTCGTGATGTAAGATATTAAAAACGTTATTTTATAGAATATACCATATTTAATATCTCGTTTTAATACTTTTACCATGCTAAAATTAATGGAGTCTGTGGTTGTCTGCCCGGCCGCTGTGCCCGGTAAAAGGCAAATCTCTCAGAAAGAAAGGCAGATGAAGCATAATCCATGTATGATGGAAAACAGTTTTCCACAAGACTGGCTCAGCTGAGAATGGAAAAAGGAATTTCCGCCCGCACGATGAGTATCGAACTGGGACAAAACGTAAGCTATATCAACCGGATTGAGAATGGCAAGGCCTTGCCGTCCCTGGCTCAGTTTTTTAATATCTGTGACTATTTGGGTGTTACCCCGGCAGATTTTTTTAATGAAGAAAAGAAGCATTACACCCGATCCAGCCAGTTGTATCAGGAGACAGAAAAGCTGTCCCCGGAACTGGCCAAACATCTTTTGGAAATTTTAAAAAAATTAAATCAAAACACTTAAACAAATAGGGCCGGGAAAAACAGAATGGATCCACTCTGTTTTTCCCGGCCCTTTTCCTTTTCCCGGAAAGCCCTTATACTCCCGTCTTTTTCCTTACCCCCCTGCAGTTCTTTTCCACCAGCTTTCTGGCCACCATAACCTGGTGTTCACAGCCTAAGCATCTGAGCCGGAAGTCTGCGCCTACCCGCAGGATTTCCCACTCATGGCTGCCGCAGGGATGAGGCTTTTTTAATTTTACAATCTCTCCTACTTCAAAAACCATATGATCACCTCGACTGCAGGATATGGTCAATGGCATTCAGCTCCTCCTGCGTAAAAGGAGCGCCTTTTAAACTGTCCATACTGTTCATAAGCTGTCTGGGACTGCTGGCCCCCACAAGGACAGACGTAACCTCAGGTTTCCTGAGTATCCACAAAAGGGCCATCTGAGCCAGGGACTGTCCCCGTCCTGCGGCAAGTTCGTTCAGCCTTCCTATTTTTATCATATTGCTATCTGTCAGGTAACGGCCCTGAATGCTGGTTCCCTCCTTGGAGGCCCTGGAGCCCTGGGGAATCCCTTTCAGATATTTGTCTGTCAGCGCGCCTTGTGCCAGGGGGCTGTAGGCAATACATCCGGCGCCGGCTTCTCTGAGGGCATCCAAAAGCCCATCTTCCACCCAGCGGTCAAGCATGTTGTACCTGGGCTGATGAATCAGGCAGGGAGTGTTGTTGGCCTTAAGGAGCTCCATGGCTTTCCTGGCCTCAGGCTCCTGGTAGTTGGAGATGCCCACATACAGTGCCTTTCCCCTGCGCACAAGATCCGACAGGGCTCCCATGGTCTCCTCCAGGGGAGTCTCCGGATCCGGGCGGTGATGGTAAAAGATGTCCACATAATCCAGTCCCATGCGCTTTAGGCTCTGATCCAGGCTGGCCATAAGATACTTCCTGGAACCCCAATCTCCATAAGGGCCGGGCCACATGTCAAATCCGGCTTTTGTGGAGATCACCATCTCGTCCCGGTAGGCGGACAGATCACTATGTAAAATTTTTCCGAAATTCTCTTCTGCAAGCCCCCTGGCAGGACTCCCATAGTTGTTGGCCAGATCAAAATGAGTGATGCCGTGGTCAAATGCACAGAAAATAATCTCCTTCTGCTCCTCAAGTGTCTTCTCAAGGCCAAAATTCTGCCAGAGCCCCAGAGAAACCCTGGGAAGCTTCAGCCCGCTTCTCCCGCATCTTGCATATTCCATCTGTTCGTATCTGTTGTCCGCTGCTGTGTACATCCTTGTCCCTCCTTGAAATGAATTTAAAATCCCAGTTCCTCAAATACCTTTCCAATCGGTTCATGGATCACCAGATCCGCGTAGGCGTCCCTGGCAGTAGCCGATTTGTTGATGAGAACTAATTTGTTTCCCTCATAGTAATCAATCAGTCCGGCCGCCGGATACACGGCCAGGGACGTGCCGCCTATAATCAGCACCTCTGCATGGCTTATATATTCTACTGCTTTCTGAAGGATCCTCTGATCCAGTCCCTCCTCATACAGCACCACGTCCGGCTTAATGATTCCGCCGCAGCTGCACTTCGGCACGCCTTCTGCCTCGGTCACTGCCTCCAGGCCATAGAATCTGCCGCACCTCTGGCAGTAATTTCGGTGAATGGAGCCGTGAAGCTCCAGCACCTCCCTGCTTCCTGCCATCTGATGAAGCCCATCAATGTTTTGGGTAATCACCGCCTTCAGCCTTCCCTCCTGCTCCAGCCTCCCAAGGGCTAAGTGGGCCTTGTTGGGCCTGGCATCTGTCATAATCATCCTGTTCCTGTAGAAGCGGAAAAATTCTTCCGGATTCCTCCGGTAAAAGCTGTGGCTGATCACGGTCTCCGGCGGGTAATCATATTCCTGATTGTACAGCCCATCTTGGCTTCTGAAATCCGGTATGCCGCTTTCCGTGGAAACTCCCGCCCCGCCAAAGAACACAATATTATGGCTCTCCTCTATCCATTGTTTTAAGGTTTCCTGTTCTGTCATGCCTATTTTCTCCCCTCATACGATTTCATCGAGAAAAACATCCTTCCAGGTATCAATATCCTGCCACACGTCCTCCGGCCCCTTGGGCTGCCCATATCCGAAAATACGCTGTGTCAGGGTGCCGATCTCCATGGGAAGGCAGAGGATTCCAGGGGATGCAGCTTCACATGGTTCTTCCATCTTCACAGCCTTGGAACGCTCCTTCCCGATCCTCCAGAGAAAGCTTCCATTGTTCCAGGGACACTGCTTATCCTCCACCTGCAGAATCAGCTCCATCTCGTCTAAGGAGCTGTCCCTTTTCAGATGAACCAGTTCCAGGCATTTTGTCAGCTCTGTAATCCTGGCCATAATGGCCGGCGTCCTCTCCTTCCGGGTTTCTCTGTATTCCTCCCTGCACAGAAGCATCCTCTGCTCTCTCTTCTCCAGTCCCCACCAGCACCGTATCCCGGCCGGGCTAACGCCGGGGCAGCCCTCTCCTTCCTCCGGGGAGCTGTCTGTCTTCTCCTGAAAGAGAAATTCCATCCACCCTCCCTCACTCTCAAGCTCCGCCATGAGACGCTTTACATAATTCCTGTCACGAACTGCAAATACCCCGTACCGCTCCTCCAGCCAGCCCTCCATCCACCGGGCGGCCTTCTTTGCCTCCTTAAGTCCGGCCTGTTCCTTTTTTAACTGCCTTTCCGCCTCTTCCTTCAGGCTCCAGTGCTCCTGGTCATAGATGTATGCAAATTGAAAGGGCTCATAGATCCTTCTGTCAGCCGGCATAAGATAGCAGAAGGGCATTCCCTCCCGGTACATGTCCTCCAGCATCTGGTTCATCAGCATTCTCATAAGGCCCTGATGCCTTCTGTCCTTTGCCGTAGCCACTGCGACAATGTAATCGCTGTCTATAACCCGGCCATGTATCCAGAGCCTGTAGGGATTCCTGTGAATCATGGATAGGATGCGCCTGGAGCCGGCCTGTTCCTGCCCCTGATTCCCGGTGGGGTTGTGCTGCTCCTCTGGTTCCTCCTCCCATGCAGCCAGAATCCGGTTATCCCTTGTCTTCTCTTTGTAATAATAGCCCAGAAATCCCGGCCCATCCTCTGGAAACGCCTCCTTCCAGAGAGGTATGGTCCCGGCCTTTTCCTGCTGCGTCAAATATCCGGTTCTGACCATGGCTCCTCCTTCCTGTCAGATCACACCCATCTGCTTTTGGACAATCTTATATTTACGGGCAAATCCAATGGGATTATAGGACATCTTGGCTTGTCTCAGTCCCTCCAGCCCCATATCGTCTTCCCGGTTCACCAGCACGGCATCGGGAAATTCATGAACCAGGAACTGCTGATTAATAAACTGGTATAAGCCCCGGATCTCCGGATTGGCTTTCTCAATATGAATGATGGCCATATTCTCCAGGGAATTGTAGCTTCCAATGGAAAACGCCTCCATATGCCCATCAATATAAATGCCTCCCATACGCACATTCAGGTTGAAACAGTTTTTGAGGATCTCGTGGATCCCTTCCACCTCATAGTCCAGGTGTTCCTCCACATCTTCCCCCTTCTGCTCCCTCCACAGATCAAGGAACTGCCATACATCCTGTCTGTCAGAACAGCACAGCTTCCTGTACTCATACCTGCCTTCAAATTCCTTCACAAAGGCATTGAGATGATTTTTCTTCTTGTGGAGCTTCTTTCCTGACAGCTTTCTCATGGCCTCCCCGTCATAGAGATAGTCTTTGGAATCCTCCTCCTCGGTCACCTCATATTTCTCTGGATCCAGATTCAGATATTTTGTTCCCTCCTCATCTGCCAGACAAATCTTAAAAGGCTTTTGGAGCTCTTCATTAAAGTACCTTACCATTTTATAAAAATAGTGCGGCAGTTCTTCCTCTCTGCACATAGGCATCGCCGAATATTCTTCGCCGTTCAGGCTCATAAGCCACAGAATGGCTTTCTCGTCGCAGATGGTAAACCGTACATTATAGTATCTCTGCCACAAAAAGCTTTCCAGACATGCACTGTCACAGGTCTTGTTCGGGCGAAGGCTGAAATAAGGCGCCATAGTGTCAATATCTTTTGCCCCCACGGGGCGGAAATCCAGGTTCATGGTATTTTATCCTTTCTCGCTGTTTGTCTTTTCCTGGCTCCTGCTGCTTTTTTCTGCAAATCGGAGAGGTACCAACATTGTACCACATTTTCCCATTTTTCACAAATTCCCGGCCTGAATGTTAAGCCACTCCTGGGCGGCTTTTAATCCTTCCTCGTCAAAGGGGAACCATTGGGTGGTCTTCTCCTCCTGGGGAGTTGCATCATAACAATTCTCGCCAATCCAGAATACCGCTGCCAGCCGTTCTCCCTTTTCCTCATCGGACTGCCGTTCCAGTATATACCGCAGACTCTTATAGCTTCCTGTAAAGCGGCTTTTTTTTAGCAGCGGTATTCCCATAATTCCTGATAAGTCTATCATTTCCTTTTTCCCTCTTTCCATGTCTCTCTCAGGCTATTATACAATATTTAACAATTTTCAGACAGATAAAAGGGAATGTACCGGCCAAACCACATACATTCCCTTTCTTCTCTGCTTAAGCTCCGGCCAATACCCTCGGTTGTCCTCCATGAGATCATTCAAAATCTGCTTTGCCGCATTAACCTGCTGCTCCATAATCCCCTTTGTGATATCCGTCTTTTCCTGTAAATGAATTAACTTTTTAAGAGAAAAGAAAGACATAATTCCTATTTTTGTTGTATAATGTCCAAATAAAAATGAAAAAGGGGTTGAAATCTGTTATGAATAAACTTTATAAAGCTTCCGCTGCCATCCTTTCCGCAGGTATGTTCACACTGGCGGGATGTACGCCTGCCGCATCGCCTGCAATCTCGTTCCCTGAATCCATTACGGTTCAGACGGCACAGAAGAATGTGATCACCGTCCAGGGATCCGAGGCCGTGAAGGTGGTTCCTGATATGGCTCAGATTCGGTTCGGAGTCTCCACCCAGGCCTCTGATGCAAAGGCCTGCCAGGAAAAGAATAACGAGGACATAACGCGGGTGATTCAGTTTTTAAAGGAATCCGGCATTTCCGACGAATCTCTCCAGACCTCCAATTACGGCATGAACCCGATCTACGACTATTCCTCCGGCCGCACTGCCGTGGGATATGAGATGCAGACCAAGATTGTAGTATCTGATATCACCATCGACCAGGCCGAGACCCTTCTAGGCGCCTGTGTGGATCGGGGAATCAATAACATTGACAGCGTCTCCTATCTATCCAGCCAGTATGATGCCTGCTATCAGGAGGCCCTTGCCAAGGCTATTGAATCGGCCAGCCAAAAAGCCCAGGTTATGGCAGAGGCCAGCGGGTGCACCCTTGGCCCCGTAGTCCATGTGGAAGAGCATTCTTCCTCTCAGGCGGCGCGGTATGATAATTCCTTTATTGCCAAATCCATGGCCCCCGGAGCCATAGCCGATGTGGTTATGGAGCCCGGACAGGTAAGCATCGAGGCCCTGGTATCCGTAGAGTTTGCCATCGAGTAAAACAACGGGCTCCTGAGTATGGGTTGGCTAACCCAGCCCATACTCCTGTGCTCTGTTCAGTGCAGACTCGATTACCTTATCCATATCATAATACTTATATTCCGCCAGACGGCCGCCGAAGATCACATGATCCTCCCCGGCTGCCAGGCCGGCATACTGTTCATAAAGCTTCTGATTCTTCTGGTCATTCACCGGGTAATAGGGCTCCATGCCCTCCTGCCAGTCTGCCGGATACTCCCTGGTAATCACCGTCTTTGGCTGTGTTCCAAACTCAAAATGCTTGTGCTCAATGATTCTGGTGTAGGGAGTCTCCCTGTCCGTATAATTCACGACAGCCACTCCCTGATAGTTGTCTTTATCCAGGAGCTCCGTCTCGAATCTCAGGCTGCGGTATTCCAGCTTTCCAAAACAATACCCATAGAAGGAATCCAAGGTCCCTGTATAGACAAGGGTCTCGCCCAGGCTGCTGTAGTGGTCCCTGTTCTCCAGAAAATCCACACCTGTGACAACATCACAGCCTTCAAACAGCTTCTCAATGATCACATTATATCCGCCTATGGGGATTCCCTGGTAGGGATCGTTGAAGTAATTGTTGTCATAGGTGTACCGCACAGGAAGACGCTTAATAATAAATGCCGGCAGTTCCCTGCAGTCACGTCCCCACTGCTTCTCCGTGTAGCCCTTTACCAATTTCTCATACAGGTCCTTTCCCACAAGGCTTATGGCCTGCTCCTCCAGGTTCCTGGGCTCCCCGACAACGCTTTCTCTCTGCTTTGCAATGATTGCCTTTGCCTCCTCCGGCGTGGAAATCCCCCACATCTTGCTGAAGGTATTCATGTTAAAGGGCATGTTGTACATCTCGCCCTTATAATTGGCTACAGGGCTGTTGGTGTACCGGTTAAACTCCGCCAATCCGTTGACAAACTCCCACACCCTGCGGCTGCCGGTATGAAAGATATGGGCGCCGTACTGGTGTACATGGATCCCTTCCACATCCTTACAGTAAATATTCCCTCCCAAATGGTTTCTCTTTTCCACCACCAGGCAGCTCTTCCCATGCTGCCTGGCCAGATACGCCCATACACCGGCAAATAATCCGCTCCCTACAAGCACATAATCATATTTTTTCATATCCTTATGGTCTCCTTTCCCTGCCTTGCTGTTT
Source organism: Hungatella sp. (assembly GCA_022796015.1). Lineage (GTDB taxonomy): Bacteria > Bacillota > Clostridia > Lachnospirales > Lachnospiraceae > UBA3402. The sequence continues at coordinate 6,678 of JAAWHU010000012.1, read as the reverse complement.
CTCCTTCCCCGCAAGTCCTTTCTCCCCCCGAGGAAGCTGCTTCATGCAGGATTCCTATGAGCACTACAATGGACCGGGGACTTACCACATAGCGGCTCTGATCCTCCATGAGAGGCTCCTTCCCCTCCTCATAGTATCCGTTTATCCCGTCAAGGCTGGTATCCACAGCCACATGCCAGCTTCGGTTCTTAGGCAGACGGGGCGGCCCGAACTCATGAGGTTCCCAGTGCATGTTGTACATAACGAAGAGATAATCATCACAGGTTCCATCCGGCTTCTTCCCATATTCCCCGCAGTACAAAACCCCCAGCTGCCTTCGGAAATTCTCATACTCTGGTCTCCAGGCCTTAACCCCATGAAACGACACGTCCGGATGCCCGCAGGCCAAATGATCCATATTCATGGCTTCCTTCTCCATGTGAAGCACCGGGTGGGCCTTTCGGAAGGCTATCAGATGTCTGGCAAACCGCCAGATATTCTCATTATTTTTGATCTGATTCCAGTTCAGCCAGGAAATCTCATTGTCCTGGCAGTACGCATTGTTGTTGCCTGACTTGGAATTGCCGAATTCGTCGCCGGCCAGAAGAAGAGGCGTCCCCTGGCTTAAGAACAGGAGGGCCATGGCATTGCGGATCTGCTTTTCCCGGATCTGTACCAGTTTTTTCTTTCTGGACACCCCCTCAAAGCCGCAGTTCCAGCTGTAATTATAGTCACTTCCATCCCGGTTGCCTTCTCCGTTGGCCTCGTTATGCTTGCGGTCATAGGATACCATGTCCATCATGGTAAACCCGTTGGTGTGGGCCATATAGTTCACAACGCCGCACCGGCCAGGGTTCCTCCCTATGCGCATAATAAGAGGCCGTATCTGATCCTCATCTCCTTTCAGCACCCGTCTCATGTCCGTGAGAAACCCATCATGGTACTCCGCCAGGTGTCTGCCGGTTCCCGGCTCCACTCCGTCCCATGTGGCGGCGAATAGCTTGGTGCGGCTCAGATAAGGGTCTCTTCCTATTAAGTCCGTGGGAACAGAGCCTACCAGATGAATCCCATCTATATGATACTCCCGCACCCAGAACCTGACGATATCAAGAACCAGTGCAGGGCTTTCCTTCCCGGTAAAATAAAGCTCCAAATAAAGCTCCATGCCCGCCCTGTGAATCTCCTTGACAAGCATCTTGAATTCCCGGGCCGGACGCTTCCTCTGACCGCTGCTGTAGGAGGCCTTAGGGGCATAATAATACCCTTCTGTATATCCCCAGTAATTCAACTTTCCTGTGGGCTTAGGGCCCTTTGCCGCCCTGGGATTCCACTCGCTCTCCCAGACCTCCACCTCCTGAAATTCATTGACCGGCATCAGTTCTATGGCCGTGGCTCCCAGTCCCTTTATATAAGGGATCTTTTCCATGAGAGCGCGAAAGGTCCCTTTGTTTCTCATTTTAGAAGAACCATGACAGGTCATGCCCCGCACATGGCACCGGTAGATGATGGTCTCGTGAAAAGGAATACAGGGCCTTTTATCGTCCTCCCAGTCAAAGGCTTCTTCATACAAGGGGGATCTTAAAATATGGCTGATATTCTCGGGAGCCCCCCATTTCTCCCAGCCTGTAAACTGCCTTCCGCAGGGATCCGGCTTCAGCACCCCATCCATCTCAAAACCATACATAGTGTCTTTGGGCCATCTTCCCTCTATGGTCAGATTCCACACATCCCCTGCTTTATTGCCGGGCTCCATGGGAATCCTTAGGGCCGGCTCCTCTTTTCCCTTCTCATAGAATACCAGACTGCATGTACTGGCATCACTCACCACTGACACATGAACCCTTTTCTCTGTAATAGTAAGTCCTATAGGATATCCCCGGTTCTCTTCTGTCAAAATTCTAGGCTGTTCCAATGTTATGGATTCCCCCTTTATCCTTAATGACTAACCCTGTAAATTACCTGCAGCGATCTGTTCCGCCAGATCGTTGAGATACATCCATCGCTCCATCTTACGTTCCAGTTCCGTCTCTTTGTCTTCCTTCTCTTTCATCAACTCGTTTAATTTTACAAAATCCCTGGCCGCCTCCTCCATAGCCTGATCCAGCCATGCAAGACGCTCTTCCAGTGCCTGTATTTCTTCTTCTATTACTTCCCAGTCCTTTTGCTCCTGGTAGGTGAATTTAAGCTTTTTCGGTCTGTTCTGCCCCGGGACGCCTCCCATCTCCTTCCCCGGCACAGTCCTCCCTAAAGACTGCTTTGCAGGCTTTTGGCTGCCGCCATCCTGCCGGCCAGGCCCCTTTGTCTCACAGGCTGCCTGATAATCCGTGTATCCACCTTCATATTGGCTTATTTTTCCCTGGCCTTCAAAGGCAAAAATCCGCCTTACCATCCGATCCAGAAAATACCGGTCATGGGATACGGTAATAACGATTCCCTGAAAGCTATCCAGATAATCCTCCAAAATCGTAAGAGTCCTGATGTCCAGGTCATTGGTAGGCTCATCCAAAAGAAGCACATTAGGCGCCTCCATAAGAATCCTTAATAGGTACAGCCTTCTCTTCTCGCCTCCTGACAGGCGGCTGACAGCAGTATACTGAACGCTGGAAGGAAAGAGAAATCTTTCCAGCATCTGGGAAGCGCTGATGCTGCCCTCCTTAGTCTTTATATACTCCGCAGCATTCTTAATGTAATCAATCACCTTCAGATCCTGATCCATGGCTTCATTTTCCTGAGAAAAATAACCGATCTTCACGGTCTGGCCTGTGGTTATGGTCCCTGCATCCGGCCTCACCCACCCGGCAATCATCTTCATGAGGGTGGACTTGCCACTTCCGTTGGGCCCGATAATGCCGATCCTGTCATCCTTGAGAAAAATATAGTGAAAATCCCGAATCAGCACTTTATCTCCATAGGCCTTGCAAAGCCCCTCTATCTCTACCGTAGTCCTTCCGAGACGGCTGGATAGGGAATCTAACTCCACCTCTTTATCTGCCTCCGGCCCCTTCTGGTCCCGAAGGGCCTCATATCTCTGAATATGGGCCTTCTGCTTGGTGGAACGGGCCCTGGCGCCTCTCTGCATCCATGCCAGCTCCACCTTCAGAATAGACTGCCTCTTCCGCTCTGTGGCTGCTTCCATGTCCAGCCGTTCAGACTTTAACTTCAAATACCCTTCATAATTAGCCTGGTAGCTGTAAAGCTTCCCTTTGTCCAGCTCCACAATCCGGTTGGTGACGCTGTCCAGAAAATACCGGTCGTGGGTAATCATCAGGATCGCTCCCTTAAACCTCTTTAAGTATTCCTCCAGCCACTCCGCCATATCGCTGTCCAAATGGTTGGTGGGCTCATCCAGAATCAGCAGATCCGTGTCAGACATAAGAGTACTCACCAGGGCCACCCTCTTTTTCTGTCCTCCTGACAAGGTATCTACCTTGGCTTCAAAATCAAAGATTCCCACTCTGGTCAGCATGGACTTTGCCTGGCTTTCCAGATCCCACAGATGGTCACGGCCTTCATTGTCCCTGATAATACTCTCCAGGATCGTGTCTCCCTGCACAAATTCCGGATTCTGGGGAAGATAGCCCATGTCCAGGTTTCTTCCCCGCACTACCGTACCCTGATCCGGCTCTTCGATACCTGCCACAATCTTTAAAAGAGTGGATTTGCCTGTTCCGTTGATACCGATAATGCCGATTTTTTCTCCCTCCTGGATACTAAAATCCGTATCGTCAAATAACAGCCGTTCTGTATATGATTTGGTCAAATGTTCTGCTGTCACAAGATTCATGATATCACCAGCTCCACGGGGCAGTGATCCGAGCCCATAATCTCGGTATGGATCTCTGCACAGACCAGACGGTCCCTAAGGCATTCAGACACACAGAAATAGTCAATTCTCCACCCTGCATTCTTCTCTCTGGCCTTAAAGCGGTAGGACCACCAGGAGTAGGTCTCCTCCTGTGGATGAAGAAAACGGAAGGTGTCAATAAAGCCTGCCTCCAGGACCTTCGTAAACCGCTCCCTCTCCTGATCTGTGAATCCGGCATTGTGACGGTTAGTCTTTGGATTCTTTAAGTCGATCTCCTGATGGGCCACATTGAGATCCCCGCAGAAGATCACAGGCTTTTTTTCCTCCAGCCGTTTCAGATATGTGAGAAAATCCTCCTCCCACTTCATGCGGTAAGGAAGCCGGGCCAGCTCGCTCTGGGAATTGGGAGTGTAGCAGGTCACCACGTAATACTCTTCAAACTCGGCTGTAATGACCCTCCCCTCCTTATCATGCTCCTCCATGCCTATGCCGTAGGCAACAGACAGGGGCTTCTCCTTTGTAAACAGCGCGGTTCCCGAATATCCCTTCTTCTGGGCATAATTCCAATATTGAATATATCCCTCCAGGGGAAGCTCGAGCTGTCCCTCCTGAAGCTTACTCTCCTGGATGCAGAAAATGTCTGCATCAGCCTCTCTAAAATATTCCAAAAACCCCTTGCCCACACAGGCCCGGAGTCCATTCACATTCCAGGAAATCATTTTCTTCATGCTATGTTTCCCCTTTCTTTTTTCACACAAATCCAGTATACCATACAGTGAGTAAAATCTGCAATGAGGAATTGTGATTACGGTTTTTTCCCTATTCTAATGCTTTCGGAGCCGATTAATAAAATAATGTTTTACATTGTGTTTTCTTAATTTTATTAAGTTTTTTCCTAATTTTATTTCTAAAAATTATATTTTTACCACCCTATTTACCAGTATGCGCTTTCGTGGTATGCTCCATTTAGTAAATTGTTATTATCCTATTTTTTAAGGAGAGGCGGATTATGAACACACGAATCGAGGCGGATTCCATCGGAACCCTGGAGGTCCCCGTTAAGGCGTATTACGGGGTTCAGACATTGAGAGCAAAACACAATTTTAACATTACCGGGCGGCCCCTTCACCCGCTCTTTATCAACAATCTGGCCAAGATAAAAAAAGCGGCTGCCATGACTAATATGGCTGCCAATGTGCTGGATGAAAAGATCGGCCAGGCTATCCTTCAGGCCTGCGACGAGATCATGGCCGGAAAGCTTCACAATCAATTCATTGTAGACGCCATTCAGGGAGGCGCCGGAACCTCTGCCAACATGAATGCCAATGAAGTCATTGCCAACAGGGCTATTGAGATACTGGGCGGCCAGAAGGGAGATTATTCCATAGTGCACCCCAATGACCATGTCAATATGGCGCAGTCCACCAATGATGTGATTCCCTCTGCCGGGAAGCTGACTATTTTAGAACTGCTCCCTACTCTGGTGGAACAGTTAAAGAGGCTTCATAAGGCTCTGAACCAGAAAGCGATAGAATTTGATGATGTGGTGAAGATCGGGCGCACCCAGCTGCAGGATGCTGTTCCCATCCGCCTCGGACAGTCCTTTGAGGCCTATGCGGCTGTGGTGGAACGGGATATCCACCGCCTGGACAATCTGGACGATGACTTAAGGATGTTGAATATCGGCGCCACTGCCGTGGGAACTGCCATCAATGTAAACCCGGTTTATCTGTTCCACATCATCAAGAACGTGAACCTGGTATGCGGTACCAGCTGTTATCAGGCAGAGGACTTATTCGACGCCACCCAGAACCTGGACTGCTTTGTACATATCTCCGCTGCCTTAAAGACCTGCGCCGTCAGCCTCTCCAAGATCTGCAACGACCTGCGGCTCCTATCCAGCGGCCCCAAGACAGGTCTGGGAGAGATTAATCTGCCTCCCAAGCAGAACGGCTCCTCCATCATGCCCGGCAAGATCAACCCTGTAATTCCTGAGGTAGTAAGCCAGGTGGCCTACAATGTAATCGGCAATGATGTGACGGTTACTCTGGCTGCCGAAGCCGGACAGCTGGAGTTGAACGCCTTTGAACCGGTTATTTTTTACAATATATTTGAATCTATTGACACCCTGCGCGGTGCAGTCCAGACCCTTACGGACAACTGTGTCCTGGGCATTACTGCCAACCGTGACCGCTGTGAACAGCTGGTGGAATCCAGTGTTGCCATCGCCACTGCACTTTGCCCCTATATTGGCTATAAAAAAGCTGCAGACATTGCTAAACAATCTCTGCAGTCCGGCATCTCAGTCCGCGATCTGGTTCTCCAACAGCAGCTTATGACGCCTCAGCAGCTGGAACAATGCATGAATCTAAAAGCACTTACCCTTCCGGGACATATGGCGGAATATAAAAAGATGTAATAGGGAAATAAAAACTCAGGGCACAAAGTCCTGAGTTTTTCTCTTACTTTAAGGCTGCTTCCCATTGATCCTGGCTTGAAACTGTTCTATGGACTCACTCACGGCTGCAGCCTTCAGCCACTGGCGAAGCCTATTGTCATCCTTCTCTGAAAGAATCATCCTTCTCAGCTCTTCAGGAATCTCCCCATGGATTTCCAGCAGTTCCAAGATGCTTTTCATTTTTCCTATAACTTCCCCTTCCACTCTCCCTTCGGCTCGTCCCTCAGCTCGTCCCTCAGCTCTCCCTTCGGCTCGTCCCTCGGCCCTTCCTTCCATCACCGCATTCTTCCGAACCTGCTCCTCCCAGGCCAGGTCGTCACGGAGCTGCATCTGATAAGCCTCATATTTCTGGCGCAGACGGCTGTTCATGCTCATACGCTGCAGCAAACCTATGGCCTCCAATATCCCAGGGTTCTTGGTTTTGATCATCCTCATA
>JAAWHU010000087.1 GCA_022796015.1 Hungatella sp. | reverse complement strand
TGATTCTCATTACTTGACTTGCCATAAAAAAAGTCGCCTCCTTTTCGCACTTTTCATGAAGTACGACAAGCGGTGACTGTACACGTTTCCGGGTGTGTCATAGCCATTCAAACACACCAATTTCTACATCTTGCCTTGCAGAATATCTGTTTGTACAGTGACTTGTCGCCAGTTTCCTAACTTGACATTCGCTCCACGGAAAACCTGCCCTCTTACAGGCAGCAACCTCTCGTTTCACAGCTATCATGCCACAGCCTCGTTATAGTAACATATTTTTTTCATAATTGCAAGTACTTTTTTTGTTTTTTAGTGGACGTCCCGGACAGGGCTGAGGGTAAAAAGAAAAACAGCCTCATTCCGGTATCCATTCACCGGGATAAGACTGTTTTCAATTAAGGTTTACTCCTCCCACACCGGCTCCTCCGGCGATCTGAAGGAAGCGTCGGATCCCACGGTCTCGTTATCAATCTTTGTAAGGATTCCCGTGCTGTTGGTTGTATATTTGACTCCATCGCTGTCCTTTACTCCTGAAGTGCTTTTTACTACCTTTCCGGAGGAATTGACGACGTAATTGCTGTTCTTGCCGTTGGTTCCGGGAATGGAGATCACCTCATACTTGGTGCCTCCCTCTGCCCGCTGAAGTTTCCCCATATAATACAAATAGCCGTTCTGGACTCCCGTATATCCTCTTCCCGTGGATGCAAAATAGAACTGGGTCTTGCTGCCGTCTCCCTCTTCCACCGTAATCTTGCCGCTTTCTACCGTACAGGAACTCTCATTAAAATGGTAGGCCGTGTACTCTCCCGTAGACTGGTTGGTATATACCTTCTGAAGGCCGTACACCGGATTGCCTTTGTCATTAAATAGGTAGGTTTTGCCGTTGATTCTCAAGAAGTCCTTCGTTGATGCCGAGCCCTTGGCCGGCCCGGTCTTTGGCACGCCGCTTTTGGAAAAATAAAACCACTCCACGTCATTCTCATATCCGCCCAGAGCGCTGGGGGGTTCTGCCGAATACCAGCCGGTCACTGCCTTGCCGCTCTTGTCATAAAAGCGGTAATCACCGATATCTCCTGTCTCCGCTACGCTGGTCCCTGTATAGACCCAGCCAGTCTGCATGGCTCCGTTGCTGTTAAAGCAGTAATAGGTACCATCAATCCGTTTCTCTCCGCAGTCGGCGCCTCCTGTAAGATCCGGGACAAACTTCTTGCCGCTGCTGTTGAAATAATACCAACACTTTCCATCGTCTTCAAAGGGGTCGGAGTCGTTGGTCTCTTCTCCCTCCGGGGGATACAGCTTATGCCAGCCTACAAGAGCCGCTCCATCTTCATTGGTATAATACATATTATCATCAATCCAGCCGGTCTCCATAGCCCCTTCCGAATCAAAATGATACCACTTATTATTAATCTTTTTCCAGGAATCCTTTACTACCTTACCGCTGTCCATAAAATAATACCAACGGTCGTCACCCGAAATGCCGTTGTAGTTAGCACTGAGCTTCATCCACTTTCCCGTCACCATGATTCCGTTGGAATCCACATAATAAGTATCGTCTACCCAGCTGTCTACGGCCATCTGTCCATTACCGTTGAGAAAACGCCACTTATCATCGGCTCCCTTTTTCCATTCATCCGTCACCAGATAGCCGGAATTATCATAGTAAACCCACTTTCCGTTCTCCATGGACCAGCCTGATGCCGCCAATGCAGTAATACTGCTCCCAAAAGTCAGGACAGCAGCAAGACCCAATATTACAAACCCACTTTTTTTCATTCAGGTCTCTCCTTCGTATTCATATCTATACTCTTATTTATTGTAGCAAGGGATGCCGATTTATTCAACTATCATATCTTTCAATTCTATTACTTTTTCCTTTAGGTTTGCCTTCCCTTCCCGCAGGGTGCTGTGCTACAATATATATGCTTTTTCGTTCAGGAGGTCGGCAGGAAGGCCGTCCGGGATTCTTTCTTTCGGCGCATTTCTTTCGAGTCGCCGGGATGGCAGTCTTGCCGGGACATAGATATCCGATGAGGCAACCTAAGGGAAAGCGGTCCCCGAATGGATACCTATGTCCCGGCAAGACGGACCTTCCGTCGATCTCCTGAACGAAACAACACACCTTAATAACCAAACACAGAGGAGATATTATGTGGATAGCAGATCATTGGAACGATTATGAGGTAATTGACTGTTCAGATGGGGAAAAACTGGAACGGTGGGGGGATTTTCTTCTCATACGCCCGGATCCTCAGATCATCTGGAGCACTCCAAAAAATCACAGAGGCTGGAAGCATCCCAACGGGCATTACCACCGCAGTGACAGAGGCGGCGGACAATGGCAGTTCTTTGACCTCCCTCAGCAGTGGTCCATAAGATATGACAGCTTGACTTTTAATCTGAAGCCCTTCAGTTTTAAGCATACAGGCCTTTTTCCCGAGCAGGCGGCTAACTGGGACTGGTTTGGGGAGTTGATCCGCCAGGCGGGGCGGCCCATAAAAGTATTAAATCTTTTCGCCTACACGGGAGGGGCTACCCTGGCTGCTGCCAAGGCAGGGGCAGCCGTCACCCATGTAGATGCCTCCAAAGGCATGGTGGCATGGGCCAAAGAAAACGCAAAATCCAGCAATCTGGAGCAGGCCCCCATCCGCTGGATTGTGGATGACTGTGTAAAATTTGTAGAGCGTGAGATCAGACGGGGCAATCACTATGACGCGATTATTATGGATCCTCCTTCCTACGGCCGTGGACCCAAGGGAGAAATCTGGAAAATCGAAGATGCCATTCATCCTCTGGTGAAGCTGTGCGCAGGACTTCTCTCCGATACCCCTTTATTTTTCCTGATTAACTCCTATACCACCGGCCTTGCCCCCTCTGTTCTGGCTTATATGCTCTCCGTGGAAGTGGTCTCTCGCTGCAGCGGAACCGTAACCGCCGAAGAACTTGGACTACCTGTCACCCGGACAGGCCTGACTCTGCCCTGCGGTGCTTCCGGACGCTGGTGCCTGCAGTAAGGCAGCCATACCTATCTTCCTCCGTTTAATAAAAACCAGAGCTTTGGCCATCGTTTTTTTATTTGTATTCCCGTGGTGCTGCTAAACCAGACCATAATAACCGGCATCAGCAAAAACAAAATCACAGGCAGCGGCCAGTATCCCGAAAAGAATCTGGCCGCCGTCTTATTGATCAGGCGGACCAATGCAAAATGAACCGCGTATAAGTAAAAATTATAGGTCATCCACCATGGCGCCATGGGAAGTTCCTTTTCTTCTATTATAAGCCACAGCCCTATGGGCATCAGAGTCCGAAAGATCACTCTGTCCACGATTCCTTCCGGCCATGTGACCATAAGAGTGACCACGGCGGCAGCTATGATGCACATGCCTGCCCGCTGCCTGCCCTCGGACCATCCGCCCTCTATGAGCCATGCCCCATGAATCCCTCCATACGCAGCCAAAGAATAATAAAATAAGGCGTCCAGATTCAGATAAGGAACAATCACCCCTTCCTGCGCCAGGAAAAAAAACACACAAAGGGCGGCTCCTCCTAAGAGCCGCTGCCTTAAAATCCCATAAAGCACCGGAGCCAGAAGAATCAGCAGAATCAACTGATACAGGTACCAAAATACATAATTGTAAGTATAACGGATTAAAGCCTCCACTGCACTGTACCAGTCAAAAGGTACTTTCCCCTTTTCTACAATATCTGTGACCACAGGCAGACGGCTCCCGATCACATAGCCCAGATAGTAGATCCCGTTCCACAAAAGAAAGGGCACCAGTACGGTGTGTATCCTGGAGTTCCACTTTTTTCCCAGCCTCTCCCAACCGAAATTACGGTAAAACAAATAACCGGACAGCATAAAAAAACCAGGGACTGCAATCTGCCCTATGGTGCCGCCCAAAAACCGTTCAAATGCAATGACCCTTCCGGCTTCCTCGGTCTGTCCTAAAAACAGCTCCCCATTGGCAGAGTGAACCCATACTACAAGAATACTGAATATAAATGTAAACCAGTTAATCTTATTGCGAAACCATGATTCCTGCTCCAACAGGCCACACCCCCGGTCCGGTCTTCTATATTTTTCACCCTTTTTATTGTAACACAGAGACAAAACCAAAGGCAATATTTTTTTATCCCCCTCTTCCCCAACAGCAACAGGGAGCCCGACTCGCCGGACTCCCTGACATAATCTATCCTTTTACCGCTCCCATGGTAATACCCTGGGTAAAATAGTTCTGGAACATTAAAAACACTGCTACAATAGGTACTGCCGCCATAGCCGCACCTGCCATAATTACGCCGTAATTAGTGGAAAACTCCTGCTGCAGAGTGGCCACGCCAAGGGAAATAGTGAGCTTGCTTCTGGAATTGAGCATAACCAACTGCATAAAATAATCATTCCAGGTATTAATAAAGGTAAAGATAGCCAGCGCACCGAATCCCGGCTTTACTATGGGCATTACAATATTGCTGAATGTAAGAATCTCCCCGCTTCCGTCAATCTTGGCAGCTTCCAAAAGCTCTGTAGGAATGTTCTCACTAAACTGCTTCATAAGAAACACGCCGAAGGGCCAGCCGCAGAGAGGCAGAATAATGGCCCATGATGTATCATGGATCCCCATAAAACTCACCAGCTTCATAAGAGGCACCAGAATTACCTGTTTGGGAAGAGCCATGGCAAATACAAAGATACTGAATAAGGCCGCTTGGCCGTAAAACCGCTTTTTTGCCAGAACATACCCGGCCATAGATGAGATCACGCAGACAATCAACATCGTAAGGGCACAGATAAACACGCTGTTCCAAAGCCACTGAAGGGCTGGATTCTGCATAAGTTTACGGAAGTTCTCCAAGGTAGGACTGAGAGGGAACCATTCCGGCGGAAGCTTTACCGTAACCTTCTGAGACTTAAAGGCTCCGGTCAGAATCCAGTAAAAGGGGAAAATAAAGATAAAACTTAAAACCAGCAGCAACGCCATGGAGATTATATCCAAAATACTTGTTTTCTTCTTCACCGTCTCATCCCCCTTCCTAATATTCCACATCGCTTCCCAATGCCTTAAACTGAATAAAGCTGATCAGACCGATCATCAATGCCAGCACCACACCCATAGCGTTGGCATATCCATACTCGAAGCGCTTAAAGGCATTCTCATACAGATAATACATGATGGTGGTGGTCCGGTAATTTGGGCCTCCGGAAGTCAGCAGCTGAATCAGCGAAAAGCACTGGAAGGAGTTGATGGTAGTAATTACCACAATATAGAGGGTGGTAGGCAGGAGGCTGGGCCATTTGATCTTCCAGAAGATCTGAAGATCATTGGCTCCATCTACCGCTGCAGCCTCCACATAATCTTTTGGAACATTTCCAAGAGATGCTATGTAAAGGATAATGGGCTGGCCCACGCTGGTGGTAATCAGAATGATCAGGATTGCCCACAGCGCAAATTTTTTGTCGCCGGTCCACATTATATTCTTCTGGATGATATTCATACTTTTTAACAGCCAGTTAAGAATACCATTTAGGGGATCATAAATCCACTTCCACACAACCGTAACTGCCACGGTACCTGTTACTACAGGCAGAAAAAATACACATCGAAAAAAAGAACGGGTGACAGGGCTCTTCTCATAGGTGAGGGCCGCCACAAACAGAGCAAACATCACAGTAATAGGCACGGAACCCAGAACCAGAATTATGGTATTGACCAACGACTTCTGCCACACCTCATCCTTGAACATGTTTATATAATTGTCCAGGCCGATGAATGTCATTCCCTTCATGTTGTAGCGGAAGAAACTGGTGACCACTCCCATAATCATGGGAACCAAAACAAAAGTACAGAAAAAGAACAGGGCCGGCGCCAGGAATGCGTAGGAAATCAGAGTTTCACGCATACGGATTTTATTAAATTTAGACTGCTTCATATCGCCTCCGATCCAGCCGGCACAGATACCGGCCTCCTTGGGGATCTTCCAAATACGGTTTCCTTAAAAACTTCTCCCCATACAAGATTGTATGAGGAGAAATAATAACGTGCCATACTGCTGTTACTGAGCATTCACAATCGACTGATTTGCCTTTGCCACAAAGTCATTTACCGCATCTTCCGGTGTAGAATCGCCGTTTAATACTGCCTGCAGCATAGGGAACCAGTAAGTTCTCATCTCAGCAAATCCCTTAATGGTATTATAATAAGGAGAATAGTACTTAGTCAGGCTGGCATAGAACTGCATCTCGGCATCTCCCGAATACAGATCGCCCATGGACTGACGAACCGGGAACACGCTGGTTCTCACTACGTTCTTAGGTCCCCATTCTTCATCGTTGCAGATAAAATCGATGAATCTCTTGGAAGCCTGGGCTCTTGCGTCGTCACCGTTATCAAACACACAGAATCCATTCACCAGATATTCCATCTCCGGCACGCCATCCTCGGATGGGAAGGGAAGTGCAATGGCCTCAATGCCGTTCTCCTTCAATGTGTCTGCTCTCTGAGAAGCAAGTCCGGGAGACCATAAGGTAGTAAATGCTGTGTTGCCTGCAACGAACTGATCCACGTCCTCACCGCCGTTGTACGCCGAACCGTTAAGCATGTAACCTGCATCCACCCACTCTTTGATCTTGGTCATGGCTTTGATTCCGCCTTCGTCATTCAGTGTATACTCGGTTACTTCGTCGTTGGTCACCTGGCTGTCGTAAATATTAGTTACAAATGCACGGATTCCCTGGTCTCCGCCCTGTCCTGAACAGTAAACCGTAGCTCCGTTAAGTCCGGCTGCATTCAGCTTCTGAAGCAGTTCTTCAAATTTTTCGGTGGTCCAGACTCTGTCCCCTTCCAGATTAATGCAGCCCATGGCGTCTGCTGTCTCTAATGCCTGCTTACTCACCGCCATACAGAAAGCTGCCGTACTGATGGGATACATATAGTAGCTTCCGTCATCAGACTTACAGGAGTTAAGAAGAGCCTCGTTCCCTACATCCTTTACATAATCATCCGTAAACATATCGTCCAGCTTCACAAGCTTACCATTCTGAGCATAAGCAATAATTCGGCCCGGAGCGTCAAACAACACGTCACACACGGTTCCCGCCTCAATAGCTGCCGTAATCTTCTCCGGCCCTGACGTAAAGTCAATGGTCTCCAGCTTTACCTTCACGTCCGGGTTCTTGGCCTCAAATGCAGCGATAATCTCTGCCTCGTAGGTTCCTGCCGGCGTATCTGTGGAATCCTGTGCAAATGTAGGGAATGCCCACCAGGTAATCTCCACAGTACCTCCTGAAGCTTCCGGCGCTTTGGTCTCTGCCGGGGAGTCCGCCTTGGTCTCTGCAGCCTTAGTTTCTGCCGGAGCCGCCGTAGTCTTTGAAGCGCTCTCTCCTCCGCCGCATCCGGCCAGGGAAGCCGCTAACAGAGCCGTAGCCAATCCAAGTGAAATGATTTTTCTCATGTTGTTCCTCCTTTGGGGATATTTACTAATATCACAGCATTTTTATAACAATATATTGTCATAATTGGATTATATAACAGAAAATTTCTTTTGTCAATATTACCATAAAAAGAAAATTTTTTCTTTTTTAAAAGATTTTTTCCAAAACAGACCTTGATGTTTTCTCGTTATTTTTACTGCATACATCAAAATATCTCCGATAGTACTCGGTATACATCAAATCAATGAGGAATAGCTGGCTGATCTCCCCTGATGTGGAGCCGCCCTGAAGAGGGCCTTCATTCGCTCCGCTGAGCAATGTCAAATCTGCATAGGACGTTAGGGGCGACTTGCTGAATCTGGTTACACAGATAATCTTCGCCCCGGTCTTTCTGGCCAGCTGGGCGACGTGGATAGTATCCTTGGTTGCACCGGAGTAAGAGAAAATCACCGCCACTTCATCAGGCTTCATCGTGGAGGCAGTCATAGCCTGCATATGGGAATCCTGAATACAGTAAACCTTGGGCTCAATGCGCAAAAATTTGTTGGCTGCTTTCAAAGCCGTGAGAATACTTGCTCCCACTCCGAAAAAGACAATTCTTTTGGCCTCATGAAGGCTATCAATAGCCTGGCTGAACACCGCCTCATTCAGTAGGGCATAGGTCTCCGTCAAAGCCTGGATATTGGTATTAAGCACCTTTTGAGCCAGCTCTCCGAACGTGTCGTTTAAGCTGATGTTTCCTGAAAACCGGCTGTTCTCCTGATCACCCTCATTGAGACTTAAGGATAAAACCATCTTAAACTCCTGATACCCCTTTAAATCCATGGATTTGCAGAAACGGAATACACTGGTATCACCTACATGACAGGCCTCCGCCAAATCCGTAATAGACATAAACAGCACTTCCTTGGGATTCTGCAGGATATAATCGGCCACCTTCTTTTCCGCCTTTGTAAACTGATTATACACCGTCCTCATCTTTACCAAAAAATCTCTTTGCATGTCTCTCCTCCTCCGGCCTCTTCTCGTCTGTTCTCTATTGCGTCTCTCTTAACCGCCGAACTGCAAGCCACGATGCTCCCATAAGTCCGGCCCTGTTCCCCAGTACAGCCCCTTTTATCACCACGTTTCGGAAACTGTCCATAATCCGGCCTTTTGTTTTTTGTTCCAGCCGGTTTAGGATGTAGGGCTGCTCCATAACACCTCCTCCCAAAATGATACAGGAAGGATTAAAAATATGAATGATCGTCACCAATCCATGAGCCATCTCGTCAATCCACTGATCGACAATGGCTCTGGCCCTTTCCTCCTCCAATCTGGAAAAAATGCTTCTTCCATTAGTAAGACTTTCGTCGTATTCAAGAGCCTTTGCTACCAACGCCGTGGTAGATGCATACTTTTCATAGCAGCCGGAAAAGGGATCTCCTTTTACACGGTCCTCGGGATGTATGAGAATCCCTCCGAATTCTCCGGCAGAAAACATACTTCCTGTATAGACCTCCTTCCCTATGACAATGGCGCCGCCCACTCCGGTTCCGTAGGTTATGCACAAAAAATCGTCATAATCTTTCCCGGCGCCGAACCAGGCCTCCCCCAGGGCCGCAGCATTCACATCATTCTCTACGGCTGCCGAAACACCAAATTCGTTCTCCATCCGCTCCCGCAGCCTCATCCCTGTATAGCCCGGAATATTTTCATTGGCATAGCGGATATAACCCTCTTTTGAATTCACCTGGCCTGCCGTGCTGATGCCTATTGCCTCAAAGGGCTCATAACTTTTCAGGATTTCCACAGCCCGGTTCACCACATAAAGACCGCCCTGCTTCGCGTTGGTATCCCACTCTTTTACATCCGTAAGCTCTTCTCCGTTCCACACACCTGATTTTATGGAGGTTCCTCCGATATCTAATACTGCTGCTCTCATGGAACCCCCTCCTTTATCTTTCGATGGCCGCCACAAAACGCTTGGTAATCTCCAAAGGTCTGGTGATGGCTCCGCCGATCACTACGGTCCATACCCCTGTATCCATGACTGCTTTCAGCTGCTCCGGGGTCCAGATTCCTCCTTCCGCAACCACAGGCTTCCTGCAGTCCCTCGCCAGGCTTTTAATCAGATCCAGATCAGGCAGGGTAATCCCTCTTGTATATTCCGTATATCCATGCATAGTGGTTCCCACAAGGTCAAATCCAATCTCTGATGCATGCATAGCCTCCTCATAATCGGAGCAGTCCGCCATGAACAGCTGATCCGGGTATTTGTCTCTGATCTCTGCAAAAAAATCATCCAAGCTTCTTCCGTCAGGCCTGGGCCGCTTTGATGAATCTGTGGCATCCAGTGCAATGATTGACACGCTGCACTGGGCCAGGGCATCAATCTCCTTCATCGTAGGAGTGATATACACGTCATACCCCTCATAATCCTGTTTTATAATACCGATTATGGGAAGCTCCACCGTCTTTTTGATCTCCGTAATATCTTCCACGGTATTGGCACGAATCCCCACTGCGCCTCCCAGCATTGCCGCATAGGCCATTCTGGACATAATGTACGAACTATAGAGAGGTTCCGTCTTCAGTGCCTGGCACGACACGATCAGTCCTCCTTTGACCTGCTCCAAAATCCCCTGATTCATCTTATTCATAAAGCAGCCTCCTTATTAGAATTTATAATTAAACTATATCATGATTAAAAATTTTTTTCAACGGTTCTGAATATATAAAAAAACTTTTTATTGGTTCTTGATTTCTTGAAAATATAATGATATGATGCAGATATCAGCAACTATTTTTTCTTAATGGAAAGGACAGGTATATTTATGTCAAAGTATGAGACTGGCAGATTTCGCCATGTAACAGTCGCTCTTAACACACCTTTCAAAAAAGATGGTTCCGTGGATACAGACGCCGTAAAAGCCGTATCCCGGTATTTCCGCAACAAGGGGGTAAAGCAGATGTATGTGTGCGGCAGCACCGGAGAGGGGTTTCTCCTTGATACGGAGGAACGCATGCTGGTGACGGAGACTGTCGTCAACGAAGTGGGCGACGATATGAACATCATTGTTCATGTAGGCTGTGCGGACACCAGACATTCTGCCGTGCTGGCTGCTCATGCTGAGAAGGTCGGAGCCGCCGCTACCTCTGCAGTTCCCTGTGTCTATTACCGGCCCAGCGAAGAAAGTGTATACCAGCACTGGACCCAGATCACCAAAGCTGCTGATCTGCCGTTTTTTATCTATAACATTCCTCAGCTGACGGGATTTAATCTTTCTATGAATCTGTTTTGCCGTATGCTGGAAAACGAGCGGGTAGCAGGGGTGAAATGCTCCTCCGACCCGGCCCAGGATATTCTGCGTTTTAAGAATGCCGGCGGGAAAGACTTTATTGTATTTAACGGGCCGGACGAGCAATATGTAGCCGGACGGATTATGGGCGCCGACGCAGGAATCGGAGGCACCTACGGCGCAATGCCGGAACTGTATATGAAGATGGATGAGCTTATTGGACGGGGAGAGTGGGAGAAAGCCGCCCAGGTTCAGGCTGTTACGACTCCTCTTATTTACCGCCTCTGTTCCTTTGCCTCCATGCACGGTGCAGTTAAAGGCATTATCTCCCTGGATGGGTGTCCCATGGGCGATCCCAGACTGCCCTTTTTACCCGTAGCCTTAGACGATCCCGACCTGGTTCAGCTGTACAAGGATATCAAACAAACCATTGAAGATACGAGAGATCTGTAAGTGGTTTTAGAGCTTCAAGGAGAACGTTATGAAAAAACATATTGTTTGTTATGGAGATTCCAACACCCATGGTTACTGTGCCGTGACAGGCGGCCGCTTTGACGAAGAGGAGCGTTGGACCTGCCTTCTTAAGAAATACTTAGGAGATGATTTTCTGGTTCTCGAAGAAGGGCTTTCAGGACGCACCACCTGTTTTGAAGATCCTGTCCATGAAGGACTGTCAGGCTTAAACCACCTTCACTCATGCCTGATGACTCACGAGCCTGTTGATCTTCTTATCATCATGCTTGGAACCAATGATACCAAAGAACGATTCGGCGTGTCTGCTGCAAGTATTGCTTTAGGGCTTAAGCGTCTGATCGCCAAAGCCAAAAGTACAGAGTGCTGGAGAGATGGCATTCCCAACATCCTTGTAGTGACCCCTCAGAATATCGGCAGAGAGTACAGCCGCACCCCCTGCGCCGCAACTATGGGACGGGGCTGTGCCGAAAAGTCCGAGGGTCTGGCAAAGGAATATGAGGCAATAGCCCAATCTACGGGATGCCATTATCTTGATGCCAATGCACTTCTTACTGCCGGCCCCAACGATATAGACTTTATGCATTTGACAGAAGAGGGCCACGGACAGCTGGCCGCCGGGCTTGCCAGTTTTCTCCTGGGGAAAATATTTACTTCTTAAGATTTTTACGCTTACAGATCAGGGCAGACTCCTTTAAAGAAGTCTGCCCTGATTTACGCCTGCCCCAAAATATCAAACAGATCCGTTAATGCGCCGATTACATAATCCGGCCGTACCCTGCATTCCTCCATCTGCTTTTCCCTCAGACCTTCTTCTTTCTCCCGGGTAAACCAACAGGCGTCAATCCCTGCATCCGCCCCGCCTTTGATGTCGGAGCTAAGGGAATCTCCGATTACCAGGGCTTCCGCCTCACAAAATCCCGGTATATGGGTCTTCACATAATCAAAAAACTCACGGGAGGGCTTTCCGGCGCCGATCCGCTCCGAAATAAACAGTTCCTTAAAATATTGGTCCAGGCCGGAACGTCTCATTCTGGATTCCTGAGTCTCAGCGACTCCGTTGGTAATGACATAAAGCTCATAACCCCTTTCCTTTAAACGTTCCAGAACCTGATGCACCTGGGGAATCTCCTGGATTCCCTGATTTAAGTATCTGCGGTACGCCGCCTCCCACAGCCGCCCGTCAACGGTCTTGCCATAACGGGCCATGAGATCTGCAAACCGCCTGTTCACACCTTCCTTTACGGTGATCTCCTTCTTCTCGATCTGTCTCCACAGTCCGGCATTCAGTTCCTTGTATGTCTCATAGAGCTCCTCTGTCCAGGTTTCTCCCATCTCCTCCAGCAGGGAGCGGAAGGACTCCTCCTCATTGGCGTCAAAGTCCAGAAGCGTATTGTCCACATCAAACAGCAGAATCCTATATTTCATATGCATATTCCCCTTCTGATTTATTCCTGTAAGGGCTGCGGAGGAGACCGTATAATTCTGCATAGACCATCTCCTTATAAGGATATACAAATACCTGGCCTACCCCGCAAAGCAGAAGGCCTGCTATATCCCAGCCTAGGAAGGACAGCTCCAACACAAACAGGTCAAATTTATTGCCGTCCATCATTTTTCTGCTTAAATCCCTGGCCTCCTCCCAGGAAAGATGAGGGTCTTCCGCCAGGAGATAGGGAACCATGTAGTATTCATAGGACTTGATGACTCCGGGGATGAGAAGCAGCAGGCTCCACAAGAATATAGAAAGCCCCCGCCGAAACATAACCAGAACCTGATTGACGTAGCCCTCTCCGAAACAGGAAAACAGCTCTCCGATCCCTGCCTCCCCGTCCATGTCTGTTTTTTTCACAAAATAACGCTTCTTACCCACCTGTACGATATTGGAGAAGCATATGCCCATGGCAAGTACCAGAAGCCCCATCCCCATGGCCGCGATTCCAAAAAAAGCGGCACTCCCGCCGCTGACAGGCAGATCGGCCTGATATATCGGAGTATTGATACGGATTTTAGGCTGCTCCTCCAGGTTATAGGTAAAGTCGGCGCCCGGGTTGGCGTTTATGGAAATCTGAGTACCGCCTCCGGTGTTATCCCTGTTTATTTTCCCTCTGGCCCGAAAGACCGACTCCGTACCAGCTCCTAAAAGAGCGGCAATAAGACATACCAGAAACGCCTGCCAGTAAAAAAACCGAAGCTTTCCCTTGGCATTGTCCTTCAGCTGCCCTCTCGTCCACAACGTTGCCATAGTTCCCCTCCTTCAGCATCTTTTTAAAAAGGGCTCCCCGGTAATTCCGGAAAGCCCTCGAAATTCATAAAAGCATTCAATTATTCGATGATAGAAACAACTCTTCCTGAACCAACGGTTCTGCCGCCCTCACGGATAGCGAAACGAAGACCCTGCTCCATAGCAACCGGATGAATCAGTTCTACGGTCATCTCTACGTTATCGCCAGGCATACACATCTCAACGCCCTGGGGCAGTTCGCAAACACCGGTAACGTCAGTTGTTCTGAAGTAGAACTGAGGACGATAGTTGTTGAAGAAAGGTGTATGACGGCCGCCCTCGTCCTTGGTCAGAACGTAAACCTGAGCGGTAAACTTGGTATGGCAGGTTACAGTGCCGGGTTTGGAAAGAACCTGTCCTCTTTCGATTTCGGTTCTCTGAACACCACGAAGCAGTGCGCCGATATTGTCACCGGCCTGTGCGGAATCAAGCATCTTACGGAACATCTCGATACCGGTAACAACGGTCTTTCTGGTCTCTTCCTTGATACCAACGATTTCAACTTCCTCATTCAGCTTCAGTGTACCACGCTCTACACGGCCGGTAGCAACCGTACCACGTCCGGTAATGGTGAATACGTCCTCTACAGGCATCAGGAAAGGCTTGTCTGTATCACGCTGAGGATCAGGAATATACTCGTCAACAGTCTTCATCAGCTCGAGGATCTTGTCGCCCCACTCGCAGTTGGGATCTTCCAGAGCCTTCAGAGCGGAACCCTTGATGATCGGGCAGTCTGTAAAACCATACTCTTCAAGCTGCTCGGTAACTTCCATCTCAACCAGCTCCAGAATGTCGTCATCAACGTCATCGCTGTCGCACTTGTTCAGGAATACTACGATATAAGGAACGCCTACCTGACGAGCCAGAAGGATGTGCTCCTTGGTCTGAGCCATAACACCGTCGGTAGCAGCCACAACCAGGATAGCGCCGTCCATCTGAGCGGCACCGGTGATCATGTTCTTTACATAGTCAGCATGGCCCGGGCAGTCAACGTGTGCATAGTGTCTGTTCTCGGTCTCGTACTCTACGTGTGCGGTAGAGATAGTGATTCCACGCTCTCTCTCTTCCGGAGCCTTATCAATCATGTCGAATGCAACAGCCTCACCGGTTCCAAGTCTGCTGTTCAGAGTCTTGGTGATAGCAGCGGTCAGCGTTGTCTTACCATGGTCAACGTGGCCAATGGTACCAATGTTACAATGGGGCTTAGTTCTTTCAAATTTAGCTTTTGCCATTATTAAAGTCCTCCTTCAATTA
>JAAWHU010000011.1 GCA_022796015.1 Hungatella sp. | reverse complement strand
CCTCCTGTTTTTATGGTCTTAAGCTCCATGGCGTAATGGCTTTTCCTGGAATCTATGGTCAGAATATTCAGCTAAGTTTTGAGTTTCGCAAATGCCTAAAAGCATCTGCGTGATGCACAATAGACCGGCATTAAAAGGGGAAACTGCCGGCCCACTGCGCTACAATTTATTCAATATGGAGATAATGACGTTGTCAGTTAAATCAATCCTGCCTTCTTCATCTCAGTCTTGATCTTATCCAGAACCGGGCCCTCGGGAGTGGCCAGATTCGGTGTGTAGGGAACTCCGATATCCCGTCCCCTTAAGTTAGCCATATCCTTTGCTGCTACCGGGAAGCTTGCCCCATCCATAGACAGTCTCACGGGATTCAGCTTAAACTGCGCCTCCAGAGAACCCTCCAGGTCTCCGGCCACGAATTTATTGTACACATCCGTGATCAATTCCGGCATAAAGTTGGCGGCCGTGCACACGCCGCCCACAGCGCCGTGGCACATGGAAGCATAAAGCAAAGTATCCTTGCCTCCAAATACCTTGAAGTTTACGTCTCTTGTCCTGCGGATGAACTCAGAGGTCTGGGTAATATCGCCGCTGGTATCCTTCATTCCCACAATATTGGGAACCTCATGGGCCAGCCTTTCCACAAGATTGCCGGACAATGTATAGTTTACCCGTCCGGGATTGTTGTACAGCAGCACGGGAGTCTCGGGAACCGCCTCTGCAATGGTCTTAAAATGCAGGAACAGTTCTGCCTCCGTAGGCTTTAAGAACATGGGCTGCAAAACGGAGATGCCCGCAGCTTTATTGGCCACTGCCATCTTGGCCAAACGGCAGCACTTTTTGGTGCTGATGGCGCCGATTCCGAAGTACACCGGAACACGGCCGGCGGCCTGATCTACCATGATCTTTAAGCCCCGCTCCATCTCATCCTCCTCGATGACATAGAACTCTCCGTTGCTTCCGAAGGCCAGGATTCCCAGAACTCCGCCGTCGATCACATAGTCAACCTGCTCTCTTAACTTCGCCTCATCGATCATCTCATTGTCATCAATGGGAGTCAGGATGGGCACAACCACGCCCTTGATAAACTCTGTATTCATACCGGTTCTCCTCTTATTCTACAGTCACGCTGGCGATCTTCTCGTAGTACTTCACGATGCTGGAGTGATCTTCCTTATCATATCCCTCAGATTTTAAGAACTGCATGATCTCCATGAGCTGTGCGGTCAGCGGAACCGGTGAGCTGATGGAATGAGCGGCATTCAGCGCATTGTTCAGATCCTTGATGTGCAGCTCAATACGGAAGCCCGGCTTAAAGTTTCTGTTGAGCATCATGGGAGCCTTGGCATCCATAACCGTGGAGCCTGCCAGACCGCCGCGGATTGCCTGATATACCAGCTCCGGATCAGCGCCGGCTTTCTTTGCAAAGGTGAGAGCCTCGGAAACTGCCGCGATATTTACGGCAACCACAATCTGGTTAGCCAGCTTTGCCACATTACCTGCACCCAGCTCGCCTACATATACAACGGAACCTGCCATTACCATAAGAAGGTCATAATACTTGTCAAACAGCTCTTTCTTGCCGCCTACCATAACAGACAGAGTGCCGTCGATGGCCTTGGGCTCCCCGCCGGATACCGGAGCGTCCAGCATTTCGATGCCCTTCTTCGCCAGCTCCCCGCCGATAGCCTTGCTTTCCGTTGGGTCGATGGAGCTCATATCAATGACTACGGAGCCTTCATGGGCGCCATCTGCCACACCGTTCTCACCCAGCACAGCTGCTCTTACATGAGGAGAATTTGGAACCATGGTAATCACCACGTCACACTTCTGTGCCACCTCTTTTCCGTTCTCTGCCGCCTCTGCACCGCAGGAAACCAGATCTGCAACTGCTTCTTTATTAAAATCAAATACGACCAGTTCATGACCAGCCTTAACCAGATTCTTGCTCATTGGCCTTCCCATAATTCCCAAACCGATAAATCCAACCTTCATCTCAATTACCTCGCCTTTCTTTTTTATGTTCTTAAGGAATTCTGCCTCTGCCGGACCCTGTCCTTCTCCTGACTTTCTGTCCCGCGTCAGCCTATGTCAGGATTATATTGAAAATCCCCGGCAAAAACAATAGTACTTTCCCCCAAAATATTATTCGATTTTTGTACGATCTAAATATAGTTTCATAATTATTTCAATATAGTTTCATAATTATTTCTTTTTTATTTCATCCAATCGCCAGGCAAATTGTTTCCAGCCAGGACTTGACACTCCTTCCAATAACAACTATACTCCTGTTTATAATTAGGGGACAGCGGCAGGAACCTTAGCTCTCAAAAGCTTCTCACAGCCCGGCCTTCCCCACACAACAACCAACAGGAGGATCCCTTCATGAGCACCCCGCAAACCATAAATCTAATTGCCGACCTTTCCAACGCCTTCGGCCCCTCCGGCTTCGAGGACTCCATCCTTGACATTGCCAAAAAGTACTGCAGCCACATGGCCGATGTAACCGATGACAGCATGCGCAACATCTATATTCATCCCCATAAGCTCCGGGGAGACCGTCCCGTATTCATGCTGGACGCCCACAGTGACGAAGTGGGATTCATGGTGCATTCCATCCGCCCCAACGGCACCCTTCGCTTTATCAACATCGGAGGCTGGAACTTAAACTGTCTGCCCTCCAGCAAAGTCTTGGTCCGCAATGCCCTGGGCAGGTACATCCCCGGCATTATCGCCGCCAAGCCTGTTCATTTTATGAGTGCCGCCGAAAAAAGCGGCTCCTCTGCCGCTGCCATCTCCGATTTTTCCATCGATATCGGCGCCACCAGCGCCCGGGAAGCGCAGGAGGATTTCAACATCCGCATCGGGGAACCCATTGTGTCGGATGTAACCTTTCAATATGATGAAGAGCGGGATGTGATGATGGGAAAAGCCTTTGACTGCCGCATCGGCTGCGCCGCTCTCATAGAGACCATGAACCGCCTCCAGGGCCAGGAGCTGGATGTGGATGTGGTGGGAGTCCTCTCCTCCCAGGAAGAGGTGGGCGAAAGAGGAGTGAAGGTAGCTGTAAACAAGGTTCGTCCCCAGATCGCTATCTGTTTTGAAGGCTGTCCTGCCGACGATACCTTCACGGAGCCTTATGCCATTCAGACTGCACTAAAAAAAGGGCCCATGATCCGTTTCATGGACCGCTCCATTATCTGCAATCCCAGATACCAACGGTACACCCTTGACCTGGCCGAAAAGCAGGGACTCTCCGTCCAGTCCTCCGTTCGGGAAGGCGGCGGCAACAACGGCGCCATGATCCACAATTCCTTAGACGGAATCCCGGTAATCGTCATTGGCGTTCCCGTACGCTATATTCATTCCCATTACGGCATCGCCTCTTACTATGATTTTGAAGCCACTGTCAGGCTGGCGGAAGCCGTGATAAAATCCATGAACCAAAAGACGATTGCAGGCTTCTAACCCATTGTTAACCGGCCAAGGCCCATTGCCGGGGAAGATCCCTTATTCCACCTCATATTTTTTCATCTTCCTCCACAATGTGGCCTTGCTGATCCCCAGCTCCTTGGCTGTCTTCTCCCGGTTTCCCCCATGCTTTTTCAGAGCTCGGACAATCAGTCCCGCCTCCTCACAGACCTCCTCTTTTGCTTCTTCTTTTACCCAGGACCCCATCCTTCCCTCCTCCCGGTTTTCTTCCCCATCCTCCCCGTAAAGCTCTTGCAGCAGTTTTTTCACTCTTATCTCGTCTATGGAACGCCGCTGGGCCGTAAGAATCAGACGGTCGCAAAAACTGTCGATCTGAAACAAGTTGCCCCTCCAGGGATATTCCAGCAGAAGCTTCTTGGCTCCCTCTGTCAGCACATGATACCGCCCATAGCGCTCACAGCACTCTCTTATGGTATCCTCCAGCTTTCTCTTCAGGTCCTCCGGCCTTTCCCTCAAAGGGGGAATCTTAAGCTCCAAGCCGGACAGCAGATAATAGAGATCACGACGCAGTCTGCCCTGCTGCACCAGCCTTCCCAAAGGAGCCCGCAGAGTCACCATGACTCTCACATTGATCCTTCTCAGCTGCCCGATCTCCTGGCCGTGGCAGATATGGAACCGGATCATCTGATAGAGCCGGTACTGATTGGCCCCTGTGAGACAGTCTGCGTCCTGAATCAGGAGAGTGCCCTCCTGGGCCTGAACCGCCGCGCCTTTATCTCCGAAGATAGCCTCCTGCTGTTCTTCATTAGAGAGCCCGTCACAGGGTACATCCAGGAAGGGGCCGCGGCTGTAGGCGCTGCAGTTGTGAATGCTCTGGGCCAGCATCCTTTTCTCCGTCCCCGCCTCCCCCATAATCACAATGGGCTGACGAGAAAGGGCATAGAGCCTGGCCAGACGCAGGCATTCTCTCATGGAGGCGGAGGCCTGAAGAATGTCCTCAAAGCGGGTGAGCACTGGCAGGCTGCCGCCTTTTTTGCCCTCTTCCTTCTCTGCTCTCTTTCTTGTCATTCTGTGGCAGGTGATTATGGCGCCCTCCACCCTGCCCTCAAGCAGAATAGGAGCCAGCACCGCAAATACGGACGTGTGGTTCAGATCCAGGAACATAGAATATTCCTTCCCTGCCCCCAGCACCCTCCTAAGAATGTCTGTCCCAATCTCCGGAGCCATGTCCCCGATAAAGGTTCCCTTCAGTTCTTCCTGGGAGCGCCCGATCATGTCCTCCAAAAGGGGATTGACCCCCTTCACCATCCCCTCCCCATCTAACTGGATCACTCCGTTAAAGGTGTAATCCAAAAGGGTCTCCATCTGGGCCGCCGATTTTTTCTCGACATTCATGGCGTACTCCATACTTTCCGCCATGGAAAATGCATTTTTCAGGGAGTCCTCGGTCATGGATAAAAACAGGGAAGGCACTCCGCCTCCCGCAGCTGCCGTCACCGCCGTATCTCCGCCGATGATTAAGTCCGCCCCTTCTGACACCGCCTGAAGAGCCAGTTCCTTTAACTCCCTCTCCACCCCCTGTTTCCCATAATAGGTGCGGAGTTCAATGTCATAAAGCTCATCAAAATAGGACATATCACAGAACATATTCTTAAAGCCTACTACCGCAATAATGGGCTGGGGTTTTTTCACGATCTGTTTGGCGCGCATGACTAAAAGGGCCATCTCCTGGGCCGTCAGTATGATCTCCACCACCGGAATGTCTGTGTATTGCTTGATTAAAGACGCCTGAAGGCCTCTGGCAATAATAATGGAGGCACCGTCTGCAATGGACTGGCGGGCCTCCATGACCGCTGATTCGGAATGTATCACCTTCATCTCCCCGATAGGATATTTTTTCTCCTGAAGAATGTTGTGAGCCTGGTAGATCATCTCCTCCCGTGACACCAAAAGCGCGATTTTTCCCATGGTTATGTCTCCTCTGCTTAGAAAGCAATGGGCCGTCTTCTTACAAGACAGCCCCTCCATTCTGCTATGTTATCTATTTCCCATCATAAGTTATAACCGAAGACACCTCATATCCTTTTAGCTTCTCCCGCCCCTTAAGGCCTGCCAGTTCCATGACAAAGCAAATCTTCACCACCTCGCCGCCCAGCTGCTCAATCATCTTGATAATCGCCTCTATGGTGCCGCCTGTGGCAATAAGGTCGTCCACGATCACCACCTTCTGCCCCGGCTTTATGGAGTCTTTGTGCATCTCAATCACAGCGCTCCCGTACTCCAAGTCATATTCCATGGAAATGGTCTCGCAGGGCAGCTTGCCCTTCTTACGGACAGGCACAAATCCCTTGTGCATGGCATAAGCCACAGGTACGCCGAAGATGAAGCCTCTGGATTCCGGCCCCACTACCATATCATACTCCACGTCCTTCAGAGAATCCAAAATTCCATCTACAGCCAGATGAAGTCCATCCGGATCCTGCAAAATGGTGGTCACATCCCGGAAAATAATTCCCGGCTCCGGAAAATCCGGAATACTTCTCACATAATCTTCTACTCTCTTCATTGGTCTTCCCTCTCCCTTATGTCTTTCACGCTTTCCCGGACAATCAGCTTATTATCCAGAAAGATCCTGCTGTTATCTATAATACCATCTTCCATCCGTCTCAGCAATACCCTGGTGCCTTCTTTTGCAAGCTCCTTCATGCTTCTCTCCACAGTTGTAAGACGCATGGTTCCGTAGCCCGACATATCCCAGTTGTCAAAACCGATGAGGGAAATATCATCCGGCACCTTAAGACCTTCCTCGTAGATGGCGGCCCTGGCCGCAAAGGCCAGCTCGTCATTAAAGCACAGAATAGCCGTAGGCCGCTCACCCTCTTTCATAAGCTTCTTGGCCGCCCGATATCCGCTGGTATACCTGTAGTCGTCGCCTGCCACAGGCACCTTATCCGGATCCAGCCCGTGACGAATCATGGAGTTGCGCCATCCCCGGCGCCTGAGCCTGGTGGAGTCTACTCCCGGAAGCCCTTCGATCACCGCAATCCTTCTGTGGCCGTGGTCTAAAAGATAGTCCATGGCAGTCTCCATGGCCCTGGCCTCATCTGTCACCACATTGGGCACATCATAATACACAATACGGCAGATGGCCACGACAGGAATCTTTTTCTCCATGACCTCTTCGATGAAGAAGCTGTCCTCCGACCGCTGGGACAGCACGATAATACCGTCAAACAGCGTCGGATTCAAGGTTCCCGGTTCATAGATGTCAATTCCTTTTACCACCACGTTGTACTTGCTGCCCACCACACTGTAGACGCCTGTAAGCACATCATGAAGGACAAAAGGAGATGTCATCTTACTGATGGTGGAAAAATACAGACCAATGGTGTTAGAACGGGAAAATTTCAGATTGATCGCCGCCTGATTGGGAACATAGCCCATCTCCCTGGCAATATCCAGGATCCGCTGTCTGCTCTCAGACCTTCCGGCACCCACATCATTCAGGGCCCGGGATACTGTAGAATAGGACACACCTGCCCGTTTTGCAATATCCTTCAGCGTAACTGCCATTGTCCCCATCCCCCTTCCAAAGCCGTATTTTTGCCGTCCGCAGCCCCTCGCCCTCCCTTATCCTTGAGAAGCCTTATAGGAAACCGGCCTTTGCCCACGCCTTCTACCATATCATTTTTCTGTAAAATGTTCAATATTCCCGTAATAATTTTTCCCTGTTGTCTGCCCTCCATACCTAAAAGGGGACTCCCTTTTTGAGAATCCCCTTAACCTGGTCATATATTTGGACACATCAGCCCTTTACGCCTCCTGCAGCGATTCCATCGATAAAGGAATCCTGGGCGCAGAAGAACACAATCAGGGACGGAAGAATGGAAATCAGGGACATGGCCAGAATCCTGTTCCACTGGAAGCCCACATCACCATCCATGGACATACGCAGATAGATGGAGTTGGTATACTTATCCATATCCGAAATGTAGATCAACGGCCCCATGAAGTCGTTGGAAGTCCACATGAACTGAAACAGCGCACAGGACACTAAAGACGGCTTCAGCATGGGAACGATCACATACCAGAGAGTCTTAATGGAATTACAGCCGTCAATCTTGGCTGCCTCCTCCAGTTCCTTGGGAACACCCCTCAAAAACTGAATCAGCATAAATACAAAATAAGTATCCGCCGCAAATAAGGACGGTATTACCAGCGGAAGATAGGAGTTGGTCCATCCCCACTTGTTGAACATAATGTACTGAGGCGCATTGAGCACTACCTGAGGCAGGAATAAGGTAGCCATCATCAGGGAGAACATGATCCCTTTGCCCTTAAAATCAAATCTTGCAAAACCATAAGCAGTAATGGTTGCAGAAACAATGGTGAATATCACCTTAGGAAGAACAATCTTGTATGTGTTCAGCATGGAAGTAAGCAGGTTAATCTTACCGCCATAGCTTTTAAACGCATTGTTGTAGCCGTCAAACACCGGATTCTTCGGCCAGAACCAAGCGCTGGTAAATATCTCGGAGTTGGTCTTAAAGGTAGCTCCCACCATCCAGATCAGAGGGTAGACCATAATGAATCCCACAGCGACCAAAAGGGTATAACGAATGACTGTACTGATCTTTCTTCTTTGTTCTCTCGTCATAGTCTTCTACCTCCCATCTTCATCCGAGTAATAAACCCATTTCTTCTGGCTTACAAAGGCAATCACCGTCAGCACACAGACAATCACAAACAGTACCCATGCCTGGGCGCTTGCCATACCCATCTTGTGGCGCAGGAATGCATTGTTGTAAATCAAAATGGAAATCAGGGTGGTCTCGCCGTTAGGCCCGCCCTTGGTTACCAGGAACGGCCCGTTGAACTCCTGGAATGCCTGGCACAGCTGAGTAATCAGGTTATAGAAAATAACCGGAGTAATCAAAGGAACCGTGATCTTAAAGAACTGGGTCCATTTGCCTGCACCATCAATGGAGGCCGCTTCATACAGATCCTCCGACACGCCCTTTAAGGCGGCAAGGAAGATCACCATGGCAGAACCGAACTGCCATACACGCAGGAGAACGATTACGGTCAGAGCGCCGTTGGCACTTGCCATCCAGTTGATCTTCTCCAAACCAAAAGCTGTGAGCACCGTATTGATCAGACCATCCGTGTTGAATACGGCTCTCCACAGAATGGCGATAGCAATGGAACCGCCCAGAATAGACGGAATATAGTATGCGGTTCTGAAGAAATTCACGCCTTTTAATTTGAAATTCAGAATATATGCAATAAACAACGCAAATGCCAGTTTCAGGGGCACGTCGAATATGGCATATTTGAACGTTACCTTAAATGCCTTCAAAATATCTTCGTCCGTAAAGATGGTCTCATAGTTCATCATACCAAACTTGCTGATTCCGTTAAACAAGTCATAGTTGGTGAAGCTGTAATACAGAGAAGATGCAAACGGATAAACCTTAAAACACAGAAAACCGATGAGCCACGGCAATACAAACCAGAAGCCAGCGTTCTCTGCCAACGTCTTGCTAAAGCCACTTTTCTGCTTCATGCTGTTACCTCCTAATTTTTTCCCTGCGCCATACCTGCACAGTTAATGGCCGTCCCCTGCCATGACACAGCCATCCCTTAGTTCCCGGTCATACTCTTCATATTTTTCCCATAACAACACCTTCAAGGCTCCTGCCTTCTCTATGGCATATGAGAGCTGACACTTTTGAGAAGCCGTGAGGAATCCGAACCCGCCTTCCCTCTCTCTTCTCTTGAATATTCCAGACACAGCCTTCTTAAATACAGCCTGCAAGGCTTTATAGTGCTCAAATATTTCCTCAGACATAAGTTCTATGGTATCAATCAACAGCACCAACCCATCGGTGCCCATGGGATTCATTTCCTGAAAATAACCAACAATATCTTTGTACTGCTCCTTGTCCTTTACCGCTTCCTTTACATCCATAAAGCACCTTTTCCCATGCCCGTTCTTTATACAAGCCGCCAGGTCTTATCCGGCGGCTTGTAAAGTTTTATTATGTCATTAGTTACCCATGCACTCGTTGATCCCCTTAACAAGGTCAGCTGCTGCCTTTGCCGCATCGCTGTCGCCGGAGCTGAACTTACCGAACACCTTGTAGTAAACTCCATCCGGGTTAGCCTTTAAGTCGTTATGCTCAAACTTAGAGTCAAGGGGGAACTTGGAGAATCCAAGAACCTTTGCATTAGCCTCCTTTACCAGGGCATTGCCCAGGTTTTTCTCATTAAGTACGGAAACTGCTGCTGCAGAGCAGGGAATACCTCTCTCTGTGGAGCAGATCTCAACGCCCTCCGGATCATTTAACAGGAAGTTAATGAGCATAGCCGCTTCCTTGGGATGCTTGCTGGTCGCTGCAACCGAAAGGCCCATAGAAATCTTGGTAAATCCGCCGTCATAATCGCCGAACTTAATGAACTCACCGATAACAAATTCCTGATTTGGCTTGTTGGTGCTCTCCTTGATGGCCTGCTCAAACTTGGAAGCAGAAGAATCCCACTCAAGGATACCTGCATATTTGCCATCGATCCACTTGGCATTCTTGTCTAAGGAATCTGCCATATCGCCGTTAAGCACAGCCAGAGTAGGAATCACATGGCCATCTTCCATCTTCTTGATAAACTCCAGACCGGAAACAATCTCTTCCTCTGTGTACTGAATCTGATTATCCTGTACCCAGGGTTTGCCGTATACGGACTCCAGATAATATACAAGGAAGATCATTCTGTCATACTCGCCGAGAGCCAGAGGATAATAGTCTTCATTGAATGCCTTAAACGCCTCTCCTGCCGCAAAAAGGGAAGCCTCATCCGTAGGCATAGCCACGCCGATCTCGTCAAAGGTAGTCTTGTTCCAGTAGAACAGTCTTCCTGTCAAGGCTACGGGCACTGCCATGAGCTTGCCATCAGCCTTGCAGAGCTCCAGGCTCTCGCTTGGGAACTGCGTCAGATCCAACACATCCGAATGCTCTTCCAGGTTAGCAAAATTGGTTCCGTTGCCGCTGTAGGACTCGATCCAGTTCCAGTTTACCTGCATCACGTCTGCCGCGTTGCCGCCCATAATGTTTAAGGCCTGCTTTTCTTCCCAGCCGGACCATGCGCCGTACTCTGTAGTAACTGTGATGTTGGGATACTTAGCCATAAATGCGGCTACGGCCTTCTCAGTAGCCTCATGTCTGGAATCACCGCCCCACCAGGAAAACTTCAGTTCAACCTTCTCGCCGGAACTCGCTGCCGGTGCTTCGCTTCCTGATGAGGAGCCGGCTGCAGTCGTCTCTCCGGCTGCCGGCGCACCTCCTCCTGATGAAGAACCGCTCCCCGATGAAGAGCCGCCGGAACATGCAGCCAGCGATAATGCCATAACTGCAGTCAGTGTCAAGGACATTGCTTTTTTGATACTTTTTCTCATGATTTTCTTCTCCCTTTCTTTTATTTATGAACATTCCTCTGTAACCTCTTCTTTTCAACAGGTGTTCTGCCTGCTGTGGAGCGAATGTTTGCAAAGGTTTGCACATTGTTTATAAAAATTATGCATATTCGCCATATGTAATTACTTTCATTTTTACTTCTATGAACAAACATGCACGGTTTTTTTGTATGTTTTCATTTTATCATTGTTGATACCATATGTCAATTAGTTAATATGTATAGTTTTGATTTATTTTTTTATATAATATGACTAATTTTAATCGTTTTGGATTTATGGTACTATATAATAGATGCAAACGTTTGAATATTTTTCTTTTTGTTTAAACTCACCACATAGAAAGAACGAGGTAGCTCTTATGGAAATTCTGGATCGTTATATCGACCAGCTGTTGGAAAAAAGCAGCCCCCAGGCTCCTGTCTGGAATATCGAAAAAATGAATCACATAAAAAAGCCTTCCTGGAACTATGTTGACGGCTGCATGATCAAAGCTGTCCTGGAATTATATCATATTAGAAAAGACCCTAAATATCTGGAATTTGCCGACCATTTTATCGACTATTTTGTACAGGAAGACGGCTCTATCACCTCCTATGACCCCAAAGAATATAATTTGGACAATGTAAATGCCGGAAAAACCCTTTTTGATTTATACCAGCTGACAGGTAAAGACAAATACCAAAAGGCCATCCATACTGTGTACAGCCAGCTCAAGGAACAGCCCCGCACCTCCACCGGCAACTTCTGGCATAAGCAGATCTATCCCCAGCAGATCTGGCTGGATGGCCTCTACATGGCCCAGCCTTTCTACATGCAGTATGAGCTGACCTACAACAACGGAGCCGGATGCAGGGACAGCTATCAGCAGTTTCTCAATGTATACCAGCTTATGCGGGATCTGCGCAACGGCCTCTACTATCATGCCTACGATGACTCCAGGGAGTCCTTCTGGTGCGACAAGGTAACCGGCCTCTCCGACAACTTCTGGCTCAGAGCCCACGGCTGGTATGCCATGGCTCTCATTGACACCATGGCAATCATGCCTGATTCCATGGCCGAAGAGAAAAAACAGCTGTCAAAAATCTACCGGGAACTCATCGATGCCATGATCCCCTATCAGGACCAGGAGACCGGCATGTGGTATCAGGTAGTAAACCGGGGCGGTATCTCCCCCAACTATCTGGAGACCTCCGGCTCCGCGATCTTCGCCTACGCTATTATGAAGAGCGTCCGTCTGGGGCTTTTGGATCCAGCCTACTATGCCTATGGCAAAAAAGCCTTTGAAGGCATCTGCACCAAATATCTGTGGGAAAAAGACGGCGAACTCCAGCTGGGAGGAATATGTCTGGTGGCAGGTCTCGGGAATAAGGAGATGAGAGAAGGAACCTTTGATTACTATATGAGAGAACCTATCGTTCAGAATGATGCTAAAGGGGTGGCTCCGCTGATCTTGGCGTATATAGAAACTTTATTTTCGTAAGGGGAGGTATGGGGAGCCGTCCTCCACGGACGGCCTCCGCCGCCTCATATCCCCTTCTCCTTAAGGTCTGGGGTGGGCCGTATGATATGCCGCCATCACAGAGTCTTCTTTTTCAACATAAGCGGTATAAGCCTGGGTAGTGGCCATATCCGAATGTCCCATCATGGTCTGAACAGCCTGGATATCCGCGCCTC
Source organism: Hungatella sp. (assembly GCA_022796015.1). Taxonomy (GTDB): domain Bacteria; phylum Bacillota; class Clostridia; order Lachnospirales; family Lachnospiraceae; genus UBA3402. The sequence continues at coordinate 48,358 of JAAWHU010000011.1, read as the reverse complement.
TTCCGATCAGATGGGCAGCAAAGGAATGGCGAAGCGTGTGGGGGGTAATGTCCTCTTTAATCTTTGCCTTTTCTCCGTAATGTTTTATAATCTTCCAAAACCCCTGACGGCTCATAGGGCTTCCGCTGCAGTTTACAAAGAGCTGCTCCGACTGGTTTCCCTTCAAAAGGGAAAAACGGGCCTCCTCCAGATACTGGGCCAGGGCGGCCTTAGCGGCCCTTCCGAAGGGAACCGTCCTCTCTTTATGCCGGTCTCTGCATGTAATAAATCCCACCGACAGATTGATGTCCCCCATCTTAAGACCAACCAATTCCGAGACTCTGATTCCCGTGGCATACAGAAGCTCCAGCATAGCTTTGTCGCGGACTTCCTTGGGGGAACTTCCCGATGGCTGATTTAACAGGCTGGTTACCTCTTCCACCGTGAGAATGGTAGGAGCCTTCTTTTCCACCTTAGGAGCCTTCAAAAGCTCTGCCGGATCCCTCCGGATATTCCCTTGCCTGAATTCATAGTGAAAAAATGCCTTTATGGAAGCCAGAACACGGGATATGGTGGTAGATGCCCTGCCCTGCCTTTCCAAATACAGGACATAGGAGTTCAGAACAGTTCTGGTCACTTTCTGCGCCTCTGTAATTCCCTGTTCCCTCAGATAGAGCTCCATCTGACTCAAATCACGTCTGTATGATATCTGGGTATTTTTTGAAGCCTGCCTTTCCTGCGAAAGATAGTCCATAAATTGTTTTATCTCAGTTTCCATGATTGGTCCTCATTCCCCAAAAAACCTCTTTTTTTAGCCTTTCTCTACCATTATATATACTTATTTAGATAAAATCAAACATATTTTTCCCACTTTTGCTATTTTTTACAGGTTCTGGGGAAGCTTCTACAGCCATTCCAGCAACATGGGATTAACCCATGCTTCCAGGAAGCTTCCGGCTGCCACAAGGATTCCTGCCAGCAGCCATACTCTTATTTTCTTCATATCACGCCTTCCCAGCACCGCAGCCGTCAGGGTCATCCACACTGCCAGGTAGCACAGGCCATGGGGCATGGCAGAGAGCAGCCAATATGCGATCCCCAGCCATCCCTTTTCAAGAGTAAACATAGCTATAATCACTGCCAGGATAAACCCTGCCCCGAATGCCCCCGCAAGATATCCCGGAACGGCCAGAGGCGTCATGGCAATCAGGCCTCCCAGCCCTGCCTCCCACAGCCGCTGCCTGATCACATATCTCCACAGCTGCCATCGCTCCTCCTCACTTAATGCTTTTCCGGCGCCGTAAACGCCATCAAAATAGCCAACCTGCTCCATCAGCTTTCCGCCTAGCAGATTGGCCCATAATGTCCCCATGAGAACTCCGCTCATAACACACAGAATCCAGATATTTCCCAAGGGTATTCTTCTTATTTTTTTCATGACTTCTGCCTCATCTACTGTTGTCACAATATATGCGGCTTTCGTTCTTCCTATTACTGCCTGTCACTGCCGCCGTATTTTACTGCATAAGCAGTAATGGCCGCTACTGTCTTTGCATCCGTCATCTTTCCGCAGTAGATCAGCTCCAGAAGATCCTTCAGCTCCCACGGCTCCACGTCAATCACCTCATCCTCGTCAAGATGCTGCTGGGAAGGGATCAGGTCTCTTGCTATGAAAATATCAATGGCCTCGTCACAGAATGCTACTGTGGTATTGACGCTCATAAGATATTCCAGATGATCTGTCCGATATCCGGTCTCCTCCTCCAATTCCCTGTATGCACATTCAATCTTAGGCTCATGGGGGTCGTCCAGCTTACCTGCCGGAATCTCCAGAGTATCCCGGTCTAAGGCGTTGCGGTACTGGCGCACCATAAGAATCTTTCCATCCGCCGCAACCGGAAGCACGGCTGCCGCGCCATCATGATGAATAAAATCCCAATGGGCCTCATGACCGTTAGCCATCACCGTATCCTCATAAATTTTTAAGATCGTTCCTTCATATCTCAGTTCTCTCTTTAACCGCACTACACTGTCTGCCATGTCTTAACCTCTCTTTATCTTGATATAATCAGGTAATTGCGAAACTCGAAACTTAGTTGAATATTCTGACAATATATGACAGGAAAAGACATTTGCACCATGAAAATGAGACCATAGAACACAGGAGGGTCTAACCCCGACTGGGTTCTGCCTTACTGGGCTCATTGAAATGCTTGGTGCAGCAGGCTTTGGATATAATATATTGTCAGAATATTCTTTTAATTTATATAATCCTTTTACTGAATCCACGCTCCTGTTGAATCCACCCGCAGTCCACTCCCATCGGGAATCATGGTATTCACAAGCATGTGGCCATCTACAGGGTCACAGTAGTAAGATTTTTCTTCCCAGTCTATCCATCCTGTGACCATATATCCCACAGAATTAAAATAATACCACTTACCATCAATTAGCTGCCAGTTACTGGTAGTATAGCTGTTGTCCGGATTGCGGTACCACCATCCGCCGTTGTCATGGATCCAGCCGTACTGATCTGGGGCATAAAATATCTGGTTCATCTGAGAAGGCTCTGTTATATAATCGGGAATCACATTGCCGTATTGGATGCGGAGCTGTTCCGCCAATGTCTTATCCACATAGGATGTGGCTTCTGCCTCCAGCCAGTCCGTCTTCTTATCACGATTCTGTCCATTCACTGCCCGCACCTGGAAGCTATAGGTACCTTCTCTCCCCATCAGGCTGCCAAAATCGATCTGTGGTTCTACTACCTTCTGGATTCCGCCTACAGACTTGCCATCCCGGTACAGACGCACCTCATAGGAACCTGCATTGACAGCCTCCTCCCATGCTCCATCCTTGTAGGAGCTCCATTTTGCTCCTGACAGCTCCCCAAGATATTCTCTCATAGAAGGCAGCAGGATGGTGAGAACCAGGGTGTAGGAATCCTCCTTCCTGCCGCTTACATAAGTTCCGCCCTTAATCTCAATATCTCCTCTGGCAAGGCTGAAATAGTATCCATCCTCAGCCCTGAGCGTTACGCTGATCTTGGGGATATCCGTCTCCTTCCACCAAAATTCCTCATCTTCATTAAGGACCCTAATCTCCTCCACCGTATAACAGTCCTTTTCAGGTGTAACCTCTATATCATCAGCGGAGTAACTGTCTCCCACCTTAATATCGCTTTCCACATCCAGGACCACACGTGGTATAGCCACAGCTCCAAAGGCCTGGCTGGGAACTGCCAACCCCCATACGGCGGCCAAAAATATGACTGCTAACGGCTGCTTTCCTATCTTCATAAGATCTCCCCTTTCTACCTTTTACTCTATTCTTTCTCACCTCCACTGTCAACGAAATTTTTTCTTACAAAAAAGAGGCTGTGCACAGACACCAGCCTCTCTCTTTTCTCATTTTGCATAATCGGTAACTCTTGATTCACGAATCACATTGACACGAATCTGTCCCGGATATTCCATGGATTCCTCAATCTTCTTGGAAATCTCTCTTGCCAGCAGCACCATATCATCATCGCTGATCTGCTCTGGTATTACCATAACTCTGACCTCACGACCTGCCTGAATAGCAAATGACTTATCTACTCCCTTGAAGGAATCTGTAATCTCCTCCAGCTGCTTCAGCCTGTTTGTATATGTTTCCAGGGTCTCTCTTCTTGCGCCCGGTCTTGCTGCCGATATGGTATCCGCAGCCTGAACGATGCAGGAAATTAAACTCTCTGGCTCAACATCGCCATGATGGGATTCCACCGCATTGATAACTGTGGCAGACTCCTTGTACTTTTTGCACAACTCTGCTCCCAGTTTCACATGGGAACCTTCCACTTCATGGTCAATGGATTTACCGATATCATGTAATAAACCGGCCCGCTTTGCCATCCGGACATCAACTCCGACTTCCGCCGCCAACAGTCCTGACAACTGAGCCACCTCAATAGAATGCTTCAAAGCATTCTGACCATAGCTGGTCCTGAACTTCATCTTACCAAGCAGTTTTACTAATTCCGGATGAATGCCGTGAATGCCCACTTCCAATGTGGCAGCCTCGCCATCCTCCCGCATATTGATCTCTACTTCTTTCTGCGCTTTCTCCACCATCTCTTCAATTCTGGCGGGGTGGATACGCCCATCCACAATGAGACGTTCCAAAGCGATCCTTGCCACTTCTCTCCTCACCGGATCAAATCCTGACAGCACCACAGCCTCAGGGGTATCATCGATAATCAATTCCACTCCGGTCATGGTCTCCAGGGTACGAATATTGCGGCCCTCTCGTCCGATAATACGGCCTTTCATCTCATCGTTGGGAAGCTGTACTACGGAAACCGTAGTCTCCGCCACATGGTCCGCTGCACATCTTTGAATCGCCGTCACCACATACTCTTTTGCCTTCTTGTCCGCCTCTTCCCTGGCCTTATTCTCCATCTCCTTGATCATCTTGGCCGTATCATGCTTCACGTCATCTTCCACAGACTTTAAAAGATACTCTTTTGCCTGTTCGGAAGTGAAGCCGGAGATTCTCTCCAGTTCCTGCTGCCTCATACCACGGAGCTCTTCTGCCTCTGCCAGCTTCCGGTTCAGATTCTCCTCTCGGGCCGTCAGGCTTGTCTCTCTGCGTTCTAAGGTTTCTGATTTCTTATCCAGGTTTTCTTCTTTGTTCAGTACACGTCTCTCATACCTTTGAAGCTCTGCTCTTCGTTCCTTGGTCTCTTTGTCCAGTTCATTCTTTGTCCTTATGGACTCTTCCTTCGCCTCCAGGAGAGCTTCACGTTTTTTTGTCTCTGCGGTTTTTAATGCTTCATCTATTATCTCTCTTGACTTTTCTTCCGCACTGCCGATCTTGCTTTCATATGTCTTTTTCCGGTATGCGGTCGCCAACACCCAGGTAATAGGAGCCACAATTATTATTGTAGCTATTACAGCTATTATTGTCACAGGAGCACCTCCTTATTTAGTTTTCATTGTACAAGAATACAACACTACAATTTTAAACTGTTTTGTGCATTATGTCAAGTGTACAATCTCTGTGTTATCCTGCAACAATCGCTGTGTTAATGGGCTAAGCCCCGTCAAACGAACCATATATCTTTCATACCGCCATCACTCTTCCATGATCCGGTATATATCATCATAGGAAAATCCTTTTCGCACCAGGGCTGCCGCCATCCTGGCCTTCTCCCCCGGCAGGGCGGAATCTTTCTCATAGCCTTTCTTCTTCAAATACCGGCGGATCGGCTCCTCCTCCGACAGGCCCTGCTCTTCCAGAAGAACGCCCACCGTTTCCCTAGGCAGTCCTTTGCCGCAAAGCTCATACTCCATCTGCCTTCTGCTCTTCTTCCCGGCATAAGTACGGATATATCTGCGCCCGTAATCCTCATCGTCCACAAAGCGGTACTCCTTTAAAAAGGATACCGCATACTCTATGGCCTCCTGAGGATAATATCCCTCCTTCAGCTTCCGCCGTATCTCCAGTTCCGTCCTGTCCCTGGACTTAAGAAGATACAAAACCCGCTCCTTGGCCCGTTTAAACAGGACTTCCCTCAGAATCCTGTCATAGGTCTCATCCGCCAGCTCCTGTCCCGCCTCAATCCCATATGTCTTCAATTCTCCTTTGTATAAAACAAAGGCAAAGTCCTCATCCGTGAGGACTTTGCTTCTCCGCTTATCCAAAGGGGTCAGGGCCTCTATCTGCATCCATATCCTCCCTCTGCCTTTTATGTACTCTCGAAATCTCTCTTGTACCTGCCTTTGCGGCTGATTCTCCGTCTTATCATTCCATCTAAATCACTTCTGTATCAGAAGCCGCTTCTTCTTCCTTCACCTTCTTATCTGCTTTTGGCGGTCTGCCTGCTTTCTCAGGCTTTTCTGTCTTCTCTTCCTTGGCCCCGCCCTCCTGGACGGAGGATGCTTCCAGCCCGTAGATAGCCCGCACTTTATTCTCCACATCCTGGCATACTGCCGGGTTATCCCTGAGATAGATCTTGGCGTTCTCACGGCCCTGGCCGATCTTAGCTCCCTGGTAAGCATACCATGCGCCGCTCTTCTCGATAATATTCTCCTTTACCGCCAGATCCAGTATGTCTCCTTCCCTGGAGATGCCCAAGCCGAACATAATATCAAATTCAGCTTCTTTAAAAGGCGGAGCAATCTTGTTCTTCACCACTTTCACCTTGGCACGGTTCCCCACTACATCTCCGCCCTGCTTAAGGACCTCCGCCTTTCTCACCTCCATACGGACAGACGCATAAAACTTCAGGGCGCGGCCTCCTGTGGTAGTCTCCGGATTGCCGAACATGACGCCGATCTTCTCACGAACCTGATTAATAAAGATGACGCTGCAGTTAGACTTGCTGATGACACCGGTCAGCTTCCTCAAAGCCTGAGACATAAGCCTGGCCTGAAGACCCATGTGGGAATCTCCCATCTCCCCCTCGATCTCCGCCTTGGGAACCAGAGCCGCCACAGAGTCCACAATCACGATATCCACGGCTCCGGACCGCACCATGGTCTCTGTGATCTCCAAAGCCTGCTCCCCGTTGTCCGGCTGGGAGATATAAAGGTTATCAATGTCAACTCCGATCTTCTTGGCATAAACCGGATCCAGGGCATGCTCCGCGTCAATAAATCCCGCAATGCCGCCTCTCTTCTGAACCTCAGCCACCATATGCAGGGCAACTGTGGTCTTACCGCTGGACTCAGGGCCATAGACCTCGATGACACGTCCTTTTGGTATCCCTCCAAGGCCCAGGGCAATATCCAGGCTCAGAGAGCCTGTGGGTACTGTCTCAATGTTCATATTCGCCCCGGAATCCCCAAGCTTCATGACGGAGCCCTTGCCGTAGGCCTTCTCAATCTGTGTTATGGCGCCTTCTAATGCCTTGATCTTCTCATCTCTGTTCATAATATCTTCCCCTCTTTAATATCGAACAAATGTTCTTTTTATATGATAATATAGTTTTATCCAAATGTCAACCCTAAGGAGCGTCAAATTCGGAAAAATCGATCTCCAGGCCCCAAAGAACCTTCATACCGATCTTATCCGCAAAATCATAGGTGTCTTTTCGCTCATTTTCAAAGTCGTACACATGGATGGTTTTCTTTCTTATGTCCAGAATCCAATACTCTTTCACCCCTGCGCTTTGGTATTTGTTCAGCTTCAAAAGATAATCCCGGCTCTGAGTGCTGGGGGATACGATCTCGGCGACAAAATCCGGTGCTCCATAGCAGCCCTTTTCCGTCATCTTCCCGGGGTCGCACACAAGGATCACATCCGGCTCCAGATATGTGTGATGATCCTTGTTCAAGTACACAGCAAGGGGTGCCGGATAAACCTGACATCTGCCTTTCTTTTCCCGTATATAATTCCAGATCGTTCCATGCAGAAAGCCCAAAAGTCTCTGATGTGTGGCTGTCGGAGACGCCATATAAAACAGCTGTCCATCGATTACCTCCGCCCTTACATCCTCCGGCAGTTCTTCTATAAATTCTGTGGTATAGATTTTCTCCTGCGCCAATGCCATATTTTTTTTTATTATCTCTTCCTCTCCCATATACACCTTCATGACACTTACCTCCCGGCCCCCTGCATTTCTTTTAGTATACTTCATGGCTGTGTATATGTCTAATGATTTTCTGCACGGGCCGCTGTGTTATCCTGCATCCATAGGCACCACCTCGCCTTTCTCTTACCTCTGCGCTTGAATCTGCGATGAACCATCACCCAGAAAACAAGAATATTTCAGATGTGCAGAACAGAATATTCTGCATGAGCTTACAGAATCAGTATAACCGTGTTTGAAAGGGGCGTCAAGGCCATCTTTTATTCCACTCGGGAATAAAAGATAACTCCTCCTATGATCACCGCTCCCCCGACGATCTGAAGCGCTCCCGGTATCTCCCCGAAAAGCAGGGCAGCAAAGGCGCCGGCCACCACAGGCTCGCACAGCTTGGATGCAGACACAAAAGCAGGTGAAAAGAATCTGAGACACCAGCTGAATATACTGTGCCCTAAAATGGTGGAAAATACAGCCAAAAGAAACCCTGTCAGGGCGGCGCTTCCGCCGTATCCCGTCATGGAATACCCCTGAACAACCGTAAGAATCACCAGTACGGCGGCAGAAAACCCATATACAATATAAGTATAGACCATGGTAGAAAGACTGGTCCGGGCCACCCGGCCTATGAGCGTGTAGCAGGCTACGGCCACTGCGGCAAAAAGAGCAAGGACATCTCCATAGAAACGGCCTCCTCCCATCCCGGAATCCGAGTAGGCAACCATCAGGCTTCCGCAAAGAGTTACCGCGATTGCCGCCGCGGCCTTTCCTGTCAGCTTTCCTTTCAGAAACAGACAGTATCCCAATGCCACCCATATGACCTCCGTACATATGATGGTGGTGGAACTGGCCACCGTAGTAAGTTTCAGAGACTCAAACCATGTATAAAAATGAAGAGCCAGAAAAATACCGCTGGCTGCACACAGCATCACCGCCTTCTTACCTGTTGCAAGAAGCTCCCTGCGCCCGGATCTGCTCCCCCACACCACAGGCGTCATCAGGAAAACCGTCCACAGCAAACGGTAAGCCGCCGTTACCACTGATGGCGCCTTGGAGTATTTTACAAAAATAGCTGACATGGATATTCCCGTAATACCGATGACAATCATGATCATGGGGTGCTTTTCTAAATATTTCATGGGTGTTCTCCTTTTGGCGGACCCTCTCTCTTTTCTGACCGCACCCTGGCTCTATTATAGACAGAAACCGTTTCCTTCGTCAATTAATTTTAATTTAATAAGGGGCCGTTTCGGCCCCCTCCCAATAACATTTTATACAGTTCTGTCTACCTGAACAAATTCCCGCCAGAATCTTTCCATACATACCGCAGAAGCCGTAGGTATAAATCCCGAAGTGCCCAACGTTATCAAAAGAGACTATCTTTCGACAGTCCCTTCATTAATCTATAATATGTTAAATCATATTCTATATCTCATCCGCCAAAAGCCTCTCTACATCCAGCATCCCCCATCCCTGACGGTTCTTCGGAAGCCCCAGATCCACTGCTCGTTCTCTGAGCCGCAGCTTCACATCCCGGTTGGTCATATCCGGGTATTTCTCCAGGAGAAGGGCAATAGCCCCTGCCACTATGGGGGTAGACATGGAGGTTCCGCTTTTCACGGAATAGCGGCAGTCCTCATTGCAGCAGCTGATGATCGCAGCGCCGGGAGCTAAGATCTCCGGCTTGCAGATGCAGGCCCCCGTAGGACCCCGGCCGGAATAGTCCACCATTCTGGTTCCCATAACATTGACTTCCTTATCATCATCGGAACATCCCACCGTTATGACCTTCCGGCTGATTCCCGGAGTCGTCACCGTCATGCGGCCCGGCCCGTTATTACCGGCAGCCACCACCACCACAAGGCCATCGTCCCATGCCGCGTCCACCCCTCGCACCAGGGCGGAGTTCTCACTCATATTTCTTCTGGAATAGGAACCTACGGAGATATTCACAATACGGATTCCCAGCCGCTCCTTCTGCTCCCGAATCCATCTAAGACCAGTCAGAACATCGGAGGCATAGCCTCCTCCTTTAGAGTCCAGTACCTTTACGCTGATGAGATGACATCCCGGAGCCACCCCCTGATACCGTCCCTCAGACGCCTCCCCGCTTCCGCCGATAATGGCCGAAATGTGAGTTCCGTGACCGTTGTCATCGTATGGCTCCCTTCGTTTCCTGATCACATCGTAAAATGCAGTGATGCGATGTTCAAAATCTATATGAGGATAGATGCCTGTATCGAGGACCGCCACGCCTACTCCTCTGCCGGTCAGCGCCTCATCAGCCCCTATCCCCCAATGAATCACTTGTTTTGCCCGATTCACGACTCTTCCTTAATCTTATCTTTTTCTTTACAATATTCATAAATCACATCATTTGCTTCTTTTTACAACCTTAAGAATTTCTTCATAATCTATTCAAACATTCTACAAACATTTTCTCCGGCTATGTGCTATACTAAGACCATAAGAAATGCACAAACCTTAAATCCTTAATCCTTTTAATCCTAAAGAAAAAGTAATCCCCCGTATCTAACAGATACGGGGATTTTTCTTTTTCCTTACAAATTTATTTCTCCGCGTGTCCCATGGCCCCGGCCTGCGGGCCCTTCCGGCCGGGATCACGCGCCGGCATATGGCATCCCAGGCCGGGGGCCTTTCTCATTGGTATTTCTTAAAGATATCGCAGAAGTCAAAGGTGGCAAAGTAGTCCTTCTCCGTCTCCGCCCGCCGAATCATCCGGACAGAGCCGTCCTCTTTTAGGAGAAGCTCCGCGGAACGCAATTTGCCGTTGTAGTTATAACCCATGGAGAATCCGTGAGCCCCTGTGTCGTGAATAATCAGCAGATCCCCCTTCTCAATCTCAGGCAGATTCCGGTCAATGGCAAACTTATCGCAGTTTTCGCAGAGAGAGCCTACCACATCATAGGTATGGTCACAGGGCGCCTGCTCCTTCCCTGCCACAGTAATATGATGGTAGGAGCCGTAAACAGCCGGGCGCATCAGGTTGACGGCACAGGCGTCCACGCCGATATACTCCTTGTAGGTATGCTTTTCGTGAATGGCCTTTGTCACCAGACAGCCGTAAGGCGCCAGCATAAAACGGCCCAGCTCCGTAAACAATGCCACATCCCCCATGCCTGCCGGAACAAGAACCTCCTCGTAAACATTTCTCACGCCTTCCCCGATGACCATGATATCATTGGGCTCCTGGTCCGGCCGGTAGGGAATGCCGATGCCGCCGGAAAGATTAATAAAGCGGATATCCGCCCCTGTCTCCTTTTTCAGCTTCACGGCCATCTCAAACAGGACTTTTGCCAGAGTTGGATAGTACTCGTTGGTCACCGTGTTGCTGGCCAGAAACGCATGGATTCCGAAATGCTTTGCTCCCTTTGCCTTCAGCACCTTAAACGCCTCAAAAATCTGTTCCGTGGTCATACCGTACTTGGAGTCCCCGGGGTTGTCCATAATGCTGTTGCTGATCTTAAAGAGCCCTCCCGGATTGTACCGGCAGCAGATGGTCTCAGGAATCCTGCCTATGGTCTCCTCAAGGCACTGAATATGGGTGAAATCGTCCAGGTTGATAATGGCCCCTAAGTCAGCTGCAAAGCGAAATTCCTCAGGCGGCGTGTCATTGGACGAAAACATGATCTCATTTCCCTTAAAGCCACATACATCGGACATCATCAGCTCCGTCATGGAGGAGCAGTCCGTACCGCAGCCGCACTTCTTTAACAGCTTTAAGATAAAGGGGTTGGGCGTGGCTTTCACCGCAAAATATTCTTTAAAGCCTTTGTTCCAGGCAAATGCCTCCTTTAGCCTCTCTGCGTTGTCCCGAATTCCCTTCTCGTCGTAGAGATGAAAGGGAGTGGGATACTCCTTCACAATTTCCTCCAGCTGATCCTTTGTAACAAATGTTTTCTTTTCCATACTGTAAGCTTTTCCTTTCCTGTAATGTAAGTGTGGCCGTGACGCAAAAAGTCTGCATACAGATACCATGCAATAATGTCACATTGTACCTGATTGCAGACTCCTTTGTCCAGTACTAAGTTCCTCTATATTACAAAATATTCACTACCCGCATAATATTGGTATCCTGGGCCGGCTCATGGCGGCGTTCATGGCTCACCACACCGGCAGTCACCACCACCACGTCTCCTGATTCCAGAATTCCTTTCTCCTTCAGCAGATCCACGGAGGACGCAATGAGAATATCGGTAGAATCCGCTCTTTTTGCCAAAAAGGGAGTGACCCCCCACATAATCTGCATCTGACGCACGGCACTTGCGCTGGGAGACAGGCCGACGATTCCGGCCCCTGGTCGGTATTTCGATAAAAGCCCGGCAGTAAAGCCGCTGATGCTGGGAGCAATAATCACCTTTGCGTTTAAGTCATGGGCTGTAGACACAGAGGAGAAGCACACGGCATTGGAAATCTTGCGCAGATTTTCCGCTGAAACATTGCGTTTTAAATATCCCTGATAATCCAGGTGGGACTCTGCCTCCTCTGCGATCTGAGCCATCATCTTTAAGGCTTCCACAGGATATTTACCCATGGCAGTCTCCCCGGACAGCATGATGGCATCGGTTCCGTCGTACACCGCATTGGCCACGTCTGTCACCTCCGCCCTTGTGGGACGGGGATTGCGGATCATGGAATCCAGCATCTGTGTGGCTGTGATCACAGGCTTACTGGCCTCATTGCACTTGCGGATGATCTCCTTCTGGATGTAGGGGACTCTCTCGGCCGGGATCTCAACGCCCATGTCTCCTCTGGCCACCATGATGCCATCGCTGGCCTGGATAATGGCATCAATATTCTCGATTCCCTCTGCATTCTCGATCTTTGCAATGACCTTCAGGTTGGCCCCGGCCACATCCAGCATCTGCTTGATCTCTATGATGGCTTCGGCATTGCGCACAAAGGACGCGGCGATAAAGTCAAATCCCTCCTCTATGCCGAACCAGATGTCTTCTTTATCCTTTTGAGTAAGGGCAGGAAGTTTTACCTTTACATTGGGCACATTGACCCCTTTCCTCTCTCCCAGTTCCCCGCCGTTTATTACCTGGCAGCGGATCTCTGTGCCATCAACCTCCTCCACCTCCAGCTCGATGAGGCCGTCGTCAATAAGAATCCGGTTGCCTCGGGATACATCCTGATTCAGTCCGCTATAGTTAATATAGCAGGCAGTCTCATCTCCTTCGATCTTCCTTGTAGTCAGGGTGAATTCCTGACCTTCGGCGAGGGATACCTTTTTCCCCTCCTTCAAGGTTCCTGTCCGGATCTCGGGCCCCTTGGTATCGAGAAGAGCAGCAATGGGAAGTCCCAGCTCGTCTCTAATGCTTTTTAACTGCTCAAACCGGGCCCGGTGCTCCTCATAGTCGCCATGAGAAAAATTAAACCGGGCAATGTCCATTCCGTTTAAGGCCAGCTCCGCCATAACCTGCCGGTCATTGGTATTAGGTCCCATAGTACATATAATCTTTGTTCTTTTCATTCTTTCCTCCCTGTTTCCTCCTCATGCAGCCGGAGGGCTTCTTGGGTCACATGCTGATGCGTATACAGATGATCCTGGCAGTACTCCAACCCGCCTGCACATTTGGAGCAGTACCGAAATTCCAGTTCCGGGCTGTCCTTCTCCGTGCGGCCGCATACTGCGCATTTGTGGATGGTGCGGCCTTTTGGCATCACCCTCATCTTGGCTTGAAAATCTCTTTTTCTTTTGATCTCCTTAGGCGAGTATCTCTGATAGTTCCGGGTCATGGCCACAAAGAGCAGCACATTGATGAGAGAGAGTATAATCTCGCACCGGATACTGGCGTTCCCTTTAAAAAAACTGTAAGCGTACACTGCCGATTCCGCTATGGCCAGCCATTTGGCCTTCACGGGAATCACAAGAAAAAGCAGGAACTGCACATCAGGAAAGCATATGGCAAAGGCCAGGAATATGGAAAAATTCAAAAATCCCGTGGTAATAAAATAACTCTGATGAAATACCACATATCCCACAAAAGCCGCCAGAATCTGACCCAGCATTCCCATAAAGAAAAATACATTAAACCGGAAGGCCCCCCACACCCGCTCCAAGGTAATCCCCAGGCTGTGGTACATAAAAAGGGCCAGGATGCCAAAAAATATATCGCTTAACACCCAGCTTCCAAGAGCCGGGGGGTATACGAGGAAGGTAACCAGCCGCCAGAGCTGCCCGCGGAAGATGGCTCCCATGTCAAGGGACAGGTACTGCCAGTAAAACATAGGGTCAAAGAGGTACAGGACCAGGCCCATGCCGTAGAGAACCACAATATAGTACATCAGGTTGTTAATGGCATATTTTGAATACTTGTGTTCCAGCTTGTGAAAAAATTTCATTCTCTCATCCTTTTCTTAAGATTAAGGCCAAAAGGCTTAAAACAAGTCCTTTTTGGAAAATATCAGGGTCAATACAAGGGACAGCGCCACTGTGAATCCAATGACAATCCAGAATCCCTGAGGATGCATGGCAAAGGGAATCCCCAACACATTCATGCCGTAAAAGCTGGCGATCATGGTAGGTATGGACATCACCAGGGTGATGGTGGTTAAAAGCTTCATGACAATATTTAAATTGTTGGAAATCACGGAAGCCACTGCCTCTGTGGTCACATTTAAGTTGCCGCTGTAGATGTTGGCCATCTCGATGGCCTGCTTATTCTCAATGATAACATCCTCCAAAAGCTCCGTATCCTCAGGATACTTTTTGATCCGTTCGCTCTTCATCAGCTTCTCCAGCACCACCTCGTTAGAACGAAGGGACGTGGAAAAATAGAGAAGGCTCTTCTCCAGCTGCAGAAGCTCCATAAGCTCTCGATTCTTCTGGGCTTTGTGAAGCTTGCGCTCCACCACATCGCTTTTCTTGTCGATGATCCTTAAATACTGTAAGTACATGGAAGCATTCTTATATAATATCTGTAAAATAAACCTGGTTTTCATATAGGTATAGAATTCCTTCACCCTGCCGTCCATAAAAGCCGTAAGAATCGGCGTCTCCTCCAGGCATACGGTAATCATCATCTGATCCGTCATAATAATACCCAGGGGAATGGTCACGTACCAGTCTTTGCCATCTCTCTCTTCCATAGCGGGGATATCCACCAGAATTAAAGTGTAATCGTCCTCCACCTCAATACGGGAACGCTCCTCCTCATCCAGGGGAGCCCTCAAATGATCCGGGTCAATGCCATAGGCTTCCGAAATCTCCAGAATCTCTGTGGCCGTAGGGTCTGTAAGGGCCATCCATGCTCCGTTTTGTACTTCGTCCTTCTGATGGATCGCCCCATCCTCTGTCAAAAAGATCTGAATCATAATCTCACCCTTTTCCCATATCCATAAACTTCCAATGTGCTTTCGACTTTATCATTATAGTTTCTGACCGTCTGTTTGTCAAATAAATCTACATTCACAAATTTTTAACAGTCACCCCTGATTGTTTTCTCAACTGTTTTATGTTAAACTAGCTAGGGTATTGTGACACTGTGCAATGCTTTTATGCAAAGGAGGCAGGGGATTACCCCCGCAGAATATGAACAAAATTTATTCATTAGGAATTGATATTGGTTCCACTACCGTAAAAATAGCTGTCACCGATTCTTCCCACAAGGATGTTCTGTTTGCAGATTATGAGAGGCATTATGCCAACATCCAGGAAACCCTGGCTTCCCTTTTAGGACGGGCCCGGGAAGCATTAGGACCGGCTATGCTTCATCCCACCATCACCGGTTCAGGCGGTCTTACCTTGTCTGCTCACCTGGAGGTGCCTTTTGTCCAGGAGGTTGTGGCAGTGGCCAAAGCTCTCCGAGCCGAGGCGCCTCAGTGCGACGTGGCCATTGAACTGGGCGGTGAGGATGCCAAGATTATCTACTTTTCCGGTGGAATTGACCAGAGGATGAACGGCATCTGCGCCGGCGGTACCGGCTCTTTTATTGATCAGATGGCTTCTCTTCTTCAGACCGATGCTGCCGGACTTAACGAATATGCCAAAAATTATCAGATGATCTATCCCATCGCCGCCCGCTGCGGTGTATTTGCCAAGTCGGATATTCAGCCCCTGATCAATGAAGGTGCCACCAGAGAGGATCTGGCCGCTTCTATTTTCCAGGCCGTAGTCAACCAGACCATCAGCGGCTTGGCATGCGGAAAGCCCATTCGGGGCAATGTGGCCTTTTTGGGAGGCCCCTTACACTTCCTCTCTCAGCTGCGGCTGGCATTTATCCGCACCTTGAATCTGGCAGAGGAGCAGATTATCGCTCCCGGCCACTCCCATCTTTTTGCTGCCTTAGGGGCTGCCATGAACAGCCATGAGGAGGTATCCATTTCCCTGGATGACCTGATCACCCGTCTGACCCACGGCATTCAGATGGACTTTGAAGTAAAGCGTATGGAGCCTTTGTTTGATGACGAGGAGGATTACCGCCGGTTTACGGACAGGCATAACCTTCACACGGTAGGCAAGGCTTCTCTGTCTTCCTATGAGGGCAGATGCTTTCTGGGAATCGACGCCGGCTCCACCACGACAAAGACCGCTTTGGTTGGAGAAGATGGCTCCCTTTTGTATCATTTTTACAGCAATAACAACGGCAGCCCCCTGGCCACGGCCATCCGCTCCATCCGGGAGATTCGTGCCCTTCTGCCTGACACTGCCCGCATCGCCTGGTCCTGCTCCACAGGATACGGAGAAGCTCTTTTAAAGGCCGCCCTTATGCTTGATGAGGGGGAGGTGGAGACCATCTCCCACTACTATGCCGCCGCATTTTTTGATCCTCAGGTGGACTGCATTCTGGATATCGGCGGCCAGGACATGAAGTGCATCAAGATCTGCGACAATACTGTGGACAGCGTCCAGCTCAACGAGGCTTGTTCCTCAGGCTGCGGCTCCTTTATTGAGACCTTTGCAAAATCCTTAAACTATTCTGTGGAAGATTTTGCAAAAGAAGCCCTGTTTGCCAAGAACCCTACCGATCTGGGCACCCGCTGTACCGTGTTTATGAATTCCAATGTAAAACAGGCTCAGAAGGAGGGGGCAAGCGTGGCGGATATCTCCGCCGGACTGGCCTACTCTGTCATTAAGAATGCCCTTTACAAGGTCATTAAGATCACAAGCCCCAAGGATCTTGGCACTCATGTGGTGGTTCAGGGCGGGACCTTCTATAACGACGCGGTTCTCAGAAGCTTTGAGAAGATCTCCGGCTGTGAGGCGGTCCGCCCGGATATTGCCGGAATCATGGGAGCTTTCGGCGCCGCCCTTATTGCCAGGGAGCGGTATCAGGAGGGTCAGACCTCCTCTATGCTGCCTCTTGACAAGATTATCGGTCTCAAATACGACACCTCCATGGCCCGGTGCAAGGGCTGCACCAATCGCTGCGTTCTGACCGTCAACCGTTTTGAAGGCGGCCGTCAGTTTATCAGCGGCAACCGCTGCGAACGGGGCCTGGGAAAAGAGCGGGCCAAAAAGGAAGTCCCCAATCTTTTTGATTACAAATACCATCGCATGTTTGATTACGAGGCCCTTACCCCCGATGTGGCGGTGCGGGGCACCATCGGAATTCCAAGGGTATTGAATTTTTACGAGAACTATCCCTTCTGGGCCGTATTTTTTAAAGAACTGGGATTTCGGACCGTGCTCTCCCCCCAGTCCACCAGAAAGATTTATGAGCTTGGCATCGAATCCATCCCCAGCGAATCCGAGTGTTATCCTGCAAAGATTGTCCACGGCCATGTTGCCTGGCTCATTGCTCAGGGGATCAAAACCATTTTTTATCCCTGTATTCCCTACGAGCGGAACGAACAGCCCCAGGCAGGCAACCATTACAACTGCCCTATGGTTACTTCCTATGCGGAGAACATCAAAAACAATATGGAGGAGCTGGCGGAGAATCAGGTGAAATTCCTGAATCCCTTCATGGCATTTACCAGCGAGGAGATTCTCTCCAGACAGCTGGCCTCGGAATTTACCAGGGAATTTGGCATTCCCAGGGAAGAGATTCTGACGGCGGCTCACAAGGGCTGGCAGGAGCTTTTACAGTCCCGCCTGGATCTTCAGAGGAAGGGCGAGGAAACCATTGCCTGGCTTAAGGAACATAACCGCCATGGTATTGTTCTGGCCGGCAGGCCTTATCACATTGACCCGGAGATCCACCACGGCATTCCGGAGATGATCACATCCTACGGACTGGCAGTGCTGACAGAGGATTCCATCTCCCACTTGGGGCAGGTAGAACGGCCTCTTATTGTGACGGACCAGTGGATGTACCATTCCAGGCTTTATGCTGCCGCTTCCTATGTAAAGACAAGCAGCTGCCTGGATCTGATCCAGTTAAATTCCTTCGGATGCGGTCTTGATGCCGTCACAACCGATCAGGTACATGATATTCTTTCCTCTGCCGGCAAGATTTATACGGTTTTAAAGATTGACGAAGTGAACAACCTGGGGGCTGCCCGCATCCGGGTCCGCTCCCTCATCGCCGCCTTGAAGGTTCGGGACAAGAATCATTTTGAGAGAAGGATGGTGTCTGGGGCTTACAACCGGGTAATGTTCACAAAGGAGATGAAAAAGACCTACACTCTTTTGTGCCCCCAGATGTCGCCTATCCACTTTGACCTTCTGGAGCCGGCCATCCGCTCTTTCGGCTATCAGATCGAGATCCTTAAGAACCATGACCGGTCCGCCATCGATGTGGGGCTTCAGTATGTGAACAACGATGCCTGCTACCCGTCTCTCATCGTAATCGGCCAGGTTATGGAAGCCCTTCTGTCAGGTAAATATGACTTAGACCGCACTGCCGTCTTTATGAGTCAGACCGGCGGCGGCTGCCGGGCTTCCAACTATATCGGCTTTATCCGGCGTGCCTTAGAGAAGGCAGGCATGGCTCAGATCCCTGTGATCTCCATCAACGCCAACGGCATGGAGACTAACCCCGGATTCCAGCTGACCATTCCTCTGCTGATCAAATGTATGCAGGCTGTGGTCTATGGAGATATTTTCATGAGGGTGGTCTATGCCACCAGGCCCTATGAAAAGGAGCCTGGCTCTGCCGACCGGCTTCATCAGGCATGGAAAAAGAGGTGCATCGCCGCCTTGTCAAAGCGAAGCCCCTCCATGATGGAATTTCACAAAAATATTAAGGGGATTATCCGGGATTTTGACCGCCTTCCCAGGTTGGATGTGAAAAAGCCCAAGGTCGGTATTGTGGGAGAGATTCTCGTCAAGTTCTCGCCCCTTGCCAACAACCATATTGTAGAGCTTCTGGAGGCAGAAGGAGCCGAAGCAGTCATGCCGGATCTTATGGATTTTCTGCTGTACTGCTTCTACAACGCCAATTTCAAAGCAGAGAACCTAGGCGGCAGCCTTTCCACTGCCAGACTGTGTAATGTGGGAATTTCTCTTTTGGAATATATGCGCAAGGTGGCCAGAAAAGAATTTCTTGCCAGCAGCCACTTCACCGCTCCCGCAAGGATTCAGGAGCTTGCCCACATGGCAAAAGATTTTGTCTCTCTTGGCAACCAGACGGGAGAAGGATGGTTTCTCACCGGCGAGATGCTGGAGCTGATTCACAGCGGCGTCACCAACATCGTCTGCACCCAGCCCTTCGGCTGCCTGCCCAATCATATTGTGGGAAAAGGTGTGATTAAGGAACTGAGAAGGGTTTATCCCGGCTCCAATATTATCGCCGTAGACTACGACCCCGGAGCCAGCGAGGTGAACCAGCTGAACCGGATTAAGCTGATGCTGGCCACGGCTCAGAGGAACCTTTTGACCGGCACACAGATATAAAGGATTGTAAAAAGCGGAGGACGCAAAAATTTTTTCACGTCCTCCGCTTTTCCAATTTTCAAAATCTTAACCGCAAATTCTTCTCGTGGTTTCTACCACATGATCCACCGTAAACCCAAAATGTTCAAACAGTACCTCCGCCTTGCCGCTGGCCCCAAAGCTGTTCATGGAGATACATGCTCCATCTAAGCCTGTATACCGCCCCCATTCCAAGCCCGTCTGAGCCTCAATGGCTACCCGGGCCCTAACTGTCTTTGGAAGAACCGACTCTTTATACTCCTCTGGCTGGCTGTCAAAAAGCTCCATGCAGATCATAGATACCACCTGCACCTGTATTCCTTCTTCCTCCAGAATCTCTGCAGCCCTCACCGCCAGCTGCAATTCCGAACCGCTTGCCATCAAGATGGCCTGGGGCATTCCACTGCATGCCTTTACCACGTATCCCCCATGTAAGGCCCCTTTCCCTGTCCCGGAAATCTGAGGAAGGTTCTGGCGGCTTAATGCCAGCACGGTGGGATGATCCTTTACGGTAGCGGCATAATACCAGGCAGCTGCCGTCTCCCTGGCATCTGCGGGGCGGAAGGTCATGATCCTCGGCATCGCTCGAAACATTGTCATGTGTTCTACAGGCTCGTGGGTAGGCCCATCCTCTCCTACCCCAATACTGTCATGGGTCAGAACATAGGTTACCGGAAGACTCATCAAAGCGGAAAGCCTTGCCATTGGTTTTAGGTAATCGCTGAACACTAAAAATGTGGACACATAAGGCCTGATGCCGCCATGCAGTGCCAGGCCATTGCCTATGGCAGCCATAGCTCCTTCCCTAATACCAAAATGCAGATTTCTTCCTTTATAATTGTTCTTGGAGAAGGTTCCTTCATCCTTCATATAGGTCTTGGTGGAAGGAGACAAGTCTGCCGCTCCTCCTATGAGATTGGGAATCCTGTCCTTCAGACGGTTTATCATAATACCAGAAATGTTCCTGGTCGCATCAGGCTTGTCCTCCATATCCCAGAACGCCTTATCCTCCAGAAGCTCTGCGCTCGCCTCTCCATCAAAATACCGGCGCCAGAGCCGTGCCAATTCCGGATATTCCAGACAATATTTTTCAAACATCTGGTTCCAGCACCTCTGGGCTTCTTCTCCTTTGCTCCCCAGCTTTTTATACCAGTCATAGATTTCTTCAGGAACTTTAAAAGGTTCCTCCTCCGGCCATTTCAGGGTTTTTCTAAGTTCTTTTATGTTCTCGGCCCCCAAGGGCTCGCCGTGACTGTTGGCTTTCCCTTCCTTGGCCGGACACCCAAAGCCGATTTTTGTCTTTACAGTAATAAAGGATGGTTTCTCTTTTTCTGCCTTTGCAGCCTGAATTGCCTTACCGATCGCGGCAAGATCGTTGCCATCCTCGACCATAAGAGTCTGAAAGCCCAATGCTTCCATCTTCCCTTCCACATTCTCCGTGAATGCCAAATCCGTACTTCCCTCAATGGTGATCCCATTGCTGTCATAGAAGATAATCAGCTTTCCAAGGCCCAAAGTACCTGCCAAGGAACAGGCTTCTGTGGAGATTCCCTCCATCATACACCCATCCCCGCACAATGCATATGTATAATGGTTCACAACAGGGTAATCTTCCCTGTTAAAAACTGCTGCAAGGTGTGCCTCTGCTGCTGCCATACCCACAGCCATTGCAATCCCGGAACCCAAAGGCCCCGTGGTAGCTTCCACACCTGGAGTATGGCCATATTCAGGATGCCCGGGAGTCAGGGAGCCGAATTGCCTGAAATGCATAAGATCATCCACTGTCAGCCCATATCCAAAAAGGTGAAGCAGAGAGTACAAAAGAGCGCACCCATGGCCAGATGAAAGGACAAATCTGTCTCTGTCAGCCCACTTCGTGTCCTTGGGATTATGCCTCAATTCATTGGCCCAAAGCTCATAGGCAATTCCCGCAGCGCCCAGGGGCATGCCTGGATGTCCGGATTTCGCATGTTCTACCATATCCGCCGACAGAATGCGCAAGGCATTCACAGCAGTTTCTTCTTTATAAACCATTCCTTTCTCCTTATCTAAAAAACTTATCAGCAGTCTCCTCCAGCATTCCTAAATCCCAAAGTAATCTTGTACAAATATACTTGTCCCGGATATCCTTTGTAGCGATAAAGGACTCATAAACCATCTCTTTCGAGATTTCGATTTCCTCAGGAGTCAGCGGCGCACCTGTCTGGCGAAGCTTCTCGCGAAGCCATTCCTCCTCAGGCAGCTGGGCGATAATATCCTGAATTTCTTTCCAGTTAGAAATAATAATCTCAAGCCTCTCCTTGTGATGTTCTTTGCTGTATTTCTGTTCTTCCTCTTCCCGCTTTACAATACTGGGGGCAGCCGAGCCAAATACCTTCTTCACAAATTTCTTCCACTCCTCATGGGAGAATGCATTCACACTTGCCAAAGCCTTCTGTCTGTCCGGCTCCATCTGCCCTATGGCCTTCAGAACGGGAAGCGTAAGCAGGGTTCCCACTCCCACCTGGATTCCATGAAGGTCATGACCCATGTGATGCTCCAGGGCATTCATCTCCCAAATATGGGAAAAATAGTGCTCTGTTCCCGATGCCGGACGAGAAATACCTGCAAAGCTCATGGCAATCCCTGATAAAACCAGGCCATATGCCACATTCCCGGCTGCCTCCTCATCTCGTTCGATCAGACGGCTGCTGGATTCCATACAGGTATCAAGAGACTTTTGTACCAAATCGGCAATCTCACGGCAATAATACTCTCCTGTAATCAGGTGTGACAGCTTCCACTCACACAGACTCACATATTTGGCTACCATATCACCCAGCCCTGCCTGTATCATCCTCATAGGAGCCTGAGCCAGAATCCGGGTATCCAAAAGAATCTTAGAAGGACATGCCGAAGGAATCGACACCTTCAAACCGTCTCTCACCATAGAGGAAGTGTTGGAGGCAAATCCATCCATAGATGGGGCCGTACCCACTAAAATATAGGGGAGCTTTGTCATAGAAGACACAATCTTACAGATATCATTGATGGTTCCTGACCCGACTGCAATAATTCCATCCCATTCCTTTTCATAATAAAGGGCTGCTGATCCCACCCAATACTCATCTGGCTCAGGCCTGTCCGTATCAAGAAGATGGAACTTAGGGGCAATTCCGCCCTCTTCCAGAATCTTTCTTACCTTTTGGCTGATCTCCTCTGTATTCCGATCTGCAATAACCACTGGGTGTCTCATATTGCAGGCTTCTGCCATAGAGACGATCTTCCACAAATTATCTCTTCCCAGCTCTACCTGGTCTACCGGCGACTGATGACACCGGCCGCAGGAGCAGAGGATCCCTTCTTTTTTTAACAATGCTTCCAGCGTCATTAAGCTTAATTCCTGTCGTTCCATACACACCTTCCTTATCTGGCCCTTTGCCATATTTTTCTTAGTTCGGCCGGAGAACCTCCCGAAACGCTTTCACACTGTCTTCAAAAGGAATCCCCTGCCGGTAAATACTGCTTGTTCCTGCCACAAATATATCGGCGCCGGCTCTTTCCATCTTAACTGCATTTTCAAAACTGACATTGCCATCCGCTTCTACGGGGATATGACCTTTTCCCTTCTGCTTCAGCCATTCCTTTACCTGGGTAATCTTCCCTAAAGTGGAGGGTATCATCTTCTGCCCTGCAAATCCCGGATTCACAGTCATAATCAGAACCATGTCCAAGTCATCATACAGGTAGTCCAAACAGCAAATAGGTGTCGCCGGATTCAGGGCAGCTGACGCTTTCGCGCCTCTCTGTCTGATCTTCGACAACGCCTTCTGAAGATGCCGTGTGGATTCCACATGGATGCTGACCACATCCTCTGGAAATAATTCAAAATAGTCCAGTTTATCCTCTGGAGCCTCCACCATAAGGTGAAGGTCCAAAGGAATCCTTGTGGCCTGATGAAGCCGGCGGACAAGATCCGTTCCCAGAGTATAATTGGGAACAAAGATCCCATCCATAATATCCACATGGATATATTCACAGCCGCACCGTTCTAGTTCTTTCAGATGAGACCCAATATTCATAAGATCTGCGCACATAATAGATGCCGAGATACACGGTTTCATCCTCTCCTCCATTCTACTGAAGGTCGATCAGAATATCTTCAACCTCTTCTTTGAGAACCGTCATTCTCTCCGTTACATCCTCAAAGTCGTAGAAGCATGCCTCCATAACAGCAGTAATGTTGTTGGCCACATCGCCGTTATTGGGCTGCATTACCATGTGAGAGTTATTGCCGTGCTCAAGCTGATTGTAAGCCACCTCGTAATTAGGATTAGAAGCCCTCTTCTCTTTAATAATCGGCTGCTCTGCAATCGTCTTGGAAGGAGGAAGATATCCTGTGTTTGCCGCGAAGGTTGCCACGCCATCATTTTCCGTATACAGCCAGTGCATGAAATCCCATGCCGCATCTTTATCGGCGGCAGAAGCCAGCATAGTAAGGGTATTGCCGCCGCTGGGAACTGCATTGACTTTCAGCTTCGGAACATACTGTACGGAATAGTTGAAACCTGCATTGGATTCTACGCTCTTAAGGTCTGCACAAGAGTTTACAAAAAACGCACATTTGCCGTCGAGGAACATGCCGCGGCAGGTAGAACCGGAATCCTGAACCGGACCGAAATACATCACTTTATCTTTACACATATCCTGAACAACCTGCATAGCCTCGATACCTGTTCCGTCATCTACACACTGAAACTTCATTCCATCATCACTAAATACAGTCGTATCATTCTGGGCGACGAACATCCAGAAATACCAGCAGTCATGAGGAATGGCAAATCCATACTCAATCACTCCGTCTGCTATAAGCTTCTTGGTAAGCTCGCTCATCTCTGCCCAGCTGGTGGGAACCTCTGCACCTGCTGCGTCAAGGATATCCATGTTGCAGTACATAACCGGTGTGGAACATCCCATTGGGAACGCTACCAAGGATTCTGAATTATTGGGATCCATGCTCATGCCGGTGATAAAGGTGGGGTCAAAATCAGAAAATTCCATTCCTGACTGATTCATATAAGGTACCAGGTTCTCTAAAATTCCTTCCTCCTTTGCCAAAATGGACACCTGGCCGGAACCGGTCTGAAGAATATCGGGCCCGTTGCCTGCCGCGATGGCTGTCTGAGCCTTTGCAATCGCCGAATAATAATCGCCCTGGTATTCTGCAACCACCTGTACCTTATCCTGAGATGCATTATAATTATCTACGATAGACTGAAGAAGTTCTCCGTTGCCGCCGCTCATGGAGTGCCAAAAATTCACTGTGGCTTTCTCTCCGCCGGCTGCTGCTTTCGCCGGAGCACTGGTCTCTGCTTTGGCTGCCTCTGTTTCTGTCTTTGCTGCCGTGGTCTGAGCAGTTCCTGAACTCTGGCTGCTTTGGCCGCCGCATGCCGTAAGCCCCAGCATCATAACAGATGCCATTACCAATGCAGTTGCTTTCCTTGTGGTTCTTTTCATTCTAACTCCTCCTTGTCTGCCGCAAAATGCGGCAATGAATTTATATTACAGTTGCTCTAAAACCCCTTTTAACCGTTTATAGATCCTCTCATGTCCTGCTTCATTAGGATGAAGACCATCCGGACAATATGTCTGCTGAATGATTGCCAGTTTAGGCTGTATTCCGCTTGTGGCATACAGATCCACCAAGGGAACCCCATAGTATTCGGTTACCTGACGCAGAGCTTCCACATAATCCCGAAGCTTCCGGCCATTCTGCTCCTCTATCAGGCGGTGCAGCGGCGTCATAAACACCAGCTCCGCCATGGGGCAGCGTTCAAGGAGGCGGCGTATTAAGAGATCGCAGGCGCCATAGAATGTATAGGGAGATTTATCTCCCCTGCTGCCTAAAGGCGCATCGCCATGGCCAAAATCATTGGTGCCCCCGAAGACAACGATAATATCTGTATCTGCAGGGATACTGGCCACTCTTGGGATAAAGTCACGATCATGTCTGGGATTCTCACTGGGGGTCCACTGCTTGCTAAAGCGAGTCCCACCGATTCCATCCACATAAATCTCTTTAAGCCCTTCCCTTTCCTTTAAAAGATTCCAGTAAGCCCCGGCCGTACTCTCCAGGCCATGGCCCTCTGTAATACTGTCTCCTAAAAAAGCTACTTTTTTCCCTTCCAGTTTCATTGTTTCTCTCCTCTATTTATACTTATTTACTGCCTTTATTTAATTCCCGAATAAGCAAAGGAACGGATAATGGACTTGGAGCAGAAGACATATACCAGCAAGATCGGCATTACCAGGATCATATTACCGGCCATAATAATGTTCCAGTTCGTGATGCCTTCCGTATTCTTTAACATGGCAATTCCGATTGGCAAAGGCCGTACATCTGTAGTCTGGGTCATAACCAAGGGCCAAAAATAATCATTCCAATGACTTACAAAGCTGAATAACACTACGGTGCTCATAGCCGGCTTGGCCATAGGCAGCATCAGCTTATACACGATCTTTAGGGAACCTGCATTGTCAAGCTTGGCCGCCTCAATCAGCTCATCCGGCACCTGCATAAAATACTGTCTCAGCAGGAAAATTCCAAATGCATTGCTCATAAAAGGCAGAATCTGTGGAAGCAGGGTATTCATCACCCCCCAATCAGACATCATCTGGTAGATGGGCAGGAAGGTAATCTGTCCCGGAGTCATAAATGCAATAAGGACCAGGCCAAACATCCAATTTTTACCTTTAAAATCACATTTTGCAAATGCATAAGCCGCCGGCACCATAATCACCATCTGCATGACAATGACACATACAATGATGGTTAGGGAGTTTCTCAGGTATAAAAGAAACGGCCCTTTGCTCCATGCTGCTGCAAAATTAATCCACTGCGGTACAGCCGGAATCAAGGTAATAGGGGAAGAAGAAATCTCTTTATCAGTCTGTAAAGCAACCGATACCATCCATAAGAACGGGAATATGAACACAAAAATCAATACTGCCTTTAGGATGGTTCCTATTACCGTCCACACGTTCTGACTTAATTTATACATGTTTCTTCCCCTTTCTTATTGATAATGTACCTTCTTGGACAGGCTTACAAAGTAAAGCACGGTCATAATTCCCACTATAATCAGCAGAATCACTCCTCCTGCCGCTGCCCTTCCCACATCAAAATCCATAAATACTTTATTATAAATATAGTAGACTAAGGATGTGGTTGCATTGTTGGGGCCTCCTGACGTCATCACCCTGATGGTCTCAAATACTTTGAAGTTGCCGATGGTCATAACAATTAAAACAAAAAAGATCTGAGGAGATATCATGGGAAGCGTAATCTTAAAAAATGTCCTTATATTTCCTGCATTATCCAAATCCGCCGCCTCATAAATACTTTTGGGAATGCTCTGCAGCGCCGCAATCAGGATCAGCGTATAATATCCGATGCTCTTCCACGCCGAAGTAAAAATTACCGAATTCATAGCCGAGTCAGAACTTCTTAGGAACTGGCTTTTCTCCATTCCTGCCGCCCCGAGAACTGCGTTGAACACGCCGAAATCCGGATCCATCATCTGCTGGAAAATCAAGCCTACCGATACCATGGAAATAATATGGGGCAGGAATGCCGACGCCTGCGCCGCGGAATTGACCTTTGAGTTTTTCGATCCCAGCCACACCGCAAGAATCAGGGAACACCCGAGTACAATCAGGATCATAAATACTGCATAGTATCCTGTATTTACCAGAGCTTTCTGGAATTCTGCCGTTTTAAACATTTTTTGGTAATTTTCAATTCCCACAAACCTTGTCTTGTCCGGATTCAGCTGATTCACTTTATAAAAACTCATAGAAATCAACTTGATAATGGGATAGACTACAAAAAGTGCAATTCCAGTCATGGCCGGGGCAACCAGCAGATAAGGACCGATTTTTTCCAGGAATCTGTCTTTTATATTTTTCATAGGCGCCTCCTTAAGGCTTCCAGGCATGCCTGATACTTTTGTGCATCCTCCTCGTGAATTCTTTGCTCATCTTTTCCAAAAAAGTAAATATGCTCCAGGCTTACATTCAGATGTACCTGATCGTCTACTCTGTACGGGTCATCCAATCCGGTCACCATATAGGTTCTGCCTTCCTTATCCCTGACAGAATAGGTGGTTTCACGCCCCAGCATTTCTCTGGTGACAATTTGTCCTTCCACATGAAAGTCAGCCTTTGCATCGGCGGAATCTGACAGCACACCCCTTTCAGGCCGGAAGCCCAGGCGGATTCCCTCCCCCAGCTCTACAATATTCATAGCCGGCGAACCAATAAATTTGGCGGTAAAGAGATTGGCCGGATTCCGGTAAATCTCCTCAGGAGATGCGATCTGCTGGATAAACCCATTATTCATCAGGATCACCGTATCCGCCATGCTCATAGCCTCCACCTGATCGTGAGTTACATACACAAAGGTGGTCTGCAGCTTTTTATGAAGCTCAATCAGCTCCACTCTCATCTGTACTCTGAGCTTGGCATCCAGGTTGGAGAGGGGTTCATCCATAAGAAATACGGAAGGCTTCTTTACCATGGCCCGGGCCAGCGCCACTCTCTGCCGCTGGCCTCCCGAAAGAGTACTGGGCTTCCGGTCAAGATAGTCTTCAAGCCCTACCTTCTCGCTGGCCTCCTGAACCAGTTTTTCTCTTTCTTCTTTGGGAATCCTGTTGTTCTTCAAGCCAAATTCAATATTATCTCTCACATTCATCGTAGGATAGATGGCATAATTCTGAAATACCATGGCCACACCTCGTTTTCCAGGCGCAATCTCGGTCACGTCATTTCCGTTGATCAGCACCTGACCCGAGGTCTGAGGACCGATGCCTGCAATCATCCGCAAAAGTGTGGTCTTGCCGCATCCGGATGGCCCAACCAGGACGGTAAAGGAACCATCCTTGATGTTCAGATTGATGTTTTCAATCACCGTATGATCGCCAAATTTTTTTGTTACGTTTTTAAATTCTATGGCTGCCATTTATTTACCCCCTTCACCATTTGCTTCTGCCCCTGTTCTATCCTTTCCGTTTCCGAATCAAGCCTTCCATAGGTATTCCATCTGCATGGGGAAGTTCTGTCCCCAAAAGTTTTGCATAGGTAGGCGCCTGGTCAATCAGACGGCCCTTCTCCAGCACCACTCCCTCATTAAAATCCGGGCCTTTTGCCATAAATATGGGCTGGGGGCCTTTGTGAGGAAGATATCCGTGGGTGGCCCTGCCGTAGCGGTAATCTGCAGAATCAAAATTTCTCACAAGAGGACGGTTAATCTGATCGCCAAAGGAAGTATAGTCATCTGTCTCCAGCACAAAGGAGAACGGGCCATCCAGATGATGCTCTCTGGCTTCTTTCTTTGTGAATACCTGACTGATTCCGTATATTCCTTCCTCGGCCATTTGAGAAAGCACTTCGTAAGTCTTATCATAAACCATTCGGTTATCTGGATCCTTTAAGTATACAAGAGCCGACATACCGCCGGAGACACACCATGCGTCCCAGTCCTTTAGGGAGCCATCCTCCTCTTTTCTGATAAGGCCATGATCTGCAAGAATCACGTTGATGTTAATGATCCTCTTAATTTCCATTTGTCCATGGTCGCTGGTGAGCACCAGATTGGTATTGTCCAGCTCCCCCACATCCTCAACCGCCTTCATAATTTCACCAATCCACTGATCGGTCTCCTCCACTCCTACCAAAACCTTATCATTAAAAAGGCCTGTGTCATGACGGTACGAGTCTATATTAGCCGGGTGAAGGAACATCACATCCGGGTTGAACCTGCGTATGATATCGCAGGTACAGCTGATAATAAACCGTTCTGTAGGCGGATGGAGACGAATCTTGTTGTCCCCGATATGCCGCTCCACAATATCCAGCATCTCCGGGCTGGAGCCCATACGTTTCCAGGCTTGTCTCGGGGTATCCTCAGGCCCCTGGGTCCAGTATTCATCAATGAGATAATCTATATAGGGATGATTCCCTGTCACCGGCCAAAAGACGGCAGCCGTAGTATATCCCGCCTTCTTTGCAGCCGTAAAAATATCTTCCTTCCACTCTACAAAATCATAATCCCATCTCCATGGAAGGGGCCATGTCCCCGGCACAAACTGATAATTCCCCGGAACCTTATGCTTGTCCGGCCATACGCCCGTAGCCATAGTAGTATGACATGGATATGTAATGGTGGGATAGATGGAAGCTACCTTCTCCACCACACATCCGCCTTCCAGGTATTTTTTATAATTGGGAAGGGTCTTAAAGTATTCCAGATCCTCCCATACCATGGCGTCTGCCGAAAATACAATTAATTTCTTTTTCTCCTTCACCTTATTTCATCCTCCTGTCGCACAAGCCCCTGTTGGCTGAAAATATCTGCCAGCCGGCGGTATTGTCTGTATCTCTCTTCATAAATATCCCTTCTCTGATAATTGGGATAATAGGCTGCCTCCATAGGGGAGCCCAGTTTATGAATCCAATCCTTCAGCGCTCTGGCCGTCTGCTCTGTCACATCTGACACGGCAGCTCCCATAATAGCGCTCCCCCTGGCGCTTGCCAGCCTGCTCTCACATACCTGAATCTCAATACCGCAGATATCTGCCAGCATCTGCATCATCAAAGGGCTCTTTCCCGGTATTCCGCCGGTTGCAAACAGCCTTTCCACTGGATGGCCTGCCTCGTAAAAGGTATCAATAATGATCCTTGCCCCAAAACAGAGGCTTTCCAGCAGCGCCCTGTATATCTCCTCCGGCTTTGTGTGAATCGTAAGACCAACCATGACGCCTGTAAGTTCCGGCCTCATAAGGGGGCTCCTGACACCGTTCCACCAGTCCAGAGCCATAATCTTCCAGTCCTCCGGCTTCATATCCTTTATCTTATCCTGAAGCAATCCGTGAATACTGATTCCCTGTTCCTTTGCTTCCTTCTCATAGGAGGCGGGAACACAGTTTTTAACAAACCAATCCAGACATTCGCCTACGCAGGACTGTCCGCCCTCGTATCCGAACAAATCCGGTATATGAGCTTCATACACACTGCTGTAAATTCCGGGAATTCCTTCTCCTGTGTGGGAATTCATAAGATAGCAGGCACTGGTTCCTATTACCGCCGTCATGTCTCCAACCCGGTCTGCACCGGCTCCTACAACAGAAGCGTGACTGTCCACCATAGGAGATGCCACCGGTATCCCCGGTATCAATCCCATAACCTCCGCCGCTTTTTCCGTAAGATATCCGGCCCGCTTGCCCAAAGCAATAAAAGTACCTTTATATTTTTTCGTCACCGGCTCCGCTTCCGGATTCATGGCTTGAAAAAAATCTTCAGAGGGATAGCCGATTCCTCTTCGGTAATAGCTGTTGCAGCCTGCCATGGAAGCGCTTCTCGTACAGGTTCCCGTCATATACCAGGTAAGCCAGTCTCCAACCTCTAAAAAGGTACTGCACCTCTCGTAGACTTCCGGATCCTCCTCCTGGGTCTCCAGGGTCTTGGGGATAAACATTTCGCAGCTGATATTGCCTCCTACAAGGGACAGCCATTCCTCCCCTCTTGCCCTGGCCGTTCTCTCCATCCTCAAGGCATATTCCTTGGCGCCATGGTGCTTCCAGAGCTTTATGTAGCTGTGAGGATGACTTTCAAATCCGGGAACCATGGACATGGCTATCCCCTCCTCATTGACAGGAATTACAGAGGCAGACGTAACATCCATTCCGATTCCCCGAATCTGTTCCGGCTTCACCTCATGATTCTTCAATAGGCTTCTTACTACCTTGCCCAGCCCCTCCAGATAATCCTGGGGAACTGCCAGTGCATATTCATGGGGAATACTGGTTCCATCCGGAAGACGTTTGCTCAGTACCTTGTGAGGATATTCAAAAGACTCCACCGCCGCTTCCTCTCCGGTATCCATATCAAGAAGAATCCCTCTCACCGAAAGAGTTCCGTAATCCAATCCTAGGGCATATTGTTTTTCCATATGTTATCCTCTATATGTTTCATGAAAATAGTCTGCTGTGTCATAAGCCATATCCTCAAGAAGTCCCAAATCCCACAAAAGCTGCAGAAGGGTATATCGATTCCTCACTTCCTTGGCCACCATAATGCTGTCAGCCACCATCCCCCGGTCAATCCCAAGCTCCAGCGGGTTCGTGGGAGCATCCAGATCATTCATTACTCCCTGAACCGTTTCAAGAGAAGGAACCAGCTCCGCCGCCAGCTTCTTAATCTCATCTATGTGTTCCCTGATCACTTTCAGCCTGGCCTTTACCTGTTCAGGATCATTTTTCTTCTCTGTCCTTTCATGGTCAATGACACCTTGAGCCGCCTTGCTGTAGGTTCTTCTCATATTGGCCTCCCACGCCTGGACATCATACTCCTGCACCTTCTTTTCAGCTGCTCCGAAATCCAGCTGCCGTCCCTCCAGCTCCTTATACAGCTTCACGGCTACTGCAGTCCCTACGCCCACCTTAGTTCCGTGGAGAACTGCCGGCCTTCCCTGAAACAAAAACAGCATTTCCCAATAATGAGACATATGGTGCTCACACCCTGATGCCGGCCTGGAGTTACCCACAAAGCTCATGGCAATCCCTGTGAGAACCAAGGCTTCCATAATGGCCTTTATGGTATCTGGGTCTCGTTCTTTAATATTCTTTACCTGGCTCATCATCCTGGCAAGGGCAAGTCGTACCATTTTTTCGATTACCGGGCAGAAATATTCACCGATTACGATGTTGGCCAGATGCCAGTCACAGAGACAGGTGTATTTGCCCAAAACATCTGCAACGCCTGCGGCGATCATGTTCATAGGGGCCTTAGCCAGGATATCCACGTCTCCAATAATTGCCTGGGGCACATGGGCATTAAATGTAATCTTTAAATTCTCACTGATTAGCGGAGCCCCTACGGATGCAAAGCCATCCATAGATGGAGCCGTGGCAAAGATAAAATACTTTCTTCCCATCTGGAAGCTCATAAATTTACACATGTCGTTGATAGAGCCTGTTCCCACTGCAATAATCAGGTCGCAATCATGGTTAAAATGTATCAGCAGCTCTCCCATGGTATATTCATCCGGCACTACGGGCATCTGAGGAATCATGTAGGATGTACATAGGATATGAGCCTCCTTTAAGATCTCCTCCAGCTCTCTTCCGCCGGCCTCATAAGTATTGCTGTCAGAAACCATAAATACATGCCTGTAGCCTAATTCTTTTATTAACTGAGGAACCTGTCTTCTTGCACCCTGGGTAATAAGAATCTTTTCTACATCTGTGTGATGAGTCTGTCCGCAGGTACACTCAAAGGAATGATGCAAATAATCATGAATTGTAAATTTTTCAGGCTCTAACTTCATTTTGCAGCTCTCCATTCTAATTTTATTAGTCAATTAATGTGAATATTTTTATATATATTATATAATAAAACTTTATTTTTATTTGTCAACTTATGTATATTAACTAAAAATTAGCAAATGGCAAAAATAAAAAAGCAGGATAGCTAATACTATTGTTAATAATATTAGCTATCCTGTCCTTATGAATTGTTTTCCCTTGAAAGCAGACGGGTTTTATCCTTTGTCCCTCAGAAATTGATTCTCTAATTTTATTAGTAATAAATTTATCATTTTTTTCTTCTATTAGGACCCGTAGAGCCTCTTGCCACAAGCTTTGGTGCAAATTCCACCCGGACAGCACTTGCAGGCCACAATACCCCTCCCTTGCTGTTTCCCTCCTCGATCTTGCGGATCAGCACATCCACGGCCTCTCTACCTCTGTTGGCATCGAAATGTTCCACGGAAGTCATGGAAATGGTGCGGTACTGGGATATCATGGTATTATCACACCCACAGACAGAATAATCATAAGGAATCCTGTATTTTTTTTCCACCAGCGCATCCATGACTCCAATGGCCACCATATCGTTCATACCTACCATGGCCGTAACATCCTCATATTTCTCTGCCACCCGCTTTCCCAGACAATATCCGGTCTCGTAAGGGGTAATATCCGGTGTACAGTCAATCTTTTCACTCTCCATAGTACACACCAGAATATTATATGGGCTTATGTTGGCCTGGGCAAAGGCATCCCGCATCCCTTTCAGGCGCATCAGGCGGGCAGGATGGCGATCTGACAGCTCCGTGGAAATATAAGCAATCTTTTTGTGGCCCAGCGTAAGAAGATGCTCTGCCACGATGGCTCCTATCTTCTCACTGTCCAGTTCAATTATGTCCATATTGGACACCTCTGTTTTGTCACAGATGGCCACAGTGGGCACACTGGCTATGAGCTGTTCAAAGGCGCCAAAATTGACGGGCTTGTATAGGAGCAGCACTCCTGCTGCCCCCTGCTGTTGAGCCAGCTGGCTGAACCGGGCTTCCAGCTTTAAATCTCTCTTGCTGGCAAACACAGTAAGAACATACCCTCTCTCCTGCGCCTGGCTGCACATGGCCTCCAAAAGATTAATGTAATACATGTTGGTCAAAGATGGGCACATAGCCATAAGGCATTTGCATTCCCCCGCCTCCAGGCTTCCTCTCTTTGAGGAGGGTGTCCGATAATTTAACTGTGTACAGGCATCCATGACCTTCTTTACTGTCTCCGGCGAAAACCGAATATGTTCATAATTGTTTAAAATCATGGAAACCGTAGGCTGGGATACGCCTGCCAGCTTCGCCACATCGCTGGAGGTCGGCTTTTTTTTCGCCACAATCCTCACCTCCATTTTCCTTAGCCAATCACCTTGTCAGCTTCTGGATCAAATCCTCCAGTAATCTGTCTCTGTTAATATAATACACATACCGGTATAGATGGCTGTCCCTTAAACAGGAATATCTGTCATCATACTCCGGCATAGGCGCATGCTCGATACGATCCTTCATGAACTCCCCGCATAACAGCCATGCCACTGCTGTCACATCCCAAATAGGCCTTGTCCATCCGATTCTTGCTCCCCAGGCAGCCGCTTCCGCCTCCGTCACATCTGTCAGATAATCACACAGCGGATTCTTCCCTCTAAGATAAGCTTCCAATTCCGGTCCGCTGACTGTGAAGGCGGATACCACTCCCTTGCATGGAAGATGTACCATGGCAATGGGGCGGCCAAATACTACCCTGGCCCCCGCCACATCTTGGTACAGATTAAACTCCCTGTTATCCGGCCAATCAAGGGCATGTCCGCCAAGCCAAATAAGAACAATCCTGTCTTCAATCTGGGGATTCATCAAAATAGCTGACGCAACATTCGTAATGGCCCCAATGGCAATAACATACAGGGGATGCTCACTGGTATATTCCATTGCCCGTTCTGCCAGATCCTTAGCCGCGTCAGAGACAACCCATGTAAATTCATCAGGCAGATATTCTGTTGACCCTCTTCTAGTGACAGCCCCCAGCTCTTCTCTGCCCATAAGCTTGAGAATATGCTTGATCTCCTTGTAGCTTTTCTCCATCCCATCTGCAGGTCCATTGGATTTGGAATTATGAAATGGAGCCGCATAAATCCCTTTTACATTCAGCTTGTCCTCAGACTTCAGCAGATATGCCAGAGCATACTGATCATCAATCTCATTGTATGTGTCCGTATCCAAAACCACATCTACTCTGCCTTCCGGCCGTTTCAGCCTCTCCAAAAGCCTGATATCTTGATCCATGGCTCTCCTTCTCATCTATAGATGGGATAAGCGTCACAAATCTTTGTAACCTCATCCCTTATATCATCTGCCTTGGCCTCATAATCCGTGGCCGTAAGCCAGATGCACCTGGCAATCCTGTCCATATCCGCCTCCTTCAGTCCCCTGGAAGTGACTGCCGGCGTACCGATTCTCA
This sequence comes from Hungatella sp., assembly GCA_022796015.1. Lineage (GTDB taxonomy): Bacteria > Bacillota > Clostridia > Lachnospirales > Lachnospiraceae > UBA3402. The sequence goes on along the minus strand of JAAWHU010000011.1, from coordinate 13,152 downwards.
CACCCGAGGTGACAAAGGGGCTTCTGGGATCATTGGGAACCGTGTTCTTGTTGAGGGTGATATAGACCTCGTCACACCGGTTCTGCAGCTCTTTTCCCGAGATATCCATGCCCCGCAGATCCACAAGCATGAGATGGTTATCCGTTCCTCCCGTGAGAATCTTGAAGCCCTGTGCCTCAAGGGCGGACGCCAAAGCGGCGGCGTTCTTTACTACCTGCTGCTGATACGCCTTAAACTCCGGTTTCAGGGCCTCCCCAAAGCATACTGCCTTGGCGGCGATAACATGCTCCAAGGGCCCTCCCTGGGTTCCCGGGAAGATGGCTTTGTTAAAATTAAATTTCTCTGCCGCCTCTTTGTTGGCCAGAATCATGCCGCCTCTGGGGCCTCTTAAGGTCTTGTGGGTGGTTGTGGTCACCACATCCGCATAAGGGATTGGGCTTGGATGAAGGCCTGCGGCCACCAGACCGGCGATATGGGCCATATCCACCATAAGATAAGCATCTACCTTGTCCGCCACCTCTTTAAACCGCTTAAAGTCAATGGTCCTGGCATAAGCGCTGGCTCCTGCCACGATCAGCTTCGGCTTCGCCTCCACGGCGATACGCTCCAGCTCGTCATAATCAATATATCCCTGGTCATTGACGCCGTAAGGCACAATGTGGAAATAAAGTCCGGAAAAATTCACTGGGCTTCCGTGGGTCAGATGTCCGCCATGGTCTAAGTTCATACCCATAACCGTATCCCCCGGCTTCAGCATGGCTAAAAAGACTGCCATATTGGCCTGGGCTCCCGAATGAGGCTGCACATTGGCATAATCACATCCGAAAAGCTTCTTGGCTCTCTCAATAGCAAGGGTCTCCACCACGTCCACGCACTGGCAGCCGCCGTAATAGCGCTTTCCCGAATACCCTTCTGCATATTTGTTGGTCAGAACAGTCCCCATGGTCATCATAACCGCCTCAGACACAATGTTTTCTGAAGCAATCAGTTCCAGGTTCCTTCTCTGGCGGGCCGCCTCCGCCTCAACGGCCTGACCCACTTCCGGGTCGTATTTTGTGATAAATTCCATGACTTCATTAACCATGATGAATATTCTCCTTTTTAAGTTTCATTCATTATATTGTGTTCCGCACCAGATGTCAAGATTTGCATGGGAACCGTAACTCCTTAGCAAAACCGATACTCTTTAATCACCATCTGAATCCTCCGGTTTCCGTTGTATTCGTTGATTCCGGGATAGTAGATTACATCCATCCTCTGGTGTCTGCCCATCTCATCCATGAAGGCGTCCCCTTCCGTAAACAAGATTCCATCTACGGGCACGCCTTTTGGCGTCACCAAGGACAGCTTGACGGCATTCCTGTTTCTCCCCATGACCCGGGCTTCTTTAATCTGTACCTCCTTCTGGGCGAACTGAGGTTTTTCATTGCCTTGTCCGAAGGGCTCCAACATCTCCAGCTCCCGGATCAGAGGCTCCGACACATATTCCATAGGCATGGCCACATCAATCCAGATCTTGGGAATAAGCTCCTCTTCCGTAAGGGCCGCGCCTTCATTGAGCGCCCGGCGCAGAGCGTCCACATTTGCTTCGGAAAGAGAAAGTCCTGCCGCCATGGGATGGCCCCCGAATTTTATGAGAAGTTCCTTCACCCTCACAAGGGCTTCAAACATATGGTATCCTTCTATGGAGCGGCCGGACCCCTTCACGCTGTCCTCCCCCTTTGTAAGGACGATGGATGGCTTATGGTACCGTTCTCTCAGCCTGCCGGCAATGATTCCTGCCAAAGACTCGTGGCATTCCGGCAGGTAGACCACCAGCACCTTGTCTTCCCGGTACTGCTCTTCCACCTGGGCTGACGCCTTCTTCTCCCCCTCTATAGTCATATCCTTTCTCAGGTCATTTAATTCCTTCAGCTCCTCAGCCATTCTGTCGGCCTCCTCCTCATTCTGGCTTAAGAGAAGGTTTAAGGCCACCTTGGCAGTCTGCAGCCTTCCTCCCGCATTGAGGCAGGGCCCTATGACAAAGCCGATATGAAACGCACTTAGCTTGTGAATATCCAGATTATTCTTCTCCACAAGCTTGCGCAACCCCAGGCTTTTGGTCATGGGCATTCTGGCCAGGCCCTCCTTCACCAGAATCCGGTTCTCATCCTGAAGGCGCATCACGTCTCCCACTGTGGCGATGGCCGCAAATTCCAGCAGCTCTTCCCACTCTGTGGCAGGAATTCCGCATTTCTCATAGAGCACTTGAATCAGTTTGTAGGCTACTACCCCGCCGCAGATCTCCTTCCACGGATAAGAGCAGCCCTGCTGCTTCGGATTGACAATGGCATCCGCCTTTGGCAGAACCTCCTTTCCCTCTTCCTTGGCAATATCATGGTGATCCGTGATGATCACCGTCATCCCCAGTTCCCTTGCCCGATCCATGGGAGCGATCGCCGAAATCCCATTGTCACAGGTAAGAATCGTGTCCACTCCATCTGCCGCGGCTGCCAGGATAATCTGTTCATTGATACCGTATCCATCCTTGATCCGGTCGGGAATCTCATAGTCCACCCTGGCCCCTGCCCGGCTTAAGGCCTGGAACAAAAGGTAAGTGGCGCATACTCCATCAATGTCATAGTCCCCCACAATCCGGATCTTTTTTCCCTCGTCTATCTTTCTTACAAGGATTTCTGCTGCCTTCTCCACATCCTTTAAAAGATAGGGAGAATAAAAATCCTTCCTGGTTCCATACAAATACCTGCGAATAGCCTCCCGGCCCTGGACCTCCCGGTTTCTCATGATTCTGGCTGTCACGGGGCTGATATGAAATTCCTGTGCAATCCCGTTAAAATCTGCCCTCTTGGCATACACCATCCATTTTGCTGTCATGTCTTATGATCCTCTTTTATCTCTATGTCTGTCTCGTACTCTCTCAACCGTTTCCTGCGCTCTCTGTAGTCCGGAAGCTGTTCCTCCACAATCCTCCAGAATCTGGGGGAATGATTCATCTCCCTGCGATGGGCCAGTTCATGAACCACCACATAGTCCACCAGCTCCTCGGGAAGAAGGGCCAGCTTCCAGTTAAAATTCAGATTGCCCTTTCCGCTGCAGCTCCCCCATCTGGTGGCTTGCTGACGGATGGTAATCCTGCCGTAGCTTACCTCCATCTTTCCTGCCCACTGCCAGGTCTTCTGAGCCAGCAGCCATCTTGCATGCCGGCGGTATTCCTCTGCCTGGTCTCTTGTAAGCACGGTTTTCTCCTCCTGCTTTTTAAGAACCTTTTCCTGATTCCGGCATATCCAGTCTATATGCCGGCCCACAAAATCATCCGCCTCCCGGTCAGAGACCCACAGAGGGCATCTCACCGCCACACTGCCATCCCGCTTTACCTGGATGGCCATGGTCTTCCTCTTGGAGCGGATTATCTCATATGATATCTTCTTCATAGTTGTCTTCCATATCTCCGAATATGACACACAGATGAGGGTTGTCCCTCTGTGCATCCCTCATCACTTTTTTTACTCTGTCTATGTAAAGGGACAGCCTGCTCTCCTCATGAGGCGGGGTAAACACCCCCAGGCAGATATCCTGGGTAATGGAAGTCAGTTCATCATACAAGGCATCCAGATTGCCGCCGTAATAATCTTCAAATTCCAGTTCAAATTTCAGATATTCATGGATCCACTCCACCGAATGGGCCGGCTTCAAATCCAACAATACTTTCTTCATACCGCTCCTCCTCTACTGGCCGTACAGCTGCACAAAGGTCTTATAGTGGTCCTCCGTATAGAAGATCAGCCCGTCATCCGAGTAAATTATCCTTTTGGCGCCTCTGTATCCTCCCTCAAAATCAATATCACACTCATAATACTTCCTCCCTTTTTTCTCCGGAAGGGCGCCTTCATAGTTGCCGAACCGGCTTCCTCCTATGCTCATGCCCGGAGCCACATCCCACAGGTTTCCCTCTCTGCTGTTCCAGCCTAAAGCCTCTGCCTCCTTCTTTGTAATATAGTTTTGAGGAAGATGGCCATAGAGATGAAGATACAGCGCCACCTCGTCCCGACCTGTGTAGCTGCCCGATTCCTCCACGGCTGCTTCGGTTTGTAAGGTCTCTTCGGCTTCTAAGGTCTCTTCGGCTTCTAAGGTCTCTTCGGCTTCTGCGGTTTCCGCTTTTTCATCTTCACTGTCAGAACCGGCTTTTGTGCCGGACTGCAATGCCTCGGCCGCCTGCGGTGTTTCCGTTTGCGCTGCCTGTGCGGTCTCGGTTATCTGCACCGTCCCATCCGGCTGCCCGATCTCGGTTCTGACCGGCACATCCTGGGGCGGGGCTGCCTTACAGCCTCCCAGACATCCTATCACCAGCCATAATGCTCCCAGTATTCCCAAAAGCCTTTGCTTTGCCTTTCTAATATCCCGTTCCAAATCCGTCTTCCTCCTACCTGCATTTTCCCTTATTATATCACCATCCGGAAGGAAGTGCACTCCTATTTTACAGATGCCGAAATTGTACAAGGAGGCGCCTGCACTTGCCATGCAGACGCCTCCGTCAGTCATTCCCCATAAACATCCTCTCAACCTTCCCTTCCACCTGCCCGCCCAGTCCGTATACCACATGACTGATCACATACTGCCCCTCATTAATAAAAACCTCTATAAGATTAGGCTCCACAAGCACATCCAGTCTGTGGTGGTTCAGGCTTTCAGGAGTACTTCCAATCATACGATATTCCTCCGAATCCACAAATACCTGGCTCCTGTCTGCTTTTACATACCCCCGTTCCACCCAGATCCGATACCCCCCGATATTCAGGCTTTCTCCCTCCTTAAGCTCCGTCTGAATCCGGCACGGCCTTTTGGCGCCGATGCACCTCCGGTCTGTGGTTTCCTTCCCAAAATATCGGTTCACCTCCGGATGCACCCTGAAATAGATATGGCCGCCTTCTGTCTCCACAACCCGGGGGGCACACATCATTCCGATCCATGGGGCTCTGTCCTTCCCCTCCTCAGGACGGGCCATCCGCATCCAGGCAATCATAACCCTTCTGCCCTCCTTGTCCGTGTTGGTCTGGGGGGCATACAAATCCATACCGTAATCTACATACTGAAACTTCTCTGAAAGCTTCAGATCACAGGTCCGGCCATCAAACTCCGCCATGGCGCAGATGGCATGGTGGGCATATCCGTTTTTTGACCCTTCTATGTACATGGGAGACCCCATAAACACATAGCTTTCCCCTGCCCTAAACAAGTCCGGGCATTCCAGGATTCTTCCAAACCATTCATGTCTGCACTGATTTTTATAGTCCCAGCTTTCTCCATCCCGGCTTTTGAAGATAACCGCTCTCCCCTCCTGCCCCCGCCAGGTGCTTCCTAAGAGCATATAATACTCTCCCTTCTCATACCACACCTTAGGGTCCCTTGTGTGGGTCTCATGGGCTATGGCTTCATCCCGTATCACGGGAATAATCTGCCTTTTTTCGTTCCAGTTGTCAAAATGAAGCCCATCCTCGGAAATCACCATGGCCTGGCTGGTCTCGTAATTGTCATTCTTTGCCCTGTGAATATCCTCCTCGTCAATTTCCAGATACCGAACCGCCGAATAGTACAGATACAGCTTGGAGTCCTTTTCCAAGGCGCTTCCCGAAAACACCCCGTTCCTGTCGTACTCTTTCGTCGGAAACAAGGCAATTCCCAGATGCTCCCAGTGTACCAGATCCTCACTTACCCCATGACCCCAGTGCATGGTCCCCCAGGCAGTCCCATAAGGAAAATACTGATAGAACAGATGGTACTTTCCCTGATAGTAAATAAATCCATTGGGATCATTCATCCAGTTGCCCGGAGCCTTTACATGCAGAATATCCTTCATCTATTTCACAGCCCCCGTCACTACCCCGTTAATAATCTGTTTCTGCAGAGTTATATACAGAATCAAAATCGGTATGACACACAAAAGCAGTCCGGCCATGATGGTACCGTAATCCGCCGAGTAAGTGCCGTAAAAGCTGTATGTAGACAGCGGCAGCGTCAAAAGTTTCTTATCGGTCAGAACTAAAGATGGCAGCAGGAAGTCATTCCAGAAGGCTAGGGCGTTTAGTATAACCATAGTAGAGATAATGGGCTTCAGCAGAGGGAACACAATCTGAAAAAATGTCTGGAAATGGGTGCACCCGTCAATATAAGCCGCCTCCTCCAAAGCCATAGGAATATTGCCGTTGATAAACCCATGGAACATAAATACAGACATGGCCATGGAAAAACCTGTATGCATAAAAATCAGAGTCGTCCTGTGGTTCAGCACATTTAAGGTTCCCCCGTAAATACTCACCAGAGGAATCATAATGGCCTGAAAGGGAATAATCATGGATGCCACCATAAGGGCAAAGGCAGCATTGGAAATCCAGTTTTTATGACGGACAATGTAGTAGGCCAGCATCGACGCCAGAACCGTCACCAAAACCGTAGCAGAAACCGTCACAATAAGAGAATTTTTAAATGCATTCAGAAAATCCATCTGCACGAATGCTTTCACAAAGTTGTCAAAGGACAGGCCTTTAATAGTAAAAAGCCAGGAAAACGGACTCTTAATAATATCTCGTTTCTGCTTAAGAGAATTAATCACCACCATAATAAAAGGGAACATGTAAACAAAAAACAGCACTACAAGACAGCCCATTGCCAGAGCATTGCTGATCTTCTTCCTGTTTCCTCCAACACTTGTCTGTGCCATTATGCCTCAACCTCCTTTTTCTTTGTAAGATATACCTGAATGCCGCTGATGCAGGCCGTTATCAGAAACAGCACCAGAGCCTCTGCCTGCCCCGTCCCGAACTGCCTGGACGTAAAGGCCTTTTCATACACATGCATGGCTGCCATCTCTGTAGTTCCATATGGCGCACCTGCCGTCAGAGACAGATTGACGTCATAAACCATAAATGCCCTGGAAAGGGTAAGGAACAGGCAAATGGTCACCGACGACATCATGAGAGGCATAATAATATGTCTCATCTTCACCCAACCTGATGCACCATCGATGCCGGCTGCCTCCATAACATCCTCACTGAGCCCCATAAATCCGGCCACATAAATCAGAATCATATAGCCCGACAGCTGCCATACCGACACCATGACCAGAGCCGCAAAGGCCTTTGCCGGGTCGGAAAGCCAGGAGGCCTCAAAGACCCCCCACCCTGTAGTATCCCCGATGCTCACAAACACTCTGGAAAACACGAACTGCCAGATATATCCCAGCACGATTCCTCCGATCAGGTTAGGCGTAAAAAAACCTGCCCGAAAGAAATTCTGGCCTTTCATCCCTCTTGTGAGAAGATAGGCAATGCCGAATGCCATAACATTAACAATTACCACAACAAAAATCACGTACTTAAATGTAAGAACCAGAGACCGCCAAAACTGTACGTCCTTTACCACGGCGCCGAAATTCCTAAGTCCCACAAAATTTTTCACCTGAGACACGCCGTTCCAGTCCGTCATGGTCAGATATACGCCGTAAAGGAATGGAACAATCACCACCGCCAGAAAGCAAAACAGCCCGGGCAGTGCAAACATGCAGAAATCTTTTCCGTTGCTCTGAGACTTCATATCCTATACTCCTCCTGTTTTTTATTGCCTATTCCTGCTCATCCCAATACTTTTGGATGGAATCTATGAGTTCCTGCCTGTCGCTTCGCCCTGCAAGATATTTCTGCATGGCAGCTCCCAGCACAGACCAGTGATCGTTGGGCACTATGGCCGACGCATTATAGGCCCTGCCCTCATGGACCTTTTCATAGATGTCACGGCTCAACGGGTCCCCAGGCTCATAAGGGTTATTCTGAAAGGGCGGAATCAAATTACAGGTCTTAACCAGCATCTGCTGCCCGATCTCGCTGTATACCATCCAGTTCAAAAACTCTCTGGCCGCCGCCTGTTCCTTCTCCGTGGCCATCTGGCCATCCAGCATCACCTGTTTGGATGGGGAGCCCTGAATCTGCCGATTTACAAAATCTTTGGGGTCATTATTTAAAAAGTAAGGCAAAAATCCGTATTCGTCCTCGTGTTCGGCCCCTGCCTCTGCCAGATTGGGCCATGCCCAGTTTCCGTTAAACCAGAAGGCTGTCTTTCCGTCTGCTAAGTCGATAGCCATCTCATCATAGTCTGCGCCCAGAGGATCTTTAAGGGATACATTGTATTTCTTCAGCACATCAAAGGCATCCAAAAATTCACTAACCCGGTTGTAGGAACTCAGCTCCAGCGTCCCCTCCTTCATCTGCCGGATTACCTCCTCGGTGCCCTGGGAGGTTCCATCATAGGTCTCATAAATATATTGGAGATGATGAGCGCCTAAGGACCAATCCTCCTTTGCAAGGGACAAGGGCCGCTCCATACCCACTCCGGCCAACCTCTCTAAAAATGCTTCAAATTCCCCTAAAGTAGTAATGGTCTCAGGATCAAAGGCTTCCCCAAGAACCTCTTCAATCACTGCCTTGTTGTAGATAATCCCCCTGCCTTCAATACACAGAGGCAGACTGTAGACCTTTCCGTTAATCTCTGTCAGATACCCCCGGGCCTCCTCGATCCACGGTTCCCGGCTTAAATCCGCTGCCTTTTCCTCTGCCAGAGCAATTACGTCCGTAGTATCCAGAATGGATATGGTAGGCGGATTGCCGGAATTGTACAGGCTGACGACTCTGGTGTAGGGCGAATCGTCCGTAACCGGCATAACATCAATATGAACCCCCGATTTCTTCTCATACTCCGCTCCCATTTTTTCCAGCGCCGTCTGAATCTCCGCCTTGGAATTTAAGAGTGTAATCTTTGTCCCCCGCAGAGATTCATCATACCGGAAGGTATCCACAGAAGTATCTATGGGTTCTTCCGTAACCTGTTCATTGGGATCGTCCGGGTCGCTTGCGAAGCCGAACCTGCATCCCGCAAGCCCTGCTGACATAAGCGCCAGGGTCAGTCCCAGAGAAATACATGATGCCGTTTTTCTTTTCATTACCTATCCCTCCTGTTTTTTTATTTCCCTGTTTCCTTCATAAAACCAGTAAAGTTACTGGTTAAGTAACCGGTTATTTTATGTATTTAATATACCATATGCACAATGATTCGTCAACTATAATCTTAATTATTCATCACTTAAGTGATTCTCTCTTGTGCCATAGAAGTGTTTCTGATATACTTTTGGAAAAGCTATTTTGGCAAATGAAGAGAGGTTTTTCCATGGCATCAAAAAAAAACGTAACGTTTAGTGACATTGCAAAATACACCAATTTTTCCAAAACTACCATTTCCCGGTATTTTAACAATCCTGACTCCCTTACTCTGGAAAACCAGCAGATTATCGCCGACGCCCTGAAAAAATTAAATTACAAAGAGAATAAAGTGGCCCGGATCCTGGCCAACGGAAAGACAGAATTTGTAGGCATTATCATCCCTGATTTATACCATCACTACTATTCCGAGATGCTGAACCAGATTTTGTCCACCTACGAAACCTTCGGCTATAAATTTCTTGTATTCATCGGTAATAAAAGCGAGGAGACGGAGCGGCGCTATATTCAGGAGCTCCTGTCCTATAAGATTGAGGGCATGATTATTTTAAGCCACACTATCCCCTCCAAAGAACTGGCGCAGCTCCCTATTCCTATCGTGACCATCGAGAGGGAAGACGAATATGTCTCCAGCGTCAACACGGACAACTATATGGGCGGATACCAGGCTACGGGTCTGCTGGCCCGGCACCACTGTGATATCTTCATCCACATTAATTCGCCTACCTCAGAAAAAGTCCCGGCCTACGGACGCCTCAAAGGCTTTACGGATTTCTGCAGGGAATATAACCTGGAGCATGAGACCATCATAAGGGAATTCGGCCACTCCTATGAGGCGGCTCAGTCCCAGTTTCTCATGATTCTGGAACGCCTTGACGCCTGCTACTCCGGCAAAAAAAAGGGAATCTTTGTGTCCAATGACACCCAGGCCAATGTGCTCCTTAACCTTCTGATGCGCAAATTCGGACGGCTGCCCGAGGATTACCTGATTGTGGGATTCGACAATTCCCCCATATCCAGAGAAGCCGTCCTCCCCATCAGCACCGTAGGCCAGCAGATTGACAAGCTTGCCTACGAGGCCACGTCCCTACTTGTAGAGCAGATGAACGAACGAAAAAAAAGAAAGCCTATCCCTCTGGAGCATCCTGTACACAAAGTCATAACCCCCGTTCTCTTCCGCAGAGAGACGACGGAAAAATCCTTATAATCCCGAGCTTCACTCCTTCATAAAGCACAAAGGACACAGGAACATCTGAGTGCTTCACTCAGACGTCTCCCATGTCCTTTCTTTTTACCTAGATATCAAACTTCCCCTCTTCGTCTTCCTCCTCAAAATATTCCCGGTACTCCACATCAATCTGATACCGCATCCGCTTCATGCTGAAATACAGATGCTCCTTTAACGCCTTCTCCATACCGGCAATATCCTGTCTCTCCAGAAAACCGATTAACTGCTCATGCTCATGGATGATCCTGTCAAAATCCGTCTCCGTCACAAAGTCCAGCATACGGAATCTGGTATAATGAAGCTGCTGCTCCTGCAAAAGCTTCCACAACCAGCTTTTCTTTGTAGCTTCAAACCAAAAGCCGTGCATCTGGGCATCCAGACGGTAGAACTGCTCCGGCTTAACATTCCCGGCCTGCACCAGAGCTTTCTGCTTTCTCAGCATATAGTACACGTCTTCCATGAGAAGAGGGGTGGCAATCTGGGAAAAATCCCGCATAACCATGGTTTCCACCGCCACCCTCATATAGATCATCTGCTTAATGTTGCTGAGACTTAAAAGAGTTACAAAAATCCCCCTGTAAGGAACCGTAACCACAAATCCCTGCTCCTGCAGAAGGCGCAGAGCATCCCGGACCGGAGTTCTGGACACAGAAAAACGTTCACAGATCTCGTTTTCCTTGATTACCTGACCCGGCTTTAACTCCAGGTTCAGGATCTCCTCCTTCAGTACCCGATAAACCATCTCTTCCCGATTTTTATAGGCTGTTTCTTCCACGGTACCACCTTTTCCATTCTGCCGGCTGAGTCAGCTGTCTTTACTTTAAGTCAACGGCTTCCAGGTTGTCCATATCGTCAAAGGCCTGATTCTCTCCGCCCATAGCCCAGATAAAGGTATAGCTGGATGTGCCTGCACCTGAGTGGATGCTCCAGGATGGGCTGATCACAGCCTCCTCGTTCTTCATGACAATGTGTCTGGTCTCTGAAGGCTCGCCCATAAGGTGGAACACCACATTGTTCTCGGGAACTTCAAAATACATATAGACTTCCATACGGCGCTCGTGGGTGTGGCAGGGCATGGTATTCCAGATGCTTCCCTCTTCCAGAACCGTCATACCCATGGACAGCTGGCAGGTCTCAAGAACATCGGGATGAATAAATTGGTTGATGGTTCTCTTATTGCAGGTCTTCTGATCGCCTAGGTTTCTCTTGGCCGCATCCTTAATAGAGATAAACGTAGTCTTATAGGATGTGTGAGCCGGAGCGCTGACCATATAAAACTTCGCCGGATTGGCCTCATTATCACTGGAGAAAAGAACTTTCTTTGTCCCCTTTGTAATGTACAGGCAATCCTTGTATCCTAAAGAAAATGTCTCCTCGTCCGCCACGATCTTCCCTGGTCCGCCAATGTTGAAAATACCGATCTCCCTGCGCTCCAGAAAATAATTTGTGCCGAAATTCTTCCAGCAGTCAATGCCCTTGTCAATAGAAACCTGCTCCTTTACCGGCATACATCCCAGAGTTACCATGCGGTCCACATGAGAATACACCGCGTGAACCTCATCAGGCGCATACAGATTCTGAATTAAAAATTCATTCCTCAATTCCTCTGTGGTATAGCGCTTAACATCTTTTTGGTTTGCAGAATAACGAACGTCCATGTTCTTTCCTCCTGATTTGATTTTGTATACTTTGTATACAAATTAATATATTTGTATTATACCTATTTCTTGCCAGTACTGCAATATGTATTTCTTCTAAATTATGAGCATTTTTTTGGTATATTTGACACTTCTTCTGCCTTTAGACTACCGTCCTGCCCCTGATCCCCCAGAGATGCTCCGTATTCATAGGCCTTTTCCCGAGAAGAAATCGATTTAAATGTTCCATACTTTTTGTTTCTATATTTACAAATACATATAATTTGTATAAAATTAGTTGTAACCTTTCCGTGCAAAATACTTTTTTGGGCCTGACAATGCCCATGAATGAAAGGTCAATCCATCTACGAAATCAATCACACAGAAAAATCCGGAGGACCATATGGAGTTTACAACAAAACGGTTATATTTAAGGGAATTGACAGAGGAAGACTTTCCCGCCCTCTATAATGTTCTGGCAGATCCCGAAATTATGCAGCATTATTCCTATGCTTTCGATGAAACCAGAGTGAGAAATTGGATTGCAGAAAATATGGAACGATACCGGATCTTCGGTTTTGGCCTTTGGGCTGTGGTTTTGAAAGAAACAGGTGTAATGATTGGCGACTGCGGCATCACCATGCAGATCATTAACGGCAGCATCAAGCCGGAAATCGGCTATCATATTAACAAAAACTACCAGAGACTGGGGTACGCAAAAGAAGCTGCCCGCCAATGCAGGGATTGGGCTTTTGAGCACACGCCTTTCAGGATTCTCTATTCCTATATGAAGGAAAGAAATGTGGCCTCCTCTGCCACTGCATCGGCAAACGGAATGCATAAGATGGAGGAATTTCTTGACCGCAGAAATGAGAGAACTGTGGTTTATGGAATTACAAAAGAGGAATGGGAATTGCTTAAATCCTGAAAATAAAGATTGCTTTGGGGAAAGAAAATTGCGGCAATGGATCCTCTTATGTGATTGGAGTATATTCTCATTGTCGAATCTTGGAATCTATGATACAATCCCATTAAGGAAAGTCAGGGAGCAAAGGCGGCTTACCCTCCACCATTGGAGGGGCTAACCCTCCAATCATCAGAAAGGAGGGCGATGCTAATGGTTACATATGCTGATTTATTTCAGTTCTGTATACTTTTAGTTGCTCTTGTTGGTCTGTGTTACACAGTCTTCAAGGGTAGAAAATAGCCGCCAACTACCCCAAATAGTTAACGGCTAACCAATAGG
>JAAWHU010000086.1 GCA_022796015.1 Hungatella sp. | reverse complement strand
ATAGACCTGTCAAGCTCGGCAATCCGTTTTATCTTGTTGTCCAGGTCAAAGTGAATCCCTCACTTCCACTAATGGTTTGTCATACGTTGATAACGTATACTTGAACTGATCTAACTCTACCACTGTGTCACCTTCTTTCTCTTATTTATATATAAGCCAAAAGCCATGGCCGCAGGTATTTTGCAGCCAGGGCTTTTTGGGGCTTTGCACTATTTGATTCTTCCGCAGCATTGTTTGTACTTCTTTCCGCTGCCGCAGGGACAGGGATCATTGGGGTATACCTTCTGCTCTATCTTTCTCACAGGGGCCTTTACGGCGCTGTCGTCCTTGTTGGTTCCCGTCACCTTGGCTGCCGGCTCCCTCTCCACCTTCTGCTCTACCCGGATATGGAACAGGATCCGTACCGTGTCTTCCTTCACTGCAGCGGTCATGCCATCAAACATTTCGTAGGCACTCATCTTATACTCTACTAAAGGATCTCTCTGACCGTAAGCCTGAAGGCCGATGCCCTGGCGCAGCTGCTCCATATCGTCGATGTGAGACATCCACTTGTTGTCAATGACCTTAAGAAGGATTACCCGCTCGATCTCACGGATCTGCTCGGACTCTGGGAACTGTGCTTCCTTTGCCTCATAAAGCTTAATGGCAAGCTCTTTGAGCATATGCTTCAGCTCATTCTTCTTCATGGAATCCTTTTGTTCCTGGGTTAAGATCACAGGCTTCAAAGGAATAATGGGCAGCAACAGTTCATTTAACTCCTTCATATCCCAGGTGTCGGCAGGTACATCATCGGGAACAGCCATATCCACTGCATGTTCCACAATATCTGTGACCATCTTTAAGATCACGTCCCGCATGTTGTCGCCATCCAGCACCTTGCGGCGCTCTGCGTAGATTACCTCCCGCTGTTCATTGGCCACCTCGTCATATTTTAACAGGTTTTCCCTGATTCCGTAGTTATTGTTCTCGATTTTCTTCTGGGCTTTCTCAATGGCATTGGACAGCATCTTATGCTCAATCTGCTCTCCCTCAGGAACCCCCAGGGCATTGAACATATCCATGAGACGCTCGGAACCAAAGAGACGCATCAAATCATCCTCCAGCGAAATGTAGAATCTGGATTCTCCTGGGTCTCCCTGACGGCCGGAACGTCCTCTCAGCTGATTGTCAATACGTCTTGACTCATGGCGCTCTGTACCGATGATCTTAAGACCTCCCAGTGCCTTGGCCTCCTCATCCAGCTTAATATCCGTACCGCGGCCTGCCATGTTGGTAGCTATGGTGACCGCCTTATGAATACCGGCCTCCGCCACAATCTCCGCCTCAAGCTCATGGAACTTGGCATTCAGAACCTTGTGAGGAATGCCTTTTCGCTTAAGCATCTTGCTGAGAAGCTCGGAGGTCTCAATGGTAATGGTGCCTACCAGCACAGGCTGTCCCTTCTCATAGGCCCGCTCCACATCTTCCACCACGGCAGTGAATTTTTCTTTCTTGGTCTTATATACGGCATCGTCCAGATCAATACGGGCAACCGGCTTGTTGGTTGGAATCTCGATGGCATCCATGCCGTAAGTATTGCGGAATTCCTTCTCCTCCGTCAGGGCAGTACCTGTCATACCTGCCTTCTTGCGGAACTTGTTAAAGAAATTCTGGAAGGTAATGGTAGCCAAGGTCTTGCTCTCTCTTCTTACATTCACATGCTCTTTAGCCTCAATAGCCTGATGAAGGCCATCGGAATACCGCCGCCCCGGCATAATACGCCCTGTAAATTCATCGACAATGAGAACTTCATCGTCCTTTACCACATAGTCTTTGTCCCTGAACATCAGGTTGTTGGCGCGCAGGGCCAGGATAATGTTGTGCTGGATCTCCAAATTCTCCGGATCCGCCAGATTCTCGATGTGGAAAAACTGCTCCACCTTCTTTACGCCGGCTTCCGTTAAGTTCACCACTTTATCCTTCTCATTGACTACAAAATCTCCGGTCTCCGTAATATCCTCGCCCATAATGGCATTCATCTTGGTAAATTCACCGGAGGCCTCGCCCTTCTCCAGCTGACGGGCCAGAATGTCGCAGACCTCATACAGCTTGGTAGATTTGCCGCTTTGGCCTGAAATGATCAGAGGGGTCCTGGCTTCGTCGATGAGAACAGAGTCAACCTCATCAATAATGGCAAAATCCAGTTCCCGAAGAACCATCTGCTCTTTATAAATAGCCATATTATCGCGGAGATAATCAAAGCCCAGCTCATTGTTGGTCACGTAAGTGATGTCACAGCTGTACGCTTTTTTTCTCTCCTCAGAAGACATGGAGTTTAACACCACGCCCACGGTTAATCCTAAAAATTCGTGAACCTGTCCCATCCACTCGGCATCACGCTTTGCCAGATAATCATTGACCGTTACAATATGAACGCCCTTTCCCGCCAAGGCATTGAGGTAAGCCGGCGCCGTAGATACCAAGGTCTTTCCTTCACCGGTCTTCATCTCCGCAATACGCCCCTGATGGAGGACAATGCCGCCGATGAGCTGAACCCGGTAGTGCTCCATCTTCAGAGTTCTTCTGGCCGCCTCCCTTACGGCAGCAAATGCCTCGGGAAGAATATCGTCCAAGGTCTCCCCGCCCGCCAGTCTTTCCTTGAAAATCCTGGTACGGTCTCTCAGCTGCTCATCAGATAATTCCATCATCTCGGGACGCAAAGCCTCAATCTTATCGACAATAGGATATATCATCTTTAATTCGCGCTCACTGTGAGTTCCGAACATCTTTTCAATGAGATTCATGAGTCACTCTCCTATATTAACTCGGTTATTTTTCCATACATGTGCAGAATGCGCAGGGCCAAAACTCAGGACACACTACGCGGCATAACGTTTACATTGTATCACCAACCTTTGTTTTATTCAACTAATTCCCTGGTTATTAACAAAAAATTCATTTTTCCGGATTACATAATCCTGCCATCCCTGATAATATAAACAATTTGCACAAAAATTATGTTCGTTTTTGCCCTTGTCCACATTATCCACAGCTGTCAATCCACATGGTTCCTCCAAAGTTATCCACATGAAAATTTCTTTGATTTCCAGAAAAAATCAGTTATGCACAAAGTTATCCACATTATCCACATTATTTTTTCTATGGTTTCTCTTCCATCCATGTCCAGTTCTGTACCTTCTTTTTTTGTTCACAACTCATAAACTTCCTTTTTTCGACACCTTTTTTTCTGACTTAAGTCGATGAATTTTAGAAATAATTCCAACTAATTGTCACAATATTCTTCTTAATTCCATTGAATATTTTGACTATCTATGGTATACTGAAACCATCTCAAAAGAAGGAGTTGATCATATGCGTTATACGATTACTGGAAGGAATATAGAGGTTACCGCCGGTCTGAGAGATGCGGTTCAGGACAAGCTGGGCAAACTTGAAAAGTATTTTTCTCCTGACACGGAGGTCATCGTAACCTTAAGCGTACAGAAGGAGCTGCAGAAGATTGAAGTTACAATCCCGGTGAAAGGAAGCATGATCCGTGCCGAGGAATCCAGCACCGATATGTATGTATCCATTGATCTGGTAGAAGAGATCATCGAGCGTCAGATTAAAAAATACAGAAAAAAACTCATTGACAAAAAGCAGTCCGCCCAGGCGTTCTCCTCCTTATTTATAGAGGAAGAGGACGATCTGGCCGAAGAAGAGATCAAGATCGCAAAAACCAAACATTTTGACATGAAGCCTATGTATCCGGAAGATGCCTGCCTTGAGATGGAACTTCTGGGACATAATTTCTATATGTTCCTTAACGCCGAGACCGACCAGATCAGTGTGGTTTATAAGAGAAAAGGAAACTCCTATGGTCTGATTGAACCGGAAGCATAGAGAAATCAGAATAAGGCCTCTGGTCAGGAAAATCATATCCCTGGCCAGGGGCCTTATTCGGTTAGATTCTATTACCGTTCACAGACAGATTCTTTTCCGCCAGGCCGTCGGTTATGCCAGATACCGCTCCACCGACGTGACTCCGTTGGCCCCATCTGCCGCAGCTGTCACGATCTGGCGCAGAGGTTTGGTCCGAACATCTCCGGCGGCAAAGATCCCGGGAACCGAAGTCCGGGTGTCTTCTCCGGCCTTAATGTATCCCCGTTCCATATCCACAAGCCCCTCAAAGGCTTGGCTGTCCGGGCTGATGCCTACGGCGATGAACACTCCCTGGACCTTTAGATCGGACTGTTTGTAGGTCTTCTTATTCTTTATTCTTAATCCTTCTACCTTCATATCCCCTTTAATCTCTTCCACCACCGTATCCCACAGAATCTGGATATTGTTCTGCTTAAACACGGTCTCCTGCAAACTCTTTGCCCCGCGGAATTCGTCTCTTCTGTGAATCAGGTACACCTTGGAGCACAACCGTGACAAAAAGATGGCATCTTCCAAAGCCACATCGCCGCCGCCTACCACGGCTACCTCCTTGTTTTTAAAAAACGCCCCATCGCAGGTAGCGCAGTAAGATACTCCCATGCCTGCCAATTTTTCCTCCCCCGGCACTCCCAGCTTCTGATGATGGGCGCCTGTGGCAATTAGAAGGGCTTTGGACTTGTAGCTTCCCCCTTGGCACACTACTTCTTTAATGGTTTTTTCCGTGTCGTCTTCCCCAAGCTGCGCCGCCTTTAACAGCTCACCCTGGATAATCTCCACTCTT
Organism: Hungatella sp.; assembly: GCA_022796015.1. Lineage (GTDB taxonomy): Bacteria > Bacillota > Clostridia > Lachnospirales > Lachnospiraceae > UBA3402. Next base: position 10,158 of record JAAWHU010000086.1, on the reverse strand, counting down.
TCTACTTCGTCTGTGACAAACTGTGCTCCCAGCTTATCTGCATGTTCCCGGAACTTGGTTCCCAGCTGGAATCCATCAATACCGGGAAAGCCAGGGTAATTATCCACCTCATAAGTTGTAAGTACCTGGCCTCCGCTTACCATATTCTTTTCTATTACGAGAGTATCCAGCCTTGCTCTCTGGGCATAAATAGCCGCCGACAATCCGGCAGGGCCGGAGCCAATGATGATTAAGTCATATATCTTTTCCATAACACTCTCCTTATTCTGTTTTTTATGGTAATTCTATTATATTCCAATGCTTTTAAGTATACTCTCAACCCCTCCCTGTTTCAAGGCCAATATTGCTTGTCCTCTTCCCTCCCCACCCAAAGCATGGTATAATGGTTCTTGACATAAGCCCCGGTTCGGTGTCGTGGGAAGCAGAACCAAAACATCGGCCTAACTGTGTGTATCCCTACCAAGGGAGCTTATGGTATAAAATGAGACAGAGAAAGAGGTGAGCCTATGGCCAGAAAAACAGTTCTGGTAACCGGCGCTTCCCGGGGAATCGGGAAGGCTGTCGCTATAAAATTTGCAAAGAAAAACTATAATCTTGTGATCAACTGTGCCGTGAGAGAAGAACGCCTGATGCAGACCAAAAAGGAGATCGAATCTTATCAGGTTCCCTGCCTGGCCTTCTTAGGAGACATGGGGGACATGTCCCAGTGTGAAATACTGTTTAAACAAATCAAAAAGCAATTCGGCACTTTAGATGTTTTAGTAAACAATGCGGGAATCTCCTACATCGGCCTTCTCCAGGATATGAAAAGCGAAGATTGGGACCGGATAATCCGCACCAATTTAACCTCTGTATTCAATCTGAGCAAGCTGGCCATTCCCGGCATGATAGAGCAAAAATACGGGAAAATCATTAATATCTCCTCTGTTTGGGGGAATGTAGGGGCTTCCTGTGAAGTGGCCTATTCAGCCACAAAAGGCGGCATCAACGCGTTCACCAAGGCCTTGGCAAAGGAGCTGGCTCCCAGCAACATCCAGGTCAATGCCGTAGCCTGCGGCGCCATTGACACGGAGATGAACCAGTTTTTGGAGGAGGAGGACTTGATCCGTCTGGTGGAAGAGATCCCTACGGGAAGACTGGGCAATGCCGAGGAGGTAGCGGACTTAGTATACCATCTGGGGTATAAGAATGCCTACCTGACCGGACAGGTCATAGGCCTCGACGGGGGGTGGATCTGATATGCCTACCACATATGCTCACTATCGTTTCGGAAGAGATGTCTACCGCCATCTTCCGGAAGAATTTCAGAATATGATACATTCCCACGGAGGGCTTTATAACATTGGCCTTCATGGGCCTGATCTTTTATTCTACTATCGAATATTCCAGAAAAATCCTGTGAGCCAGACTGGGTTCGACATGCATGCCAAACCGGCAAGGGACTTTTTCCTTAGGGCTGCCCGTGTAATGCAGTCCAAAAAGCTTTTATCCCGAAAAGGCGAAACTCCGTTTCTTGCTGCAGCCAAATACGCTTACCTTTTCGGCTTTCTCTGCCATTTTGCCCTGGACAGCAACTGTCACCCCTATGTAGAGCAAATGGTCCGTGAAACCGGAATCTCCCACAGCGAGATCGAGGCGGAACTGGACCGGGATCTGATGATGCTGGACGGCCTAAACCCCATGACCTGCCGTCCTACCAGCCACTTAAGGGCCCGCATCTTTTACGGAAATATTATTGCCAGGTTTTTCCCCCGTATTACCCCCCAGCAGATTCTTTCTTCTATCCGGTACATGAAGATCTGCTGCAATCTCCTGGCCCCCTCGGGTCAGAGACTTCGTTCTCTCCTCCGCAATCTCATGAAGGGCGGCCACATCCCTGCCACAGTCCAGGACATGATTATCAAAGAACGCCCAAACCCTCAGTGCGCCCCCATTACACGGGAGCTTAAACAGCGCTATAAAAGGGCCATCCAGGATGGGGTGGAGCTGATTGTGAACTTTAAAGAGTATGCGGAGGGCAGAGAGCCTTTAGATGAAAGGCTGGGCCATACCTTTGGAGAGATGTGAGAACCCCATAAGCCAGTCTTCGCGCCGGCTCTTGAAAAAGAGAAAGCACGTCAAAAGCTTCGGATTTTGTCATCGGTGTCGTCTTGGGTGTTGGTTATGGACTTGATGGTTACATAGTAACCAATGGTTTCGTTTACTTTGACATATACGCGGTCTCCTGCTTTGTGCCGGAGAATGGCTTTTCCCAGGGGTGAGTCAATGCTGATGAGGCCATTTAGAGAGCTGCCTCGGATGGAGGTTACCAGACGGTAGGTCTCGGTCTCATCATCATCCTCCATATACAGCTCCACTATGTTGTTGATCCCCACCTCGTCGTCTTTGGACTGGTCTGATACGATCTGGGCGTTTTTCAGCATTCTCTCCAGATAGCGGATCCTGCTCTCATTCTGGTTCTTGTCCTTCTTGGCCGCATAGTACTCAAAGTTCTCGCTGAGATCCCCCTGTGCCCTGGCCTCCTTCACTGCTTCAATGGCATCCCTGCGGACCACCAGCTTCCTGTATTCAATCTCCTTCTGGATCTTCTCCACGTCGCTCTTCGTCAGCTTCTCACCCATAATCTTTGTTCTCCTCTCTTATGGACAACCAAAGAGCGGCGTCCTCCGGGAACCTCTTTCCCGGCGGAAACGCCGCCTATGTACCTTTTATGCCCTTAAACTCTCCATATACTCATGATACCACTCATCGCCAAACTTGATCCTCATACCCTGAAGAATCAGCTGCACGCTCTTTTCGTCCCCCAGCCTTGCATTGTTGATGGTAATATCATAGTTAATGGGGTTAGTCCAGTAGTTGCCGTGAGTATAGTATTTGTAATAGTCCGCCCGGTACTTGTCGGTCTTGGTAATCAGCTCATCCGCTTCCTCCAGAGTGATATCGTACATCCTGTCCATAACTCTCTGGAGGCAGTAAGCCCGCGGGGCCTCCACATACACGCTGAATACATTGTCAAAATCTTTTAAGATGAAGTCGGCGCATTTGCCTACAATTACGCATGACTCGGATTCCGCCAGCTTCTCAATAATCTGCTTCTGAAACTCAAAAAGCCGGTCATCAGACACAAACTTGGACAGCTGGCCCTTTGTGTGGAACATTTTGGGAAGCTCCAGCAGCTGCTTAGTAATCAGGCTGCCGTTAAGCTTCTCGTCAGCCTCCCGGAAATAGTGCTCATCATAGCCGCTGTACTGGGCTGCAAGTGTCAGAATCCGGTTGTTGTAGCTGTGAATATGCAGTTCATCCGCCAGTTTGGCGGCAATTTGGCGCCCTCCGGAACCAAATCCTCTTGCTATGGTAATTACAAAGTTCTTCATGGCCCTCCCCTTTCGATTAATTTATTTTGCTGCCATCAATGAGTACCAGCTCCAGGGTGGAAGCAACCTCCAAAGGACTGCCGTTAAACACCACAATGTCCGCATCTTTCCCGGCCTCCAGAGAGCCTACCCGGTCTGCAATTCCCAGATGTTTTGCAGGATTGATGGTGATGGCCTTCATGGCTTCATAGGAATCCATGCCTGCCTTTACTGCCATAGCGGCGCAGAGGGTTAAATACTGCTGGGGAATCACAGGGGCATCGGTGATAATAGATACCTGGCATCCGGCGGCAGCCAGAATCCCGGGAGTGGTCCAGGACTTATTCTGGAGTTCAAATTTGGTTGCATGCCCCAGGCTGGGCCCTACTGCACAGGGCAGATTCTCCTTCACCAGTTCCTCCACAATCAGATGTCCCTCGGTACAGTGCTCTAAAGTTATCTTTACTCCGAATTCCTTGGCAATGCGGATAGCCGTGAGAATATCGTTGGCCTGATGTGCATGGGCTTTTAAAGGAATCTCGCCGTTTAATACGGGAATCAGGGCTTCCATCTTCATATCAAAAGCCGGTTTCTTCAAGGGATCATCCCCGGCTGCTTCCATCCTATCCCTGTAATCCTGAGCCTTAAAAAGCATCTCCCTCAGTTTGGCAGCCGTTGACATGCGGGCAAAATTGTTCTTCTCCTTATAACAGCGCTTGGGATTCTCGCCAAAAGCGCACTTCATGGCAACGGGATTCTTAACAATCATGTCGTCCACTCTCTTGCCGGTCGTCTTTACCGCAAAGAAGGTTCCTCCCAGAACATTGGCGCTTCCCGGACCTGTTCCCACACAGGTGACGCCGCCCATAGCCGCAGAATGTACGGTAGGATCCAGGGGATTAAAGCTGTCTATCCCTCTCAGGTGAGCTGCGCAGATATCGTTCATCTCGTTGTAATCCTGTCCCTCAAAGCCGATTCCGTAACCGTCCAGCCCCAGATGGCTGTGGGCATCAATAAAGCCCGGATACACCTCCTTGCCGGACGCATCATAAATCTCCGTCCCTTCCGGGATCACCAGTCCCTGTCCGATCTTTACGATCTTTCCCCCATCCACAAGAATGTCTCCTTCATAGGCCTGGGGACTCACCATGTCATGAATTCTGCCGTTTTTAATGCATAACATTTTCTCTTTCCTCCGGTTCTCATTATTTGCAATAATCTAATGTCACTGTGCCATCGTCGTTGTAGCTCACTGCCTCTTTCTTCATATTCAGCTTGTCAATGGCCGCCAAATACTCTTCCTTAGAACGGAAATAAGGGTTGGACTCCTCAATCACCTTTTTCGCCATCTTGGCATCCTCTCTCAAAAGCATATCTGCCGCCACTGCCAGACACTGAGCCGGCTGGATACATGCCAGCTTTTTGTCTGCAATGTAATAATCCATCCCATGTCCCGTGCCTACCGCGCCGCTGGAATGAGGGTGAACCGCGGGCATAATGGCAGACACATCTCCCATATCCGTACTTCCTGTACTCCAGGCGCCATCCATATCCACACAATCCGGTCCTGCCACGGCTCTCATGGCATCTGCCACGATCTGGGCAAGATTAGGATCATTGTTCAGGGGGAAATATCCTGGGCGGTCGTCTAGCTCCACATTGCATCCGATTGCTGCGGCCGATGCCGCCAAAGCCAGATTCACCTTCTTGTTATACTGATACATGGTATCAAAGGATGCCGCCCTCACATAGCTTTCCACCTTTGCCACCTCGGGAATGGCATTAACCGCCAGCCCTGCCTGGGTGATAATCGGATGAAAACGAATATGCTGGTCATCCACAAAGGTCTCTCGGATAGCATTGACTGCGTTCATACCGCAGGTTGCCGCATACAGAGCATTCCTGCCGTTCTCCGGGGAACCTCCTGCATGGGAAGAAACCCCCTTAAAGGTAATGTTCTTTGTGATACAGCCGTTGCTTCCCTTGTTGACGCACAGAGACTTTCCTTTCTCCAGCTTGCCGGAATGAATCATCATGGCAATATCCACATCATCAAAATACCCTCTGGAGATAAATTCCACTTTGCCTCCAAAATATTTGATAATTCCCTGCTTTCTCAGCTCTTCCCGGTATCCCAGCTCAATCAGTTCCTCTGCAGGCACTGCAATGAAGCGGATGGAGCCGCACATTCCATCTAAAGCCCCGGGCTCCTTCAGCGCTGCCGCCACGCCCATAAGGACTGCGCACTGTGCGTTGTGCCCACAGGCATGAACGGCACAGGTATCTGATACTGCATCGGGATGATTCTTTACGATCAGGGAATCCAATTCTCCTAAGACCGCCACTTTGGGGCCCGGCCGGCCTGTGTCCAAATCTGCGTAAAATCCAGGAATATTTCCTGCTTTTACCAGCGTATAGCCCAGTTGTTCAAACTTCTCGGCCAGGTAAGCGGAAGTGTTCCACTCACGAAAGCCGGTCTCGGGATGCTTCCAGATATAATCTGCCGTCTCATAGATCAGCTTCTGATGCCTGGCTGTCATCTCCACTAACTGTTCTGATTTTGTCACAATTTACCTCCTTGCCTGTCGGCTGAAAAAGAAACACACAATGGTTATATAGAAAGCGCGCTTGGCACTGCCATATCCCTATGGCATCCGCATCAGCGCGCTTTAATTGTTAGTTTACTATATCACCTGCTGCCAGGCTTGCTGAGCCGAGTGTGTATGAGCACAGTTTCTATGCTTTCATTATATCACGATTCATATAAAAAGCAAGCAACCAGATGGTGATCTCCCAGGTCTTTTAACTGGGGAGTCTCCTTTCTGCATCTATCCATACACTTAGGACAGCGGCCCGCCAAAGGACATCCGATCTGCTGGCCAATAGGGCTTGGGATATCTCCTTCCAAAGGCACTCTCTCCTTCTTTTCAAAAGGACTCTCCGGCGGAATGGCGGAAAGCAGAGCCTGAGTGTAGGGGTGCATGGGATTGTCATAAAGGCCTTCCGAAGTATAGGTCTCCACAATTCTTCCTAAGTACATAATGATAATACGGTCGCTGATATATTTTACAATCCCAAGGTCATGGGAAATAAACACATAGGTCAGCTTTCGCTCCTGCTGAATCTTTTTAAACAGGTTGATTACCTGTGCCTGGATAGACACATCCAAGGCCGATACCGGCTCGTCGCAGACGATTAGCTTCGGCGAGATGGACAGAGCCCTGGCAATATTCACACGCTGCCTCTGGCCCCCTGAAAACTCATGGGGATACCGTTCCATATGCTGAACGTCAAGACCCACCTCCTGAAGAGCCTCCAAGGCTCTCTGATGGCGCTCTCTGCTGTTCTCCCCCAGCCCGTGAACCTTCATAGCTTCCTCCACGGAATAGGAAGCCGTCTTCTTGGGATCCAGGGAAGAATAAGGATCCTGGAAGATCATCTGGATATTCCTTCTGGCTTTTTTATGCTCTTCCCCTGTAAGGCTCCAGATATCCTTGCCCTTATAGGTGATGGTTCCGCTGGTAGGCTTGTGAAGCTGTACAAGGCATCTTCCCAAAGTAGATTTGCCGCAGCCGGACTCTCCGATAATCCCTAAGGTCTCCCCCTCGTAGATCTCAAAGGAGACATCGCTTAAGGCATGGAGCAGCTTTTTCGGCTCTGTCAGCTTCTTGCTGTGAATGACGAAATCCTTGTGAAGATTCTCCACCTTCATAATCACTTTTTTATTCTCCATGGCGGTTCACCTCCCCTCTCACCAAGTGTTCTGCGCCGTTCTGTCTGTGACAGGCCACAAAATGCCCTGGCTCCACCTCCACAAGAGGAGGAACACTCTCCCGGCACTTGTCGGTCACATAAGGACAGCGGTTGTAGAAGTTACAGCAGCGTCCCGTAAGCCGCAGATCCGGCGGCGTGCCGGGAATGGTGGTCAGCTCCTCCTTGGAGGTACTGCTGAGTTTGGGCATAGAGTCTAAAAGGCCCCATGTATAGGGATGCATAGGTTCCTTATATAATGTCTTGGTATCTGCATACTCTACGGTGTTGCCGGCGTACATAACCATAACCGTATCGCACATATCCCACACCACCCCTAAATTGTGGGTGATCAGGAGAATGGCTGTGTCCAGCTTTTTCTGAAGGCCTCTCAGCAGCTCCAGAACCTGCGCCTGAACCGTCACGTCAAGGGCCGTAGTGGGCTCGTCGGCAATAATCAACTTAGGGTCGCCGCAGACAGCCATGGCAATAATCACTCTCTGGCACATACCGCCGGAAAGCTCGTGAGGATAGGCCTCCATACGCTTTTCCGCTTCGGGAATGCCCACCAGCTTCAGAGCCTCCACTGCCCTGTTCCAAGCCTCTTTTTTGCTGATATTTTGATGCTCCTGGATCATCTCTACCATCTGATATCCGATCTTAAACACGGGATCCAGGGAAGTCATGGGATTCTGGAAGATCATGCAGCACTCATCACCCCGGAACTTGAGAAGTTCCCGCTGGGACAGCTTCAAAAGGTCGATATCTTCAAAGGTAATGCTGCCATCTACGATCTTCTGGGACTTTGCCTGCATCAGCCGCATGACCGATGAGCTGGTAACACTCTTTCCCGAACCGGACTCTCCCACGATTCCCATGGTAGATCCTTTCTTCAGGGTAAAGCTCACACCGTCCACCGCCTTGTTGACACCGCTGGCCGTATAAAAATATACTTTCAATCCTTCAACTCTTAAGATGATATCTTTCTCATTCATATCCATAACGCCTCCTCCTACTGTTTCATCTTCGGATCCATGACATCACGGATACCATCTCCTAACAGGTTAAACCCGATCACCGTAACCAAAATAAATACACCGGCAACACCTGCCACATGGGGGGCTGTAGTAAGACAGTCCCTGCCCACACGGAGAATACTTCCCCAGGAGGCGGTAGGAAGGGCAATACCAAGTCCCAAGAAGCTTAAAGAAGCCTCTGAGATAATGGCGGATGCCACACGGAGGGTGGCATATACGATAATCTGGGAAACACAGTTAGGCAAAATATGCAGAAACAAAAGCCGCGTATCCGAAACACCTACCACACGGCAGGCATTGCAGTATTCCTCTTCCTTCACAATAATAACCTGACCTCTGGTAACCCGGGCGAATCCGGGCACGCTTGCAATACCGATGGCAAAGATAACATTGGTAACCCCGTTGCCAAGAACCGTAATGAGAATCATGGCCAGGAGAATAAAGGGGAAGGAGAACATACCATCCATAATACGCATAAGGACCGAATCCACCCAGCCTCCGAAATATCCCGCTGCCAGGCCGATAAGGACGCCGATTCCTGCCCCCACCACCGTTGCGCCTACGGCAACGATCAAGGACACCCTTGCTCCGTAGATAATGCGGGAAAGAATATCGCGGCCCAGATCATCGGTGCCTAAGGGGTGTCCGGCAAAACCGATCCCTTTAAAAGGGATACCCGGGTTTATGGCATTGGGGCTGTAAGGTGAGATCACCGGAGCCAGAAGAGCCATGAGAATCATAAAGGCCACAATGAAGAAGCCGATCATGGCCGTGCGGTTTCGCTTCAGCTTATTCCAGGCATTGTTGGCTTTTCTCTCTTTTCGGAGCATGGCCATGTTGGCCTCTCTGCCCAGAACGTCCTGAGTCTTATTGTCTCCCATAGTCATCACACCTCCTTCACCTTTGGATTCAGCAGCAGATATGCAATATCCACCAGCATATTGCAGAATACGAACATAATGGCAGAGAACAGCACGGTTCCCTGTATCAGGGAGTAGTCCCGGTTGTTGATGGCCGTGTTAATCATGGTCCCCATACCCGGCCAGGAGAAGATTCCCTCCGTAATAATGGCTCCTGTAAAGGTGCTGGCAATCTGAAGGCCCAGAACCGTTACCAAAGGCGGAAGTGCATTTTTCAGGCCGTGAATCATAATAACCTTCCACTCCCTGATTCCCCTTGCCCGCAGGCACCGGATATAATCACTGCTTAAGGTCTCAATCATGCTGGAGCGGGTGGTCCTTGCAAAGGTAGCCATAGGGATGGTAGCCAGACAGAATCCGGGAAGAATCATATGGCTTACCACATCCCCGAAACCCTTGCTCCAGTCCCCCATGCCCATAACCGGCAGAAGATGCATCTTAACAGAAAACTGAAGCACCAGCATGAGGGCCATCCAGAAGATGGGCATGGACACGCCCACCAGTGCCAGGAGCATAAACACATAGTCAAACAAAGTATTTTGTTTGATAGCCGCCACAATCCCTACGGTGGTACCGATGAGAAAGGCAAAAATCAGGGCTACCAGGGTCAGAGAAAGAGTGTTGGGAATCCTCGATGCGATCAGGCCGAATACGTCCTGCCGGTAACTGTAGGAGTAACCGAAGTCGCCTTTCACCAATCCGGAGATATACAGCTGGTACTGCTCCGGTAAACTTTTGTCCAGATTCATCTTGGCTCTCATTGCCTCAATATCTTCCTGCTTGGCTTCAATACCAAGAATCGCTACTGCCGGATCACCAGGAAGCATTCTTGTCAGGCAGAATGTAATGGTTACGACAATAAACAAAGTTGGTATGGTCTGCAGGAATCGTTTTAAAATCATCTTTATCATAAACAAATTCCTTTCCGTCTTAAGGGACTCGTCAATCTGCCATGGGCATCTGTCCGCTTACTGCATACATCTTAAAGTGAAAAAGAATCCCGCAGCCCGCTGGTTTCAAAAGGCCTGTGAGATAACATGCAGAGAGGTGGGGGTTTGGCGTTTGGCCCAAACCCACCACCCCATTTTTATTTTTTTT
>JAAWHU010000085.1 GCA_022796015.1 Hungatella sp. | reverse complement strand
AAAAGATAAAACGGGGAAAGCATACTACCAGGCATTCGGAGCTGTTCTGCCTTGCAAAAGGCACGTATCTCATGGATACGCCGGGGTTCAGCTCCGTGTTTGTAGATGAGATGGAGCCGGGGGAGCTGAAAGAATATTTTCCCGAGTTCGGCCCCTGTGAGGAGGCATGCAGATTTTTAGGCTGCGATCATATGGGGGAGCGGGTCTGCGGAGTAAAGGAGGCGGTGAAAGCAGGCAGCATCAGTGAAAGCCGCTACGAGAACTATCGGTTGTTTTATCAGGAGCTGAAAGATAAAAGGAGATATTAATCATGTATGTACTGGCGCCTTCCCTTTTGGGAGCAGATTTTAAGAACCTGGAAAGAGACATAAAGGCTGTGGAGGAGGCCGGGGCTTCCTGGCTTCACCTGGATGTGATGGATGGGGCTTTTGTGCCCAGCATCTCTTTTGGGATGCCGGTGATAGCATCCTTACGGAACTGCAGCCGGATGACCTTTGATGTTCATATGATGGTGGAAGAGCCCGGACGGTATGCAGAAGCCGTGAGAGAAGCCGGGGCTGATCTGATCTGTATTCACGCGGAGGCCTGCAGGCATCTGGATTCTTCCATCAGAAGGATTCGAGAGACAGGGGCCAGAGTGGGGGTAGCCTTGAACCCGGCCACTCCCATATCCGCCATAGAGCTGGTGCTTCCTTTAGTGGACATGGTTCTGATCATGTCGGTGAATCCGGGATTCGGAGGCCAGAGTTTTATCCCGTACACCTTAGATAAAGTCAGGGCTCTTCGGGAGAGAATTGGCCTGCTGGGACTAAATACGGATATCCAGGTGGACGGAGGGATAACCTTAGACAATGCAGGCGATGTTCTCCGTGCCGGAGCCAACATAATCGTAGCAGGTTCTGCAGTGTTTCGGGGAGCTGCAGGGGACAATACCAGAAAGTTTCTGGAAATTTTCCGCCACATGGAGACAAGATGAAGACAGGACTGATTATAACCGGCGGAAGCCTTGACATGGCCTTTGCCGGTTGGTTTTTACAAAAGAATAAGACAGACTGCGTAATATCTGTGGATGGAGGCCTGGAGAGGACCAAGGCTCTCGGCCTGTGTCCCCATGCAGTGGTTGGGGATTTTGATACGGTGGACAGGGAGATTTTGGAGGAGTACCGGAAGAAGCCGGGGATTCTCTGGGACGTGCACAGGCCGGAGAAGGATGAGACGGACACGGAGCTGGCTGTCAACACGGCCATAAAGCTGGGCTGCAGGCGGCTCTTTATTCTGGGTGCCACAGGCGGGCGGCTGGATCATGAGCTGTCTAATCTTCACCTCCTGAAGTACTGCATGGACAGTAAGGTGGAGGCCTTTCTTTATGACAGACATAACAAGGTGTATCTCATCCGCGGGAAAAGGGTCTTTCAAAAAAAGGAGGTTTACGGCCAATATGTGTCTTTTATTCCCATGACGGAGCAGGTGACCGGCATTACCCTTACCGGGTTTAAATACCCTCTGAATCATAAAACCATTTCCATGGGGGCTGAAGCGGGGCTCTGTGTCAGCAATGAGATCGCAGAGGAGGAGGCAGAGATTACTTTGGAGCAGGGAATCCTTATCTGTGTGGAATCTAAAGACTAAACTGGACTGGTTGAAAATATAAAAACTGGCTATTTTTATCACTCCACTTCTGTGCTATGATCTAGGAAATCCAATGGTGCACACATGGGACAGAATAGTTGAGGGAGTGAATATCATGAACAATAACAATGAAAAGGTTTATAAGATTGTGATTACAGGGCTTATGGCGGCTCTGTGCTATGTTGCTTTTACTTACCTGAAGATTCCCATCCCCACCTTTGGCGGAGATATGGTGGCTCTCCACATCGGCAACGCCTTCTGTGTCCTGGCAGCCCTTCTGCTGGGCGGCTTCTACGGAGGCCTGGCAGGGTCTCTGGGAATGACCATCGCGGATCTCATAGACCCGGCTTATGTGACCAGCGCGCCCAAGACCTTTGTTCTGAAGCTGTGTATCGGCCTTATTGCCGGCTTTGTGGCTCACAGGATAGCCCATATTACAGACAATCACGACAGCCGGTATGTGTTTCAATGGACGCTTATTGCCTCCATAGCAGGCCTTGGCTTTAACGTGATTATGGATCCCATAGTGGGATTTTTCTATAAAAATTATATTCTGGGCGTAGAATCCTCAGCCGCCAAAATTATGTCTACCTGGGCCGCAGGGGTTACGTTTATCAATGCAGTGGCGGGAACCATAGTCGTGGTGGTGGTGTACATGGCGGTGAGGCCGGTGCTGAAAAAGGCGGGGTTGTTTTTTCATATCGGCTGAATAAATCGGCCGAATAAATTCATAAAAGGGGTTTCCTTTCCTCATGATATGAGGTATAATCACACAAAATGGAATTAAGAGCATAGGTGGTTGCGAAGATAAAAGCGGAAGAAGATTCGGCCGGGGTTTGAGTTTTGCAATGACCTGGATTAAAAGGAAAGTGACAGGAGGAAACCATGTTAGACATCAGATTTGTCAGAGAGAACCCGGAAGCAGTAAAGCAGAATATCCGGAACAAATTTCAGGAGGCCAAGATTCCTTTGGTAGATGAAGTCATTGAGCTGGACGCCAAAAGCCGGGCCGCCAAGGCGGAGGCGGACAACCTTCGGGCGTCCAGGAACAAGCTGTCCAAGCAGATCGGCCAGCTTATGGGACAGGGGAAGAAGGATGAGGCCGAAGCCGTAAAGGCCCAGGTGACTGCCAACGCCGCCCGTCTTGGAGAGCTGGAGGCTCAGGAGGCGGAGCTGGAGGAGCGGATCTTAAAGATCATGATGACCATCCCCAACATGATTGACCCCAGTGTCCCCATAGGAAAAGACGACAGCGAGAACGTGGAGCTGGAGAAGTTCGGGGAGCCGGCAGTGCCGGATTTTGAGATTCCCTATCATACGGACATTATGAAGTCCTTTGACGGAATCGATCTGGATGCGGCGGGGAAGGTGGCAGGCAACGGATTCTACTATCTCATGGGAGATATTGCAAGGCTTCATTCCGCAGTGATCTCTTATGCCAGGGATTTTATGATTGCCAGAGGCTTTACCTACTGTGTGCCTCCCTTTATGATCCGCAGCAATGTGGTGACAGGGGTTATGTCCTTTGCAGAGATGGATGCTATGATGTATAAGATTGAGGGAGAGGATCTGTATCTCATCGGAACCAGCGAGCACTCCATGATCGGCAAGTTCATTGACACCATCACTCCACAAGATCAGCTTCCCAAGACGCTCACCAGCTATTCTCCCTGTTTCCGCAAGGAGAAGGGAGCCCATGGAATCGAGGAGAGGGGCGTTTATCGGATTCACCAGTTTGAGAAGCAGGAGATGATCGTGGTGTGCAAACCGGAGGAATCCCCTATGTGGTACGAGAAGCTTTGGAAGAACACCGTAGACCTGTTCCGTTCCCTGGATATCCCCGTGCGCACCTTAGAGTGCTGCTCCGGCGACCTGGCAGACTTAAAGGTGAAGTCCTGCGATGTGGAGGCATGGTCTCCCCGCCAGAAGAAATATTTTGAGGTGGGCTCCTGCTCCAACTTAGGCGATGCCCAGGCACGAAGGCTAAAGATCCGGGTGGATGGAGCAGAGGGCAAGTATTTTGCCCACACCCTGAACAATACTGTGGTAGCTCCGCCCCGTATGCTTATTGCATTTTTGGAGAATAACCTGCAGGCTGATGGAAGCGTGCGGATTCCCGAAGTGCTCCGGCCTTATATGGGAGGCATGACAGAACTGAGGAAAAAGGAGAACTGATATCAGCTATGATTACGTTTAACCACTTTAATTTTAATGTACTGAATCTGGAGAAAAGTCTGAGATTCTATAAGAGCGCCTTGAATCTGCAGGTTGTGAGGGAGAAGGAGGCGGAGGATGGTTCCTTTAAGCTGGTGTATCTGGGAGACGGCGTCACAGGGTTCTCCTTGGAACTGACATGGCTCAAGGACCGGACAGAGCCTTATGACCTTGGCGAGTGCGAATTCCATCTGGCATTCCATGTGGACAACTATGAGGAACTCCACGAGAAGCATAAGGAAATGGGAGTCGTGTGCTTCGAGAACCCGGGAATGGGGATCTATTTTATCGAGGATCCGGACGGGTATTGGATTGAGATTGTGCCGGAAAGGAAGTAAAAATTCAGAAAGAATCCTTTGGGAGCTGCTGCAAAAGTAGAGAGTATCCTTCTGCTTTTGCAGCAGCTCCTTTATTAAGATTAATGGGTAATTGCAAAACTGGAAACTTGGCTGAATATTCTGACAATATATGACAGGAAAAGACATTTGAACCATGAAAATGAGACCATAGAACACAGGAGGGATGATCCCCGACTGGGTTCTGCTTTCCTGGGCTCATTGGAATGCTTGGTGCAACAGGCTTTGGATGACATATATTGTCAGAATATTCTTTTAAGTTTGACTTTCGCAATCACCTATTAAGGTTAAGGGAGCGGGGCTAGGGGAGTTCTTCCACAGTGATTTTGGGCTCGGCTATGAGGGAGTAGTTCGTGTGGTAGATTACGAATCCGGGGGCTCCTCCTGCGGCTTTTTTAACGTGTTTTTTCTGGATGTAGTCGATCTCCACCTTGTCGCTGCCCCGGCCTTTGGAGTAGTAGGCGGCCAGAGCACCGGCTTCCTCGAAGGTTCGGTCGGGGAGTTCCCGGCCCTCGGCTTTTACGATGACGTGGGAACCGGGGATTCCTTTGGCGTGGAACCACCAGTCGTTGCCGGTGGCAAGCTTGAAGGTCAGTTCCTCGTTCTGATAATTGTTTTTTCCTACATACATATGGAATCCGTCGGAGGAGAGGTAGTGGAAGGGGCGGCTGGTGATCTTGGCTTTTTTTCCGCTGGTGTAGTGCCGCTTGATGTATCCGTACTCTGTCAGTTCTTCCTTGATCTGGACAAGGTCGTCCTCCTTCAAGGCAATATCCAGGGCGGTGCTGATGGATTCCAGGTGCTCCACTTCTTTTTTTGTCTCAAGGGTCAGCTCCGTAAGGGCCTCATAGGTACGCTTCAGTTTGTTGTATTTGTCAAAGAATTTCTGGGAATTCTCCCGGGCCGTCAGCTGGGGGTCTAAGGGAATCCTGATTTCTTCTCCCGTGTAGTAGTTTAAGCATTTCAATTCCTTTTCTTTTCCGGCCAGTTCATAGCCGTAGGTGTTTAAAAGTTCTCCGTAGACTTTGTATTTGTCCCGCTTTTCTGTGTCTTTTAACTGCTTCATCTGCAGGTCGTATTTTTTGTAGTTCCTCTCCAGGGCAGTCTGGACGATCCTGCGCAGGTCAGCAGATTTCTGCTTGATTCTGGTGATGGTATTCTTCTCAGCATAATAGTTCTCCAGCAGAAGGCTTATGGTGTCATAGGGCCGGGCTTCGTAGCCGCCCCCTTCAAAGCAGGTGAGAGGAAGGGCGGAAAATTCCACCGGCTCCCCGCTGCGGTAGACGATATTGGGTGAAAAATTCCCGTCAGTCACATCCTCCATCATCAGGGAAAGGGTTCGATGAAGATGGGTCAGCTCCGCCTCGGACAGCTCATTGGCAGAGTGGTCTTCCTCCAGGGAGGCCAGATGGCAGAGTTCCTGCCCCATGACCGGGCTGATGCCCGTAAGTTTTAAGTACAGGGCCTTATGGACCGGTGCTGGGGTCTCTTTCATAAGACGGGAAAATTCCGGGGCAGTAACGGAAAGGGGATCAGCCTTTTCTGTGGTTTGGGGGATAAAGTATGCCCGTCCCGGAAGGACCTCCCGGACTGAGCTTACCTGGGCCGAGATGTGCTTGATGCTGTCTAAGATGGTGCCGTCTTCTTTGCAGAAAATGATGTTGCTGTGTTTGCCCATAAGCTCTACGATGAGCCTTTTCCGGCACAGGTCTCCAAGGTCGTCCAGATGTTCTATGTGAAATTCAATGATCCTTTCCAGGCCGGGCTGGGTTATCTCTACAATGCGGCCTGTGCCGATATGCTTGCGAAGAAGCATACAGAAGTTGGGGGCCGTAAGAGGGCTGGGCTTGTTCTTTTCCGTAAAATAGATAAGGGGGAGGCTGGCGTTGACGGAGATCAAAAGCCTTAGATTCTCCCGGTTGTTTTTTATGGTAAATAAAAGCTCATCCTTCTCCGGCTGGGCGATCTTATTGATCTTGCCGCCTTCCAGTTTTATCTTTAAATCTTTTACTAAATTTGCGATAACGATTCCATCGAATGCCATGTGATTACTCCTTATGATGTACAGCAGTTTACGAAATGTGAAGGGCTGTTTGCCTTGCCTGTAGTATTATACCGGATTTGGGGACTGTTGGCAAGGGAAAGGAGTGCGCAGTTGTACGGCAAGACTCATGGCCCAAGAAAGCCCAAGAAAGATTTTCCAGAAAAGTTGACTTGTATTTCCATTTGCCTTATAATGGAGTGTATCTATGACGAAAGAGAGGCTGTTATACCCATGATAAGGAGCATGACAGGGTTCGGAAGGTGCGAGAAGGTCACGGACCAGTATAAGATCTCCGTGGAGATGAAGGCAGTGAATCACCGCTATCTGGACTTAAGCATCAAGATGCCCAAAAGGTTCAACTATTTTGAGGCGTCCATCCGAGGCGTGCTGAAGGAACATATCCAGCGGGGCAAAGTGGACGTGTATATCAACTATGAGGACTACACAGAGCAGGAGCTTTGTCTGAAATACAACAAGAGTCTGGCGGCAGAGTATGCAGCGTACTGTAAAGAGATGAGTGAACAGTTTGCCATAGACAATGATCTGACCGTATCCGTACTTGCCAGGATGCCGGAGGTGCTGACCATGGAGCAGGTTCCCGAGGATGAGGAGGCTGTCTGGAAGCTTCTGTCCCACGCCATAGAAGAGGCGGTGGCAGGATTCGTGGAGAGCCGCCGGCTGGAGGGGGAGAACCTAAGGCAGGATCTCCTTGAAAAGCTTAATTACATGGTAGAGCTGGTGGATTTTGTGGAAAGCCGTTCTCCCCAGATTACGGCCGAATACCGGAACAGGCTGGAGGAGAAGGTGAAGGAGCTTTTAGGCGGCGCCGCCATAGACGAGGGGCGTATTGCCACAGAGGTCACCATCTTTGCGGATAAGATCTGTGTGGATGAGGAGACCGTGCGGCTTAAGAGCCACATTGACCATATGAGAAATGATCTGACAGCCGGAGGCAGTGTAGGGCGAAAGCTGGACTTTATCGCCCAGGAGATGAACCGGGAAGCCAACACCATTCTCTCCAAGGCGAATGATCTGGAGGTATCGGAGAAGGCAATCGCTTTGAAAACCGAGATAGAGAAAGTCAGAGAACAGATTCAGAACATTGAGTAGGAGCTTAAGAACATGAGCGATCAGGGAATTTTGGTAGTGGTATCCGGGTTTTCCGGCGCAGGGAAGGGGACGCTGATTAAGGCCATGCTGGAGAGATACCCCAACTATGCCTTATCCATATCTGCGACCACCAGAAAGCCCCGGGAGGGGGAGGAAGAGGGAAGAGAGTACTTTTTTGTCACCCGGGACCGGTTTGAACAGATGATAGAAGATGGGCAGCTCATTGAATATGCCAGATATGTCAATAATTACTATGGAACGCCGAGACAGTATGTGTTCCAGCAGATGGCCGACGGGAAGGATGTGATCCTGGAGATCGAGATTCAGGGCGCCTTAAAGATCAAGGAGCGATTTCCGGAAGCCCTCCTGGTGTTTGTCATGCCCCCCAGCGCCGACGAGCTGAAGCGCCGTCTCATAGGGAGGGGAACAGAGACCATGGAGGTGATTGATGAACGGCTTCACCGCGCCGCGGAGGAGGCGGCAGGCATGACTTCCTATGATTATATTCTGATCAATGATAAGGTAGATACCTGCGTGGAGGCCATGCATCATCTGATCCAGGCCCAGCATCAGAAGGCCAGCAGCAACCTTGACTTTATTGAACAGATGAAGTCGGAGCTAAAAAATATCTGATTTGTTATAGGTGGTTGTGAAGCTCAAGGCTGAGAGAATATTCAGCCAAGCTTTGAGTTTCGCAATTACCTGCTGATTAGTTAGAAAGAGAGGAAGAAGAGATGTTACATCCATCATATGCAGATCTGATTAATGCGGTAAACAGCGGCGTGGAGCCGGGGGAGGAGCCGGTGGTTCAGAGCCGGTATTCCATCGTCATCGCCACAGCCAAGAGGGCAAGACAGCTCATCGGAGGCGAGGAGGCCATGGTTCATTCCTATGGAAAGAAGCCTTTAAGCGTGGCCGTAGAAGAATTGTATGAGTCCAAGATCAAGATCCTCAGCGACGACAGCTCTGAGGAGGACGAAGAGAGGACAGAGGAAGCAGGAGAGCTGTCTTTAGAGGACTAATATGGAACCAGAAAGCCGTCTCGCTCATATGGAGATGGCTTTTATCACAAATGCCTGAAGGAGAATGAATGAAGATACTTTGTGTTTCTCTCGGCTGCGACAAGAATCTTGTAGATACGGAGATGATGTTGGGCCAGTTAAGAAATGAGGGTTATGAATTTACAGATGATGAGTCCGAGGCGGATATTATGGTGGTCAATACCTGCTGTTTTATCAACGATGCCAAGGAGGAGAGCATCAACACCATTCTGGAGCTGGCGGAATGGAAGAAGACAGGGCCCTGCAGGGCTCTAATTGTGGCAGGCTGCCTGGCTCAGAGATATCAGGAAGAGATCGTCAAAGAGATCCCCGAGGTGGACTGCTGTCTCGGAACCGCCTCCTTTGACCAGATTGTTCCGGTGATCCGGAAGGCTCTTGCAGGAGAGCGGGAGATGGTGTTTCAGAGCCTTGACAGGCTGCCCAGGCCGAAGACAAAACGGATTGTGACTACAGGAGGCTACTATGCCTTTTTAAAGATTGCGGAGGGCTGTGACAAGCACTGCACCTACTGTATTATTCCGAGCCTGCGGGGACATTACCGCAGCGTCCCCATGGAACAGCTGGAGGAGGAGGCCAGGCAGCTGGCAGCAAGGGGCGTCAGGGAACTGATCCTGGTGGCCCAGGAGACCACTCTCTACGGCGTGGATCTCTATGGCCGCAAGGCCCTGGCACAGCTTCTTAAAAAGCTGTGCCAGATACCGGGGATTTGGTGGATCCGCCTCCAGTACTGCTATCCCGAGGAGATCACAGAAGAGCTGATCCATACCATAAAAACTCAAGAGAAAATATGCCATTATCTGGATATTCCCATTCAGCATGCCAGCGACCGGGTGTTAAAACGCATGGGAAGGCGGACTGACAAAGAACAGTTAAAGTCCATGATCCGGCAGCTGCGGGAGGCGATTCCCGATATTGCCCTTCGGACCACTCTGATCTCCGGTTTTCCAGGAGAGACAGAGGAGGATCACAGGGAGCTTCTGGAGTTTGTGGATGAGATGGAATTTGATCGGCTTGGAGTGTTTGCATATTCTCAGGAGGAGGATACGCCGGCAGCCTCTATGGAGGATCAGGTTCCTGACCACATAAAGGAAGAGCGTCGGGATGAGATCATGGAGCTGCAGCAGGAGATTGCCTTTGACAGATCCGAGGCCATGGCAGGCCGTGTCCTGGATGTTCTCATCGAGGGGAAGGTGGCTGACGAGAATGCCTATGTGGGCCGGACCTATATGGACGCTCCGGGTGTGGATGGGCTGATCTTTGTGAACACCCATGAGGAACTGATGTCAGGAGACTTTGTGCGCGTAAAGGTGACAAAGGCTCTGGAATATGATTTGATAGGAGAGATATGTGATGAATCTGCCCAATAAGCTTACGGTGCTGAGAGTGATTATGATCCCGTTTTTTGTGGCGGCGCTCCTGTGGGATGGAGGAGAAAGCCAGACTATGCGCTATGCGGCGGCCCTGCTTTTTATTGTGGCCAGCCTGACGGACCTTTTGGATGGAAAGATTGCCCGCAAATACAATCTGGTAACCAACTTCGGCAAGTTTATGGATCCTCTGGCAGACAAGCTGTTAGTCTGTTCTGCCCTCATCTGCTTAATCGAGCTGGGACAGATTCCGGCCTGGATGGTGATCATCATTATCAGCCGGGAATTTATTATCAGCGGTTTCCGCCTGGTAGCCTCGGACAACGGAGTGGTCATTGCCGCCAGTTACTGGGGCAAGTTTAAGACTACATTTCAGATGATCGCAGTGATTCTTTTAATCATCAGAATACAGGCTCTCGGCATTGTCACCACCCTGTGCCTGTGGACTGCCCTGATTCTGACTGTGGTTTCGCTCATGGATTATCTTTGGAAAAATCATAAGGTTCTGACAGAAGGGAGTATGTAGAAGATGACGGTGGAAGTGATTTCTGTAGGGACAGAGCTGCTCCTTGGGAATATTGTGAATACCAATGCCAGGTTTCTGGCGGAAAAGTGCGCCCTGTTAGGGCTGACCATGTATAATCAGGTGGTAGTGGGGGACAATGAAGAGCGTCTTAAGGATGCCGTTTATACGGCTGTGGGGCGTTCGGATATTGTTATTCTCACCGGCGGCCTTGGGCCTACGGAGGATGATCTTACGAAGGAGACCTGTGCCAAGGTTATGGAGACGGCTCTCGTAGAGGATCCCCATACCAAGGAGCGGATACAGGAGTATTTTAAGAACAGCACGTTTAAGAAGATTACGGATAATAACTGGAAGCAGGCCATGGTTCCCCAGGGGGCCATGGTTCTTGACAATGACAACGGGACGGCGCCGGGGCTGATTATAGAAAAGTATGGAAAACATCTCATTCTTCTTCCCGGGCCTCCGGGTGAGATGATTCCTCTTTTTAACGGCCAGGTGGAGCCTTACCTTGCAAAGATGAGGCCGGAGCTTATTGTGTCTAAGATGGTGAAGATCTGCGGCATAGGCGAAAGCCAGGTGGAGGACCGGCTTTTGGATCTCATCGACAGCCAGACCAACCCTACCATCGCCACCTACGCAAAGACCGGCGAGGTTCATGTGCGGGTGACGGCCTCCGCTCCCGACAGAGAGACGGCGGACAAACTGATACGCCCGGTGGTGAAGGAGATCAAGAAAAGGCTGGGAATCTGTGTATACTCCACAAAGGATGAGGAAACCCTGGAGATGGCGGTTGTCCGTCTTCTGAAAAAATATGAACTGACTGTGGCCACGGCGGAATCTTGTACCGGAGGACTGGTGGCAGGCCGGATTGTCAATGTACCGGGAGCTTCCGATGTGTTCCGGGAGGGCTTTGTCACCTACTCCAACAAGGCTAAGAGAAAGCACCTGGATGTGAGCAAGAACACACTCAAAAAATACGGAGCCGTCAGCAAGGAGACTGCCAAGGAGATGGCAATCGGCGGCGCCTTTGCCACGGACTCTGACCTGTGCGTGGCAATCACGGGCCTTGCGGGACCTGACGGAGGAACCGAGGAAAAGCCTGTGGGGCTGGTGTATATGGCATGCTGCCTTGGAGGAAAAGTGACTGTGGAGAAATACCAGTTTAAAGGCAACCGCCAGAAGATAAGAGAACAGTCGGTGGTGAGAGCCTTGGATCTGGTGCGGCGGACTATTTTGGAAAATTACAGTTAAGGAGAAGACTATGTCCTTGGAAATTCGGAAAAGAAGAAAATACATATGGGCGGCATACCGATATTCCTTCTCCCGCCTGGTGCTGAATTATTATCTCTACTATGAAAGCATGTGGGATGCCGCAGACATACCGGCAGAGAGGACACGGGAGGGGGAAGAATTTGAAGAGCTCCTGGAGTCATTTCTCAAGGGAAAAAATGCCATGGAGGACTTGGATCGGCTGAGGACAAAGGTCATAGGCCGAATCCAGGCTCTCACAGGATTCTCGGACTGTTTTCAAGTCTATGAGTATGTGCTGAACCGTATGGAGCGAAGATTTATTCCCATGGAGGATTCCCGCTATACGCCTGAAGAGCTTGGGGAAGCACTGATCGAAGCCATAGCCGCATTAAAGCATCCGGCGGATCAGAATGAGAAAATACGCTCCATCGTGGGGCAGCTGCCCATACGGTTTACCAGGCAGAAATTCTACGCCATGGTCAGTGAGAAGCTATCGTTGTACGCAGGCCTTAAAAAGTCTGATGTGGAGAATTTTCTTGGCATGCTTAAGGCATCCGCTATGGTCCGGCTGCCGGATCATATGGAGGAGGAAAAGGAGCTGTACCGCTACCTGTCTGTTTTAAGAGATGAGGGCTATCAGAACATGGATTTGGATGGCTTTCGGAGGTGTGTCAATGCCCTTTCTGCTGCCACCGCAGCTTTAAACCATACGGTGGATTGCCTTACTATGATGGCGGATCTCATCAATGATCTATATGTGCTGTTCCTTACAGAGAGGGAAGCCATGGTCGATGTGACGGAGGACCAGTATTTCAGAAACGGCGTGTCCCGCATTCTGCAGGCTGTGAGAAGCAGGGATAAAGGACTGTCAGAGGATGAAGGGGATCAGATTTTAACCCGTATGGAGGGCATCCAGGAATCTGTGGAGGATCTGGTGATGGCCGGAAGCCCTGGGGAGGATGAGACCCTTAAGAAGCTGGCAAAGCTGCTGTCGGCAAGCTCTTTCATGGATTTGGAGGACAAAGAGGATTCCTTTGAACTGACTGACAAGGCATGGATGGAGAAAAAGGCCCGTGAATTCTGCCAGGAGCTGGATGAGATGTTTGGCGGCATGGAGAAGGCGGTTGTGCGCGGGGTTATGGCCAAGGTGCTGTCGGAGCTGCCGGTTATGTTTCAGGACGGCATGGAGGTTCAGAGATATATTATTTCCAGCCTGGAAAGCTGCAGCGACCATGGGGAGCGGCAGGCTTCTATGGAATTATTAGAGCAGGAGCTGATGGATTAGATGTTGTGGTACAGGCATCTGTATGTGGGAGAAAAAGCAAAAAAACACCGGTTTTCCATTATTCAGAGCATACGGAAAGGCTCCTGGCGTCCGGGAGTTTACGTGATTACGCCTCCTTCCAACGGGAATAATATCCTTGACATTTATCCTTCCTACATGATGCTTCTCAACGAAAAGAAGGAAGGGGAATGGAAGATTCTCGGCATTGCCCAGGGATATGAAGATGCCCTTCGTCTCGCAGGAGCCATTGTAGGTGAGATGTATGAAAAGACAGGCGGGTTCAGTCTCCATGAGTTCCTGGAGGAAAGGGGAAGTAAGGCGTGATATTAAAACTCATAGGAGTGGCGATCCTGGTCCTTCTGGGACTGATTCTGTTGGCTGTCCTGTCCGTGCTCCTGGTGCCGGTGAGATATTCTCTGTCAGGCTGTTATAAAGATCAGGTGAAGGCAGAGATCAGGGTTACCTGGCTCCTTCACCTGGTTTCCATAAAAGTCCTGTATGAGGATCAGCTGGATATTACAGTAAGGCTTCTGGGGAAACGGCTTTTTTCCTTAAAAGAAAGCTCGGAGGAGGCAAAGGGCGGCTTAAAGGAGCTGGCAGAGGAGACCGAGGAAGAGCTGGCGGAATTTTGGGAAGAAGGGACAGAACCCGGCGGCTGGGGAGAAATTCCTGAGCAGGAGCAGGACTGGGAGCCTGATTTGGTGGAGGAACCGGGAGAAAAGGAGAGAGAAGGGCCGGATTCTAAGGATGATTCCCGGGACAGGGAAGAAGACGCGGACTTTAGGGAGAGCCGGAAATCCAAGGGGAGCCCTTCGGTTTCCTCCAGGATAAAGTCCATAAAAGCAAAGTGGGATCAGGTGCTGTCATATAAGGAAACAGGAATTGCATTTTTACAGAATGAGGAAAATCAGAAGACCATAAAGCTGATCCTTCGCCAGTGCAGGGCTTTCATACGCCATATTCTCCCCAGGAAGATCAGGGGCCGTGCCGTGCTTGGCTTTGAGGACCCTTCTGTCACAGGAAGTGTCCTGGCCGGTTTGGGGATACTCTATGCCTGGTATGGGGATGCAGTGGAGATTGTCCCGGTATTTGATGAAAAGATTCTGGAAGCAGAGGGAAGCCTTAAGGGGCGCATTCGTGCCGGGACTCTTCTGGCCTTTGCCATCCGGGTATTATTAAATAAAAATTTCAGGCTGCTGGTGACACGCTGGCGCAGAAAGGGAGGTATAGAACGTGGCAGAGAATAAGGCAGGAAATCAGCTTTCAGCAGCAGTTGAAGCGATGTTTCAGGGGATGGATCATCTTGTAGCCACAAAGACCGTAGTAGGAGACGCAGTAAAGGTGGATGATGCCATTATCCTTCCCCTTATGGACGTGACCTGCGGTATGGCTGCAGGGTCATTTGCAGATAATGCCAAGAACAAAGGGGCCGGAGGCATGAGCGCCAAATTAAGCCCCAGCGCCATTCTGGTGATTCAAAACGGAAGCACCCGGCTTGTGAACATCAAGAACCAGAATACGGTGAACAAGATGCTTGACATGGTGCCGGATCTGGTAAACAGGTTTACAGGAGGAAGGGTGAATGTAGGCCAGGAGTTTTCTGCGGATGCGGTGAAGGTGGCTGAAGACATGGCACAGGAGGAGAGAAGAAAGGAAGAAGGTTCCATTTGACATAGGGACAAGCCGGTCTGCATAGGATAAAGTGTGGGATAGGACACACAGATTGGGAGGGATTCTATGAGACGATTATTGGGGCTGATGCTTTTTTGTATCGGCGCAGGTATGGCCATTAAGGTCCTGATTCCTACCACGCTGGCGCTTTTGTTTATGATTGTGGGGCTTATGGCGGTAGGATATCACCTGTTCTGCAGGTGTTGAATTAGAAGAAAATCAAGGGAGGCAGTGACTCATATGAGTGATTGCCTCCCTTGAACATTTAAAAAAAGAAATGATAGGAACAGACCAAAAGGTGTACTTTTTGGTTAAGGATAATCGTCGTGGTTCTTAATAAGAAAAATAGTAGAAATAAACAATTAAATTAGAAAAAATGTTGAATTTATGACAATATTG
>JAAWHU010000084.1 GCA_022796015.1 Hungatella sp. | reverse complement strand
AAGGGCGATTTTATCCGGAGGACAGGGTAAAGGCGAGGATATTACGGAAGCGGAGGCGATGTACCGTTATCTGAAGGCACGGGGGATTGATGCCGGACGATTGATTCGGGAAAAGGAGTCTGTTTCTACCTGGGAGAATTTGAAAAAAAGATCTGTGAGCCGTATTGGAAAGTTTACTTTGATAATCCGTATAAACTGAAAAGAGCAACCAATTTATTGAAAAGAAATATGGATAAATGTGAGCAAGAGAAAGTAGATATAATTTTAGAACGTTTATCAAAAGTTATTGGTGGAGTAGATGAGATAGTTTTTTCTTCTAAGGAGACAGAAAAAATTATTGATATGGATGAGAACTTTTATAAAAAGATAAAAAAAGTAAAAGGAATTTCAGGAGAAAGTTATTTCGAGTGGAATGGATATAAATTGCCAAATCCAATGTTTGATGTGTCTGTATATTATTATCAATGTGGTATTGGAGCCTTAGAAGATATTGGAAAATTAAAAGATAAAGATATTATTGATGCTGGAGCATATATTGGAGATTCTTCGGTTGTCTTGGCTAATTATACGAAAAAAGATGTATATGCATTTGAAGCGTTTTATGATAATTTTAAGCAGATAGATAATATATGTAAAATTAATGAGACGAAGAATGTAATTCCTGTTAATCTTGCTATTAGTGCTCAGAGTGATGATATAGTGACCTTTTATATTCGAGAAGCAGGTCAAACGGGACATGGAATTATTAAAAGGAATGGTCTTGGATATAAAAGTGAGGTAAATGTAAAAACAATTACTATTGATGAATATGTAAAACAGCATAATTTACAAGTAGGATTAATTAAAGCGCATATTGAAGGGGCAGAAAGAGAATTAATAAAGGGGGCAAAAGAAACAATACTTAAATATAAACCGGCATTGTTGATTAGCATTTATCATACTGCTGATGATTTTTTTGAACTTAAAAAATTGATTGAAGATTTTAATATAGGTTACAAGTTTAAAATATTTTTACCAATTACAGCGAAGAATATTTTTTTGGAAACAATGCTAGTATGTGAGGTATGTGATACAAATTAGTTTTTTATAAATGGCTATAGTTTATAAATTGTTTGCTTTTACTGATAAAGGAGGAGAACAAATGAAAATCGCAGTAATCGGAACCGGCTATGTTGGTCTTGTAACAGGGACATGCTTTGCCAATATGGGCAACACCGTATGGTGTGTAGACGTGGACAAGCAGAAGATTGATAACTTGAAGCAGGGGATTATCCCCATCTATGAACCAGGGCTTTCCGCCATGGTTGAGGACAATTATAGACAAGGGCATCTCCATTTTACAACCCGGATCGAGGAGGCTTTGGAGGCCTGCAATATCTGCTTCATCGCCGTAGGCACACCCATGGGGGAGGATGGCAGCGCGGATCTGAAATATGTTCTGGGAGTGGCGGAGAGTATCGGAAAATACATGTCCCACCATATGTATGTGGTGGACAAGTCCACAGTACCCGTGGGAACGGCGGTAAAGGTCCGCAGCCGGATACAGGAGGAATTGGATAAGCGGGAAAGTGATCTTACCTTTGATGTCATATCCAATCCCGAGTTCCTGAAAGAGGGAAGCGCTATCAGCGACTGTATGAAGCCTGACAGGATCGTCATAGGTGTGGACAGTGAAGATGCAGAGGAGACCATGAGAGAATTATATAAGCCGTATCTGATGGATACAGATAATTTTATTATCATGGATATTGCCAGCGCGGAGATGACAAAATATGCCGCCAATTCCATGCTGGCAACGAAAATTTCCTTTATCAACGAAATTGCCAATATCTGTGAGCGGGTAGGGGCCGATGTGAACAAAGTCCGCAGGGGAATCGGAAGTGATAAGCGTATCGGCTATTCCTTTATCTATCCGGGATGCGGATATGGAGGAAGCTGCTTTCCAAAGGATGTATCTGCCCTCATAAAGACAGCGGGAGAGTACGGATATGAGACCCGGCTTCTCAAATCTGTAGAACAGGTAAATGTTGCACAGAAACAGGTTATGGTCACAAAGGTAAAACAGCGTTTTGGCGAAGACTTGTCGGGAAAGATCATTGCCGTGTGGGGCCTTGCTTTCAAACCAGATACTGATGACATGAGAGAATCTGCAGCTATCACGATCATACAGATGCTGACAGGGCTTGGCGCCAGCGTTCAGGCATACGATCCAAAAGCCATGGAGGAGGCAAAGCTGTGCTATTTAAAAGGAAACGACCATGTGGTTTACTGTGAGAGCAAATATGATGCCTTAAAAGGTGCAGATGCCCTTATGCTCATAACCGAATGGAAAGAATTTCGGAGCCCGGATTTCTATGAGATCAGGGAGCGGCTGAAAACCCCGGTTATTTTTGACGGAAGGAATCAGTACAATCGCAGGAGTGTGGAGAAATATGGATTTGAATACTATCAGATAGGAGTAAAGACATCTGTGGAGGCCATGGCATGAAGAGAATCGTGGTAACCGGAGGAGCCGGTTTCATAGGCTCCCATCTGTGTGAACGGCTTGTGAAGGAAGGCAATGAGGTAGTCTGTGTAGACAATTTTTTTACAGGGAATAAGAAGAACATAAGAAAGCTTTTGGATTATGATAATTTTGAATTGATCCGGCACGATGTGACAAAGGAGCTGTACATAGAGACAGATCAGATTTATAACCTTGCCTGTCCCGCAAGCCCGCCGCACTACCAGTATAATCCCATAAAGACGGCCAAAACCTCTGTCATGGGCGCAATCAACATGCTGGGGCTTGCAAAGCGGGTGCATGCCCGTATACTGCAGTCCAGCACCAGTGAGGTCTACGGAGACCCCAAGGTACATCCCCAGCCGGAAAGCTACCGGGGACATGTGAATCCCATCGGCATTCGGTCATGCTATGATGAGGGGAAGCGCATGGCGGAAACACTTTTTTTCGACTATCACAGGCAGCATAACCTGGATATTAAGGTAATCCGTATTTTTAATACTTATGGCCCTAATATGAATCCCAATGATGGGCGGGTGGTCTCCAACTTTATTGTACAGGCATTGAAGGGTGAAGACCTTACGGTCTATGGGGATGGCAGCCAGACCAGGAGCTTTTGCTTTGTGGAGGATCTGGTGGAAGGGATGTATCGTATGATGAACAGCAGGGAAGGCTTTACGGGGCCCGTGAACCTGGGAAATCCCGTAGAATTTACGATGCTGGAGCTGGCCCAAAAAGTGATTGAGCTTACAGAAAGCAGGTCCCGAATTGTGTACAGGGAGCTGCCCTCTGATGATCCGACACAGAGAAAGCCCGTGATTGACCTTGCAAAGCAGGAGCTGGGTTGGGAACCAAGGATTATGCTGGAGGAGGGGCTTAAACGCACCATCCGTTATTTTGAACAGGTTATTTGAAAGGAAAAGCAGGAAGCAAGGATGAAAACAGGAGGTACCATAGTAATCACAGGTGCGACGGGGATGATCGGCGGCGCTTTGGTGAGACATATGCTGAAGGAGGGCTTATGCGACCGTCTCATACTGCCGGTAAGGAATATTGTCAGGGCCGAGGAGAGATACAGCGGCTTGAGTATGGCAGAACGTGAAAAACTGTGCCTGGTCAAGAGCTGTGTGGAAACCATTTGCCCGGAACAAGTTCCTGAACCTGTAGACTATATGATTCACTGCGCCTGTACAACCCAGTCGACGGAGATGATCGCTCATCCGGTGGAAACTGCGGATGGCATTGTTATGGGCACAAAGAATATGCTTGAGCTTGCCAGAATAAAGCGGGTAAGGTCCATGGTGTATGTATCTTCTATGGAGGTTTATGGAAAAAAGGAGGATACGGGAGAGGCCATAGGAGAGGAAGGGCTTGGAGAGCTGGAGCTGTTCTCCGTAAGAAATTGTTATCCCATGGCCAAACGCATGGCGGAGCATTATTGCTATCTTTACCAAAAGGAATATCAGGTGCCCGTAAAAATCGCCCGTCTGGCTCAGACCTTCGGCAGGGGAGTAAGCCTGGAGGATCATCGTGTATATATGCAGTTTGCCCGGTCTGTGCATGAGGGAAACGATATTGTGCTCCACACAAGAGGGGAATCTATGGGGAATTATTGTCATCTGCAGGATACGGTTACAGGGATTCTGTGTATCCTGGACCAGGGGCGTGATGGGGAAGCCTATAATGTAGTAAATGAAGAAAATACCATGACGATCCGGGAGATGGCCCATCTTGTGGCGGACCGTCTGGCCGACGGACGGATCAAGGTGGTGTACGATAGGAATGAAAACAAGCGGTACGGATATGCCGAGGATACGGGGCTGAGGCTTTCTGCATCAAAGCTTAGGAAGCTGGGATGGAAGCCTGAGAAGGGGCTGGAAGAAATGTATCGCGAGGTATTGGAGATCCTTTAGACGGCCTGTAATGTAGAAATGTAGGAATGAATGTAGACGTGCCGGCCTGCAGTGCTTGACTGCAGGCCGGCACGGTCTTTTTTGTGTTTTGTCAATCTCTGCAGCGTTTGCGCTACAGATTATTGAACACTATGGTCTCTTTCTCCAGGCCTTCCACCACCTCTTTGTTGGTTCCCATCTGCCTGGTAATGTCTTCCATATCCTCTGCCAGGCTGCGGGTGTTGCCTGCCACACCGGCGATGCCGTCAGCTCCGTCGTCAATGGCCTTCGTGATGGTGCCGATGGAGTCGGCGATTCCGGACATGGAATTTTTCAGATGTTCCGTCCTCTCATAGAATCCATCCATGGCCCGGCGGATATAGGCAGCATCCTCCTTATATTGGCTGCCGGACCGGACAAAGGCCTGAAATTCCGTGAGAACGGACTGACTCATGTAGTCAATAAGGTGCTGGGCATGTTCGGAAAGATTGTATACAGCGGCGGTGACCACGTCGTTGATTGCCTGGATCCGGTTGGCCGTCTCCTGGCTGGAGTGGGCCAGATCCCGCACCTCTCTGGCAACAACGGCAAAGCCCTTGCCGGCTTCTCCTGCATTGGCGGCTTCCACCGAGGCATTGAAGGCAATGAGCCGGGTCTGCTGGGAGATCGTAAGGATATCGCTGGTTAAGGTCTTAATCTGATCCACGCTTTTGCTTTTTTCAATGGCCTCGTTGAGGGAGTTTAGGATTTCCTTAGCCTTGGCGCCGGTAATATCCACGCTGTTCTGGGCGGACTGCTGCATGGCATCGGCCCGGGTATTCATCTGAACCGTATAAGAGGTGATAGCCCCGCATTCTTCGGCAATATTAAGAACATCCTGTCTGACATTTTCTGCGTTGTCATTGATGACAGACACATTGCCGGCTACTTCCTGGAAGGTGGCGGAGAGCTGTTCCGCCAGAGAGGAGAGGCCTGCGGCGCTGCCCTTAGACGCCCTGGTTCTTTTTAAAACCTCGCCGCTCATCTGGTTGATGCGGCCAGAGCTTTCCTGTATGGTTCCCAGAATATTTTTGATGGGAATTACCACATAATTGTTAATGAGCTTTAAATCTGCAAATACCAGGAAGATGCAGGCAATGACTGCTACGGCGCCGGCTGCCAGGGAGATCAGGTATACAAGGGAAAGCCGTGCCCTGGCTTTGGCGGTCTGCTGGCGGATGGATGCGTTGAGGGCATCAATGTCCGACTCCATGGACTCGGCATAGGAAGCCACATCCCCATTGGCAAGAGCATAGGCATCCTGAGTCTTGTGGCTTGCGCTGGCGCATACTAAGTGGACAAGGGCATGCTTGAAGGAGGCATAATCTGACAGAAGGGCTTCATACATAGCTTGGTCCTTTGGGATTACATGGGACTCGTATTCCTCAAGCATGTGATCCAGAAGCGCTTCTTCCTCTTTAATCTGCTGGACCAGCATAATCATGGTATTGTAGTCTGTGGCTACAATGTGGCTTAAGGCCATCTTATGGATGTCCATGGAGGCCTGGCAGATCTCTGCCAGGCGATTGCTGCCATCCATGTAATTGTCGGCAATCCTGGATGCACTAGCATTGACATTGTGGATATTGATAATGGATAGAATATTAGATAAAAGCGCCACGATCCCAAGAAGCGCAATGGGGATAATCAGGCGGCGTTTCAAACTGATCTGTTTCATGACTGCTGGAACTCCTTTTGTGTCTGATATAGATATCTGCTGTCTGAACCCTGATGCTATGGGGCGATAATCCCTTCTACCATGGTGTCAAGCTGCTGCTGAAGGCTTTCGCCGGAGGGGTTGCCTGCCAGGATATTGGCAGTAAACTCTGCAACGGGATCCCAGAAATTACCGCCGATGCGCTGGAGACAGGAATACTCCGATTGTTCCAGGAGAGCGGCAATGGCAGGTGCGCTTTGTACCTCATCGGAAGCGGCCGCCCTGATATTGGAAGGGCCCTGTCCCCGAAGAAGAAAACGCAGTTCCTGGTTTCTTTCGTTGGTGATCCACATGGCCAGCTTTGCCGCCCACTCCGGATGGCTGGAATAGGCGTTGACTCCAATCAATTTGTAGCCGGAAAACGAAGCCATGGGAATCTGCTGCCCGGCACAGGTGTAGGAGGGAAGCCTTGCCGCGCCGTATTGGCGGCCCCAGGCATTTTCCACAGCCATGGCATTCCAGACGCCGTTGACCCCTGCGACGATGGAGCCATCCTCGACACCCTTGAGGAAGCCGGAATCATCGGTGCTGATAAAACCCGGATGCCCAGCTATATTTACCATGGCTCTTGCCACATCAATGCCTTTGATGGCTCCATCCGTGGCGTTCCAGGTACAGTAGTTGGTGATCCCGTCATCGTTAAGTCCCACCGTAAGGCCCGTATTGCCAAAAAGAGAATACACATACCAGCCGGAGGACCATTCCATGGAAATTTTTTTGCCCTGCCTTTCGGCAATATCCAGCATCTTATCCCAGGACTGAATATCCTGTTCTGAAAAATACTGCTTATTATAATAGAGAAAATATCCGTTATCCGCCGTCAGGGGAAAGGCATATATGGTATTGTTCACCGAGGCCGCAAGGACGGCTTCAGGAAGATTCTCTTCTCTCACCAAAGCTTCGTTCTCCACCGGTTCCAGGGCGCCGGCAGCCACCAGGGTATTGAGCTGGTCGTCTGCAAATGCGAATACGTCCGCCCCGTGTTCCAGATCCCCCATAAGTGCGTCGGTGCAGCTGCTTTCACTCTGAGGCTCATAGGTAATGACAAAATTTGCCTCCCCTCCGTATTCTTCCTGAAATCCATGGATAATCTGACGAAGCAGCTCCTCATCTTCAGCAGCCCCCCAGACGGTAAGCTCCACCGTCTGGAAATCGGAAGGCTGTTCTAAGGAGGATGAATCCCTGCTGTCCTTTTGGCACCCGGACAGGCACAGGGCCAGCAGAAAAACCGGAAGCCGTTTACAAAATCTCTTTTTCATAGCTCTCTCCTACAATATGATTTTTGTTTTGCCATTTATGCTTTATTCATCTCGGTCATCCGCCTTGTCCAGCGCCGATACGAAGAGATATTTTCTCACAAGGAACAAAATGGCGATGGCGATAATCCCGATCAATTCAAAATAAATGGGCATATGCTCAATAATCATCTCCCTTGCAACGGAAAACAAGAGGACTTCCACGATGGAATCCAGGTCGTGGCGGCACAGCATTTTTAAAAGCTCGATTCCTATAATCAGGTCGAACATTTTTTTCAAAAATTGGTTGAATTCTCCGTTTTCTACCAGCATCTTTAAGTCCACGGGTACATGGGCAAACATAATTAAGAGGGCGATGATTACGATAAACGCTACAAAAAGCTCCAACCATATGGCAGTTTTAAAGATAAAGCTCTGTACATGGGAATTTTTTCTTCCTAAATGTTTCATAAAAAGTCCTCCTGACCCTTACGGGGTGTGGCGGGGTGTCATGTAATCAGTGACATTTTATCACAAGATCAGAATTCATTCCACCATTAATTCCCATGTATTTAAGAACATGCAAAAATCAGAAAAGATCAATCTGCCCGGGTGTTTTCCTGCACCTTCACAAGATGAAACTGAAATGCAGAATATTCGGGCACTTCCCGGTTAATGGGAATCCCGGCATTCATTAGGGCGGCACCTGATCGTGCCTCCCCTATTCCGCTGACAAAATACATGGCGCCGGGGTCAAGGCCCTTGGCTCTGATATATTCCTGGGGGCCGTTGCAGGTCAGATTGGTAACCACTACGCTTAAAAGAGATTCCGTCTTGTCCTTGGTCACATGCTGCCATGCAGTCATATTCCCAGGCTTAAAGGGATCCGTAAGGCGGTAATAATCTCCTTTAAAGGTGATATGGTAATATTTGCGGAACAGGTCGCTCTGCTTTTTACAGAGTGTCTGTTCTTTTTTGGAAAGGTGCGTGGCGTCAAGTTCATAGCCGAAGGTGCCGCACATGGCTACTACGGCCTTAGTCTCTAAGGGAACGAATCTGCCGCTGTCAGAAATATGGGCTCCCATGGTGCAGGTAGGGTACACAAGGGAGGTGCCGTAGTGAAGCTTTAACCGGTCGATGGGATGATTGTTGTCGCTGACCCAGTATTGGGGGTAGTAGGAGAGCATGGCCGGGTCAAAACGTCCGCCTCCTCCGCTGCAGCCCTCAAATAAAATATCCGGATGGGTTAAGATGATCTTGTCCATAACACGGTACAGCCCCAGGATGTAGCGATGGAAGACCTCTCCCTGCCTCTCGGCCGGCAGCTCATTGGACCAGATATCTGCCAGGGAGCGGTTGATATCCCATTTCACATAGTAAATATCGGCATCATCCAGGATAGAGTTAATCTTTTCGATGAGATAGTCCTGGACATCCTTCCGGCTCATGTCCAGAGCCAGCTGGTTCCTGCTGCGGACCCCATGCCTTCCGGGAATCTCCATGGCCCATTCCGGGTGGGCCCGGTAGAGGTCGCTGTCCTCAGACACCATCTCCGGCTCGAACCAGATGCCGAATTTCATGTCCAGCTCCTTGATCTGCTCCACCAGCTTGTGAAGACCGCATTTGATCTTATTCTCATTGACATACCAATCGCCCAGGCCGCTGTTGTCGTCGTCTCTCTTGCCGAACCATCCGTCGTCCATGACCAGAAGATCCACGCCCATGTTCTTTGCCGCCTTGGCGATCTCCACCAGCTTGACGTCGTCAAAATTCATGAAGGCAGCCTCCCAGCTGTTGATCAGCACCGGCCGCATAACGTCCTGCACAAATTTGCTGCGGCAGAGGTTGGTGCGGTAAAAATCATGGTAGAGATGGCTTAAGGCCGTAAACCCATGGCTGGTAAATGCCATGACCACCTCGGGGCCCTCAAAGGCTTGGCCGGGCTTTAGCTCATAGAAAAACTGCTGGGGATGGATTCCCATAACCAGGCGCAGCTGGTCATACTGGTCTAACTCCGCCTCAGCCAAGAAATTGCCGCTGTACATGAGGGAGAAGCCGTAGCACCTGCCGTAATCCTCGGAGGCCTCCCGGTCACAGAGAATTACAAAGGGGTTCTGCTGGTGGCTGGAGGAACCGCGGACGCTGCCGATGGCATGGATATGGTGGGTCATGGGCTGGCGTTCCACCTGCCGTTCCTGGCCGTAGCGCCCCGGAAGGCTTACTAGGTCCAGACCGGCTCCGTTTAAAAAGTCCAGGCAGACCGACATGATTTTTTTCAGGTGAACGGGTTTGTCCCCGGAGTTTACTACCCTTATGGCACGGGTGATTACATCGGCCTCCTCAAATACGCCGTAGAGGAGAACCACCTTCACATTGCTGGCAGAGTCACACAGGGTTATCTGCAGGCTGTGAACCGTGTCGGCCTCATTGGCGAATACACAGGGGAGAGTATCCAACTGGTATTTTCCCCGGGAAATCTTGTAATCCACTGCTTTGCCGTGGTAGGAATAGCTTCCGTCTCCATTGACGACCTCAATGCTGGAGGTACGGAAATCCCCTTGGCGGTAGGTCGAGAATTCCTGGGGCTGGGCATCCAAGGAAAAGGTGCGGGCATTCCGGGATTCGTAAGGGTTGCCGGAAAAGCCCCGGTCATACTGCATGATCTGATAGCTCAGGTCTTCATCCGGCACGGAAGGGCCGTAATAAAGGTGCAGAAGATAGTCCAGATTGCCGATCTTCATCTGGTAAGAGGTATTTTTGGTATGAAGGGTAAAGGTCTTTGCTTTTTCATTGAAAATAATAGCCATAGGATAAACGCTCCTTTGTATGAATCTGAGGAAATTTATATACAGAACCAGTGTATCACATTTTCCAGGAAATTCCTTTACCCTAATGAAGTGAAAAACAGGAAAAATGGAAAGTAGAATTATGATGAGAAAGCCGGAAATATGACTTTGCATATTTTCCCAATAGTGGTATGATAACAATAATTGAAACAGCCGTTTTGCCGGCGGACAGGAGAGGATATGAGAACAGTAAAGGAACAGGAAATCGCCGCGTTAGCGCCCAATGCCAATGCGGCGGCCAACGGAAGAAAAATATGGTCAGGGGGCGGGTTCGTATCCCTGAAACGGTCTGAGGACGACACCTTCTACATGGGGGAATGTAAAGGGAGCGGAAAGAACAATTATATCGTATCTGCGGATTACATAGACGAGGCGCACCCGGTGTTTCGATGCACCTGCCCAAGCCGGCAGTTCCCCTGCAAGCACAGCCTGGCCCTGCTCTACGGCATAGCGGCCAAGCAGGAATTTGCCTTGACAGAGATCCCTCAGGATATCCTGGACAAACGGGAGAAAAAGGAGGCCAGGGAGGCGAGGAAGCAGTCGGGGGAGAAAAAGCCTGCCACGGAGAAAAGCATGAAGGCGGCAAAGGCAGCCAAGACAAAGAAGATCAAAAAGCAGCTGGAGGGGCTCGGGCTCTTAAGGCAGCTGACAGAAGGCTTGATGAAAAGCGGCCTGGCGTCTATGGGAAGCGTGTCTTTAAAGACCTATCGGGATCTTGCCAAGCAGCTGGGAGATTACTACCTGCCGGGGCCTTTGGTATATTTGAACCGGCTGATTCTGGAGATGGAGGCCTGCCAGAAGGACCAGGCTCCCTGCCACTATGAGAATGCCGTGGAGATCTTAAAGAAGCTTCGGGCTCTGGAGAAGAAGGCGGAGGGGTATCTTCAGGACAAACTGGATCATGACAGTCCCGAGGCGGATGACGATGAGCTTTATGAGGAGCTGGGAGGCATCTGGAAGCTGGAGCAGTTAAATGAACTGGGACTTAAAAGAGAGCAGGCCCGCCTGGTGCAGCTGTCCTTCCAGGTGATCTTTGATGCTGCCAGAAAGGAGTATATCGACAAGGGATACTGGATGGATTTGGACAGAGGCCGGATAGTCCACACCTGCAATTACCGTCCCGTGAAGGCGCTGAAATATGTAAAGGAGGAGGATTCCTGCTTTGGGCTCTTAAGGATCCCTCTTTTGACCTACTATCCGGGGACGGAGGATCAGAGAGTGCGATGGGAGTCTGCTGCCTATGAAGAGATCCCCAAGGCTGTCTATAAAGAGATTATGGAAAAAGCATATGGGGATCTTCCCACAGCCATGAAGGCAGTGAAAAATGAGCTGAAGAATACCTTGTCCCAGGGGTACTGTCCTGTCTTGATCTCCTATAAGGAGTTGGGTATGGTGGAGATAGAAGGCCGGCCGGAGGGAGGATCAGACGAGAAAGCAGACGGAAACGTAAGCGGCCATGGAGTCTGCGCCTTAAGAGACCACGGAGGAAACCGGATAAAGCTGGAGAATATGGAGGGAATGGACGATACGGTTTCCATAATTCCCCTCCTTACGGACTCTTCCCTTTACCGGGAGGGGGTATTGTTCGGGCTGGCATACTATGACTCTGCAGACCGGCAGATGGGGATTCATCCCTGCAGCATTATTAAGGAAGACGGAATCTGCAGGCTGCTATATTAGGATATACGGGAAGGAAAATAAGAATGACAGAAAAGAATGCTTCCAAGGCCGGAGCAAGAGGGAAGGTTATGGCAGGCCTGATTCTGCTGGCAGCTGTAGGCGGTTTGGCTGTGTTGATGTTACATGTGGTCTTTGGCTTTGGGGATCCGGTGGGCCGCAACAACCGGGCATTTTCCAAAGAAGTAAAGGAGTGGGTATCCCAGGCCCGGGAGGGGGAACAGATCCAGCTGTCAGAGCTGACGCCGTTTTCCTGGAATACGGCGTGTACCTTTGATCCCTACACGACAAAGGAGGAGATGGCGCGGGTGCTGGGATGCTCCGAGGAAGGTCTGCAGGAGACCGTAAATGAAGGCATGGTTCAGCTGATCTTTGTAGATTATGACAGCGTCTCAGGAGAGAATAAGGTGGTTTGCTGTATCTGCGGATATGGCAGCAGCCTGGGATATGGCATAGACCTGGGAACACGGTTTGACAGAAGGAGCAGCTGTGTGGCGGTCAGCCAGGGGATGGATCAGATGACTCTCAGGGCGGAAGGAGAATATCCCTGCCTTGTGTTTGAGGGGGAGACCTTTGAGGGAGTGATCACAGAACTGTACGGGCAGTCGGCCTTGGTATCGGTGGAGGAAGGCTGGCCCATCAGAAGTTCCGGAGACCAGGTTGTGGTGGGGCTTGATGAAAAGCAGCAGAAGGCGGCTGTTCCAGGCGACCGGATCAAGGTGAATTATGACGGAATGGTGATGGAGAGCGATCCTCTGCAGTTGAGCGGCCAGATGGATACGGTGATATTAAAGGAGTAGAGGGACTGGGATTTTATGGCGTGGGTATATGCCGTAATTGTGTGAGACAGTGATGATAGAAGGAGCGGATTATGAATTTACATGTGGTATATGAACTGAGAGACCGGCTGAAGACGGCGGCAGTGGCGGGCACCGGTCTGCTGGAGGAGGATTTTCGGTTGAGGAAGGCTGTGGAGCAGATGGCTCCTCTTGCCAAGGCCTCCCCGGTATTCGGAAGGATTTATGAGATGGCTAAAAACACCATAGGGCCTGACTGTGACAACAGGGCGGACATGGTTTTGGATACCCTTGCCCTTGTGGACGCGGTTTTATGCACCCAGGGGAGCCTTTTGAAAGAGGGAGAGTGGAAAGCGCTTCCTGGAGGAACTGTGAAGGGCGGAATCTGTGCCAACATTCCTTACAGCCAGATGGCGCCGGTGCTTAATGCCTTTCAGGGGACGGGAAGCGGCAGATATGCAGTGATCCGCGATGCCCATGAGGAGAAGCCGGAGATTTTTCATGATTTTAGAATAAAGAACCTTTGTATAAAAGCCTTGGGGGACAGCTATGGGGAGCTGGCGGAACTGGTGGCAGAGTGGCTTTTGAAAGAGGGACGGGAGATCATCCCTCTCCTAAAGCAGGGGTTTGACCCCGCCGGCAGACGGGATATGGCCAGAAGAGTGGAGATCATCGATGCCATAGCAGGAGGGGAGGAGAATGATTTCTACGTGGAGGCATTCCCGAAGGCTTCCAAGGAAGTGAAGGAGCCTCTTGCCCGGGCATTCAGGCACCGGGAGGACAATGAAGGCCTGCTTCTTGACCTGGTGAAATCAGAGAAAGGAAAGGTAAAAGAAGAGGCGCTCTGGTCTCTGACCCGTATGAATGGAGAGCGGGCAAAGGAGTTCTTTAAAAAACAGATGGAGAAAAAGCCGGGGAAGGCAGTGGACTATCTGCAGAATTCCAGAACCCTGTGGGCTTCGGATCTGATTGCAGAGCATCTGGAGAAATGGCTGGACACCTTTGAAGAGTCGGGGCTTTCCTTAAAACAGCTAAAAGACGAGGACCGGCAGGCAGTGTATGATCTGTGGAGAGCCGCTTTGGGCAAGTCTTCTCCACGGATGTGTGCATGCTACAAAAGGGTCTATAAGGTGATACCCAGGGAGACGGCAGAGAGGCTGTGGGAGTCTCTTATGGAGGAACAGCCGGAGAGCTTATGCCAGATTGCGGAGGAGATGTACGCGGCCTATGGAGACGAATTCCTTCAGTCCGTGTTCTGGATTGCTCTTTTGACAAAGAGCCGGGAGGAGGTCTATGACAGGTTCAGCCCCTATTTGGAGGAAGAGGGATTGCCGGATAAGCTGAAAGCTTTAGGCGGGAAAAAGAAGGATCCCATGGGAATCTACCATGTGCTTATGAGGGTAAGATATGAAGAGAAGGAGGGCGGCTATGTAGTGTACCGGGAATCCTGGGAGTCGCCTATTCGGTATCGGACTGTGGTTTCTAAGCTGAAGGAAGGATTGGATCCGCGATGGTATCCTCTTTTGTTAAAGTCAAAGAATCGGTTTGACTCTCGCTTCAGAAAGCTGGTAAGAAGCAGCTTTGGCAACGGATATGACGCCATGGTGGCAGGTCTTTTTCGACGGGATATGGAAGAGCTTATGGAGGATTACGGGAAATATTTTTATCAGGGAGCCAAGATGCGGGGAACCGTGGCTGCGGACGTGGCCATGCTTAAGAGATGCGGCTGGAAGGACTACAAGGGGCTTTTGGCCTTTGCCGGGAAGAAAAGCGACCATGTGGCCACCTATGAGATCAGGGAGATTTTGCAGGAGCTGCCCATGAGCAGTGAGGAGCTGGCCGAGGAGCTGGAGAGTCTTATTAAGGGCTATGGGAAGAGGGCCAAGATCGGCGTAGGAATCCTTGAGATGTGGTGCGGGAAGCTGAAAAGCGGGGTTTTGGCCAAGGATTTGTAAGGGGAGAAGGAGGGATGTGTATATAGTATGGGGAGATTTTTAAATAGTAAGGTTCCTTTTGAAATGTTTTTATCTATGGCCTCAGATCCATATTTTGTAGATAAATCTTGGCTTCTATCGGAATTGATTCCTTCTTTGGGAAGAGAGAAAAGATTTTTCTGTATTACAAGGCCCCGTCGTTTTGGAAAAAGTATAATGGCCAATATGGTTGGAGCATTTTTTGGGAAGGCTGCAGATGAGCGTCAGATATTTGCCGATCTTAAAATTGCAAACTTTAATAATTACCAGAACTATCTAAACAAGTACAATGTAATTTATATTGATTTTAGTGAAATGCCAGAAAAGTGCACATCTTACAGTGAATACATTACTCGCTTTTTAAATGGTTTAAGATGGGATCTGTATCAGTCATACCAGGAGATAAAGGCAGATGAGGAAACGGCGGTTTGGGATATTTTAACAGACATTTTTCAGAAGACGGGACAGAAGTTTATTTTTGTCATTGATGAGTGGGATGCGGTATTTCATATGCCGTTTATTAATGTAGATCAGCAGAAAGAATATTTGCTTTTTTTGAAATCTCTCTTAAAAGGAAAAATATATGCTGAACTGGTTTATATGACAGGAGTACTCCCTATTACAAAATATTCCAGCGGTTCCGAATTAAATATGTTTCTGGAATATGATATGGCTACAAAGAAAAAATTCAGCGAATATTTTGGATTTCTTGA
>JAAWHU010000083.1 GCA_022796015.1 Hungatella sp. | reverse complement strand
TATTTTTCTTATGTATTTTTAGTGCATCATGATACAAATGATCTACCTTCCCATTCTTCAGATCAACGATTAAAACATATTCACCAAAGCGAGGTATTCCTATCATCTTTCCATTATATACAAATAACTTTGAAAAAAAATCTCTTCCCCCTATGGAATCAGATGCATATTCATCAATCCTTTTCATGCATTGATCTTTTATACAAACCAGCTCTGCGGAATCTGTTTGTGCAATCCATGTAGTATCTTCATAATGGCATATAGAACAAATTGGTATTCCTTCGTATTTATGTATAATATATTTATAATCTGATAGATTTAACTCAAATAACAATTCCTTATCATATATAGGAAGAAAAATATTTTCATTTTCTCTATACAAAAAGGGTGCTGTCCAACCAGACTTTATACAACATTTATCCATCCACCTTCTTTGCTCAAACTTCTCTCTTTGCGTATCAAATATAAATACTTTTCCATTAATCTTTTGTGGGAAAAATAATATATTCCCCTTATTTTTTTCTATATTATAAAGATTTCTTTCAACATATTCCTCATACAAAATGGTATAATATTCTTTGGATTGTATTGAATAAACTAATACCGCAACCTTTCGCTGAAAAATAATATATAATTTTTGTTTTAACCTAAAAATAGCAATGCCAGTCCCCAAATTTTCTATATCATATAAATCAATAGCTTTTTCTATATGCACTTTTTCAAAATTATAATCTGAAAAACAAATATAATGGTGGATATTATCATAAAACCATATTTTTTCAGCATCATCGCATACTTGAGCTATCATCATTTCTACATTGCTCACAAATAAAATCTCCTATTCTATCCATTCTTCCTTCTTCTTTGCTTCCATTGTATGTTTGTATTTTATGGAGTTTATAATGCTACAATATCTTATCAAAAAATAATGTATAACGATTTTTTGAGAAATTCCATTTATTCATCAGTGGCACATACTGCTCCATGTAAAATTTCATCATCGCATTGCTATCAATAATTTTATCATTATAATATGATAAAAACCGACATGGGTCCTCTTTATCAATATAAATAATATTATATTTTTCAGGTTCCTTAGACATATCTGTGTTTTTCACTAGCATAAACGGTGTAATACATATAGCATCAATTTTATCTCGAAATTTTATTATCTCATTGTAATCATTCTGAACCTCCTCAAGAGTCTCCGAAGGAAGATTGCACATAAGCCATGCATACGTTTTTATTCCACACTCATGAAAAAGCTTTAGACAATATCTGGAAGCATCAGCATTAATTCCCTTTTTTATAAAACGCAACAAACGCTGGTTCAAAGTTTCTACTCCAAACATAACCATTTCACATCCATTTTCCCTGGCTTTCTCTAGTAATTTATCATCATAAAGCCTGCTTACTCTTGAATAATAAAACCATTTCATTTTCTTAAATGCAGGATATTCATCCATACGTTCAACCATCTTCTTAAAACAGTCTGGTCTTATTGCTTCATCCACAAACTGAAAATAATCTGTATGATACTTTTCTGATAAATAAATCAGTTCTCTCACAACAGTTTCCATCTTTTTTGTCCGATAATTATGTCTATATTTCTCATCATGATTACAGAAGGCACAAAATCCATAATGACATCCTCTAGATGTTTGATATGGCAAAATAAGCCTTGGCGCTAAATACAATTCCAAATCCAAT
This sequence comes from Hungatella sp., assembly GCA_022796015.1. Lineage (GTDB taxonomy): Bacteria > Bacillota > Clostridia > Lachnospirales > Lachnospiraceae > UBA3402. The sequence goes on along the minus strand of JAAWHU010000083.1, from coordinate 14,307 downwards.
CCTTCAAAATCCGGTACAGGAAGCATATCTACATCTTCTATTATTTGTTTATTAAACTTTATGTTTCCCTCCTTACTTACAAAGACCAAATTGGGTATCTTTTCCAACTCTACATTTTTATCCCCTTTTAAATAGTGAAGTAACTGTAATAGACATGTTTCACCTTCCCCCATACACAGAAAATCAAAATATTTATTTATATCCTGCTTGTTTCTATAATTGCTATTAATAAATAAATCTACACAGCTTCCTCCAAATATTATTTTAGTCTCCGGACAATTTTCTTTGATTATTTTTGCCAATAGACATCCTGGCAAAAATTGCCCTGTCGATGTAATCGATATTCCTACAACATCAGGGAGATTGCACAATATATTTCCAATATAATCGGAACATAATGTCTCTAGAAAATCGACAGCATTATATTCTTCCAATACTTTATCAATATTTTCACAGTTATCAAAATCTATATCTGAAAGATTCATTTCATAAATGTGAGAGTAAAACTCGTCAAGCACTATTTTTTGCATATCATTCAAATATCCATACTTTTCTTTTACTTCAGAAAATGGGAATACCTCCCTGTGAAAAAACCATAAATTCTCTATATACTCATTAAAATGAGAATATTGGTTTCTATTACAGGTCTTAATCCTTTGTTCATAAAAACTTCTTGTTTGGCAAAAGTCTGCGGCCTCCCGCCAATGTTTTTCCATATTCATGTGAACGCTTTGTATTCCAAGATCAACCTGTCCGATTTTGAAACCATTTTTTCTTAAATATCCTGTCAGGCAGGGAACGGCACTAAATGGAGAATAAACATCCCAATACGGGGGCGAAAAAAATACCATATCGTAATACTCTGTCTTGGATTTTTGAAATTTTTCACTAATAAGATCGAAATACCTTTGAAATTTTTTTCTTTTCTTACTTTCTAGTAAAAGTTCTTCAAACGTCTCTGACAATATAACGATTTCACATACCTGATATCCTGAAACCATTGAAATAATATCAAATAAAAACTTTGATGATACCGCTATTATAATTCGATTCTGCGTAGTTACTGTTTCTTCAGAAAACTTTCTAACTGTAATTTCTCTTATACTCTGCTCATTTTCCAGCTCCGATACATAAATTCCGCAAATTTTAGATAAAATTCCCTGTTCCTCTGCCTCATCAAGAATAAGATTTGAAATATAGCCTGCTCCGTAAAGATATACATTTGAAAAATTATTAATATACCAAAGCAACTCACTTATTGTTTTAACTACCTTCATTCAATTCTCCTCTTAGAGCTTATTTTTCAAATAAGTAATCCCCCCAGATGAATTACTTTCACATCTGTTTTCTTTTCTAATTCCTTCCTAATTTCCTCATAATCCGCTATGGCCGTTACAACAATAGCATCCACCCCTTTTAGTTGTTTCAAACTTCCAGAACTATTAATTATAACAGGTATACCTGCTTCTTTCCCCAATTTTATTTTTCGTTTATCAACAATATATTTAACTGAAACACCGCTATTTTTCAGTTCCTGCAGCAACAATATCCCTAATACGCCATAGCCATATATTGCAATCCTATAAATCCCCTTTTCCATAAGCACAGAAGCCACATTATTTCCATTTTGTTTAAAGGTAATCCATTTGCGTTCAATTTGAAGAATCTGCTCATTTTTATCAGCTAGTTTCAAAGCATATTCTGCCTGTCCACTCTTTTCATTAATCATATTGCTTATCTCATAGTAGCTTGTACAATATCGCTCATATTCCGCATAATATTTTTTATAGAGTTCTGTCACTTCATTTGAAAATAACATACCCATTAGCTTTTCCACATGATATGGTAAAATATAATTAACATCAGGCTGTTTTAGTAAGTATAGTATAATATTGACAACCTCACCTATTTCCCTGCTCTTTTCTATATTTTTTTCAAAAATATAAAGCCGAGAATCCCAGAACAATTCTTTTTTCTCTGTTATACTATCTTGCTGAAGATAATTGTCACATAAAACAGCATCATTAAATCTAAATTGATATTTTCCTTGCACAAGTATTCTCAAAAAATATTCCCAGTCCTGAAACCGAAATAAATTTTCATCAAATTTTCCTGATTGTTCCCAAACTATACGTTTCATACACACAACATTTGTATCAAATACACTACTATACAAAGCATATCTTGTTATTTTTTCATTTGAAGAAAAATCAGTATATAAATTATTGGGGAAAATAAATGTTCCCCATGAACCTGTAATAAAACATCGTGCAAAAACCACATCTGCTGAAACTTCATCATTTTGAAATATATCAAGTTGGCTTTCAAGATAATTTGTACGCCATTGGTTATCCGAATCTATAAATGCAAGATACTTTCCTGAAGCCTTTCCTATACCAATATTTCTGGCATAATTTGATCCTGCATTCTTTTCATATCGGATATAATTAATTCGATTGTCTGCGATACTAGAAACCACTTCAGATGTATTATCTGTTGAACCGTCATCAACAATAATAAGTTCCCAACTTTGAAATATTTGGTTTATTACACTCATAATTGCATTTTTAATTATATGACCTCTGTTATATGTAGGCATAATAACAGAAAATATAACCATTTTAACGTTCTCCTCTCCTTACCTGATTCGGGCAAATAAAATATACTCATTTTATTATGCCTGCTAATAAATAGTTGGGACTTTCATTATTTGATTCCTTTTCACTTAAAATAATTCGCCCATACAATCTTCTTTAACGGTACCCCGACTGCCGTCAGTTCTCCTTTTATTGTATCTGCCATATTCTTTTCTTCCACTGCTATAACAACATAATCATATTCTGTCTCTTTTATTTTTAAAGGAGATAACACATATAAATATTCTGTATTTTGTATCTCCTTATAATTCTTATCCGCCCACAACAAAACATTACAATATGCCGTTGTATCAATCTGGTGTTTAAACATCTGTCCTACAAAGCCTGCACCATACAGAACAATATTGCTTTTTGGCTTTACCAGCTGGAAGGGAAATGATAGACGCATAAACAAATGCTTTTTATATGCCTCCCAAGGACTTATGAGACGCAGCAGCTCCTCATAAAAATATGACTGTCTGGCATAGTGCCAATATACTTGTGAGCCGCACAGTTCCGGATATTCCCAGGGCTTTTCACAGCCGGAAAAATGTATGAGCCTATAATTCTCCTGCGCCTGTCTATATTCTTCGGCAAAGACACCCACCGGTTCCGGGCCGCCATATTTCATACATCCCCACTGATAATTCCATTCCATGGGAAAGAAATGCACCTTACCATTGCAGGTAATATTCAAAACATCCTGATCCATGTATATATACTGTCGTTCTTCATGGTTCCAGTCTTCATTGAGCAAAGAAAAACATCGTTCCTTTACTTTTTCCTGCAAAAACTTCTTTGTATTAATTAGTAATACGCCTGCGTTAAAAGCAGTTTCATAAGGTATTTTTAATGCAGTTTCTATATGCTCTATGACACCATCCGAATACGCATCATATGCCGCTCCTAAAATATAGCTGCTGATATCTGTTTTATATAATTCAGCTATGTTGCTAGTTACAACAAGGTCACAGTCAAGATACAAAACCTTATCATACTCCTGTAAAATCTCTGGAATAAACAGTCTATATACAGTTTCTATGCTGAGATGATTGCTGCGTTCCCGTCTAATTCCAAACATTTTTTCAGTTAAGTTCACAAAAAAGAACTTCACATTTTTCTTTTTCATAAGCTCTATCCTTTGACGATGCATCTTATTCATTTGCGTATAAAAAATATAGAAATAATACTCATCTTCCACACAGGAATTCATAAGAATGGAATGGATTGTTACTCCTAACATTGGTACATATTTATCATCTGCTGCTAAGACAATCGGTATAACCATATTTTACCTCTTATTTAGTAATTATTTTTTTCTTATATTGTTACTTCTTTTCCTCCTCCAGCTTTAACCACAGTCTGCGGGAAACAATCTTCATAATCTCCTTGTTTTCAATTACATTTGTAAATCCATTTTCTGAAAAAGAAGCTTTTACTGCATTGGAAATAGACTTACTTTCTATTGTAATTACACACAATACATCTTCTCGTCCGTTTAATAAGGTAAAGTCTGGCTTATGTACAGGAATTCCAAATAATCTTTGCCCTTCTCGGGCAGCTCTGTCCCAGATTTCCTCTGGATAATCCAATCCAAGCTCATCAAAATATAAGAGAATCTGTTTACAGCAATTCCCTGCGCCATAAAAAATAATATGCTTTCCATCAATCTGTGCCTGGTAATGATCCTCTTCTTTTTTTATCGTTTCTAACAATGCACCTGATAATCCTATGGCAGACAGTTCCGAATATGCTTTCATAATTGGTATTACCATTATGGCTACATCATCCGGCCATAGAGAAAGTCTGTCAAGAACAGGGTCGCTTTTAGTCACAATACCACGCCGGAAGAATGTAGAAGCTCCAATTAAATCCTCAAGGATAATTTCATACCATGCTGTCTTTCGAGCGGCTTCCCAAAAAATATCCGCTTTATCAAGAGCAGGATTATTCCATGGTTTATCTGCCCCTGCAAAGTGATAAATATATGCCTGTTCGCGATTCTTTCTATACTCCTTCCACATAGCTGCCGGAGCATATGGAACGATCTTCATTGCAATATTGTTTACATCCACGTTCCATTTATTATCAATATACTTTACCCTTCCCTGACAGAATAAATTCAGTACATCCTGATCCACAAGATCACAATCATGAGTAGCCGCATATTCAATCATCTTCTCACACAAACTGTTTTCAGATATCTTTTTTAAATCGATAAGCAAAACCCCTGCTTGAAAATAATCATAAATATTTTTTATTCCCAGCTTCTCCATATCCTCATGCTTATTGTATATTAAGGATTTATTAGAGCCAGAAATAATGGGATCCCGAACAGCACCAAGAAGTGCACCATTTAAATCTGTCTCATAGAGTTCAGCTACGTCACGGCATACTACCATGTCTGCATCCAGATATAATACTTTCTCATAATTACCAAGTATCTGAGGCAGGAATAATCTAAAATAAGTCTCTGGTGTAAAATTACCGCGTACAAAAAATTCTTTATTTCCAATCAATCCTGATAGATCTATAAAGCGAATGCTTGCATTGGAATAACGGCCTACTAATTTTTCCAGCATCTTGATATTACGAACTGCCCCATAGCTGTCAAGTTCAGGCTTATTTCCCAAAACAAGAATATCATAATTGTGATCTAAGGAACTATGTTCAAGCAGCGAGCTTAGCATTACGCCGAGAATCGGCATGTAATATTCATTACAGGAAACTGCGATAGCCACATTATTCACCTTAAATGCAGGCTTCATATCAGGCGCCTTCTCCGTACTCTTTAAAAGAGTCACCTTCAAATGTTTCACCTTTAGATTTGGTTTATCTTTTAATAATTTAATCAGATAAATACTAAACAGCCTCTCTGCCATAAATGCCAGCGAACGCATCTCTTGTTCACTAAAATAAGTAAAGTCTATTTTAGACTCAGCCTTTTCCAGAATGCTGAACAGCCATTTGCTATAATCAAAAAATAGTTCTTTCCGCATAATAAACATATTGTACCAATATGCATATGTACCATTCCGAAACTCTGAAACCGTATCTTCATACTCTGGATATAACTCTAAAACTGTCTGGCAGGTCAAATCGAAATCCACCCCATGCAGATTGCTCAAACTGCTGAATTGTATCTCATTTGATAGCGTTCCCCAGGATGAGGCATCTATAGGCGTAGGAAGAATGACATCATAATCTTTGATGCACCCATAGATTTCATTATCCATAAGACCAACATTCCTTATGTACCGATGATCCATTCTAGGCAGTTCTACTACTCCCCCCAGTTCTACAGGATTAGGAATCTCACGGAAGGCAAAATGGCGGCGATAGTGCATGAATCCATAATAATCGGCATCCACATGTTTCCATGCCCAATACTGTGCAGTAAGCTCACAGTACTTATCATTTTTCTCAGAAATATTATCACCCTCATCATCCCTCTGCATATCAAGCTTTATGCTGCTTAGCGCTGCGCCAACATGAATGGGAGTCAATATTTCACTGCTTAAAAGTTCTCCTTCTTTATGATATGACACGAAAATTTTTACTTTTCCGACCTCTTCTTTTATCATGGGATTGATTCCCTCCTTGCGCCTGGCATATCCTCCGCCGCCTAATATTTGCTGTGCATTTAATCCATGCTTTTTTCTTTTAATAACATTCTGCAGCTGACCTTTAAAGGAAGCGGAGTTAACTCTTGTCCCCCATTTATTTTCAATATTCTCTAATTGTGATTCTACATCCTCCAGTTCTTCAAGGGTAAGCATATCCATACTTTCACGTTCGCAAAAATCCGGGGAAAAGTTTGCCTTAAAAAGAATATTTAACGATAAATCAAACCCTTCTTTCAAATAAAAATCAACGGTTTCTTCTAAATGCCCTGCAGTTGATTTTAATACGGCACAAAGAATACTGATCTGAGGCGTTGTTTTTCCCAATGCATTGCGCTTATTCAACAGATTTTTCGCATGTTTGAAGACCTGTTCAAATGAAGAGCCACGACGGATATAGTCGAATAGCTCCGGTCTTGATGTATCCATAGAAATACCAACAAAATCTACTGGCGCAGCCAATACTGCATCACATGCCTCATCATCAAGCAACGTCGCATTAGTAAAAACCTCAATTCTGCCCTTATTATTTCCTAATGCCGCAAGTTCTTTCAGCTTTGCAACAAAGCCCCATTTTGGTAAAAAAGTCTCTCCCCCTGTGAGAAGCAGATGCCCTCCATTATGAACAAATGGCACAATAAAATCAGCAAATTTGTGATTACAGGAACCAAAATCAACTTCAAAATTTTCTGTATCAAGACAATAACGGCAGCGAATATTACAATCTGGTCCTAAACTTAAATTTGCTTTATTAAAGACAAACTCACCCTTATCATTTTGAAAATCTTCTGCCTTAATATTAGCTTTACCAACATGGAATGCCGCCATGCATTCGCAGCTATCTGGACATCCGGCACCTTTAAAATCTCCCTGAAGAAATTTTCTCCGAATATCAACTGCTTTTTCATTGTGGTTAAATAGATTACATAATTCCTCATATCCAATCTTTTCATAGTCCTTAATCTCGGCCATCGTTGAATGAAATGGGCAAAATCGAATATATAGCTTATCTCTTGGAATTAAATATAACTGGGAAAAAGGATTTCCACATGGATATATGGTAGGCTTGTTTCTTTCAGACATAATTTTATCCTCCAAGGATTCTCATAGATTATTTCTATATCTCCAGCCGATAATCCGTCACGGCTCCACAATACTTATCTTTATTTCTCACAAAATAATACGAGGTGAGCAACTCCGCCGCATACGCAATGTGCCTGTCCTTCCCGTGCCCATACCCCGTTTCTTCATCAAGCTCTGCCATCCGAAACAATATAGGAAACATCCATGCACAATAGCTGTCATAAATGTTGTTTTTGGCTATGACCATATTGTTGGGATAATAAAGGCAGCTGTCCATATAGGCTTCAAACCCTTCTCTGTCCTCCGGCATCTGCCGGGCAATGGCATCAAGCATCCCCTTATACACCTTCTCCTTAACCGGCGTCTCTGCAAGAAACATATTCTTGATCCCGCCCGGCACATACCGGGGCGTTGTGAGGATCACATCGATGCCGTTGTGATCCAGGGCCAGAATCTCCTCTTTAGAAATCACAAAATGCCTGCGGTAATGACATAATCCTTTATACCTTGATCCCATTCTGTTTTTCCAGAGCCAGTAGGCTCCTGTCAGTTCCGCAAATCTGCCGTTCTCCTGAGAGATGTGATCGCCTGTATCGTCACACAGACCTTCACTTCTTTGCTCTGACATGCTGCTTCCCACCTGTATGGGAGTAATCCATGGTTCATATTGTCCGGCTCCCCTCCGCCCGGTGTCCCATTGGCTAAAGGCCATGTAAATATTGACAATGTCCTTTATTTCTGCGGCATCCTCCTTTGTCCGGCGCTCCATAGGAAAGGTATGCAGGCTCCGGTTATTGCCGCACAGCTTTTCATATTCCCTTTCCATATCAAGCTCAAGGGCTTCTTTAAACATCCCTTTCTCTTCCAGATAAAAAAGCGTGGGGAATTTACAATGATTTGCCAAACCAGATTTCTTCCCAAGCATATTCAGCCAGGAGGGATCATTTTTATTCTCCTCTAAGACAAAGGAGCACTGCGGATAGTTTTGCTGCTCTGCAATCAGTTTTTTCCCTTTTATCCTTGACATGGCTTCAAGATCCACTTTGATGAACTGCCGAAAGCCCTGCTCTCTCCCCCGGCTCTCCATATCCCTATGATGCCTTTTTGGCGCCGCTATGATAACGAGCGAATCATAGCTCTGTCCCCTGTACGCATCTATTTTCCTTACAGGGAATCCCTCCAACTCCTTGGGATTCCCCGTAAGGTCGGTTACGGCAAGTCCCAGAATATGATTCCGCTTTCCCTTTCCAACCAGCCATCTGACACACTCCAAAGCCACCAGATGAGCCCCATAAATAATCAGTTTGTCCGCCTCCAGCGCTTTCTCCAGCATCTCTTCCATGGTTTCTCCCTAAATACGCCACACCTTCTCGGCATGGGCGATCCTCCATCTCGTTTCATTCCTCATAAAATACACGGATGTCAGAACCTCGCCGATTCTGCCCACATATCTTGGCATCCGGTTCTTTTTTTCCCGCTCGCACCGGTTGGCTATCTCCTTCAGCAGTGGAAACATCCAGCTGCAGTAGTCTTCATATACTTCTCTTTTTGCGATCAACATATTATAGTTATAGAGATAAGGCCTTTTCAAAATACCCAGCGTCTCCTCATAATGCCTCTGGTCAAGATCCTTTATTACATCCAGCATAATACGAACATCGGACTGCAGAAGATATCTCCCGTATTGACCGGAAGCGTCAGGGGTACACACAAATGGCAGGGGAAGAATCACATCCACCACGCCTTTTTCCAAAAGCCCCATCTGCCCTTCTGTCACACGAAGCACTCTTCTGTAATGAAACAATCCTGTAATATCATATGTTCCCTGTTTCCAGCTGTAATAAGTAGCCGTCAGCTCCCCATAAAGAGCATTTTCATGGGAAATACTGTCCTCACACAGATCTGTAAGCTCACAGATCCTCTCCTGGGTCAATGCCGCTCCTACCTGAATTTTCCTTACCCACGGCTTCTCTTCATAGACGCCTGCAAGAAGCTTGTCCTTATGGCTCACTGCCATATAGACACCTGCCCGGTTATAGTCTCTTAAAGGGCTGTGAGTCTCATAATCCTCTACCAGCTTCAGCCTTCCGGTCTGTTTTAAATATTTCCCCATAAGGACGTATTCTGTATGGGAATCCAGCTTCAAATAACAGGTAATCCCCCGCTCCTTCAACAGCTCCTCAATAGGGCCGTGATACTCCTCCGGTGTGGCAATGATGACCAGGCTTTTTTTCCTGTCTATCCTGCTTTCCTCACATGTTAAAACAGGAATTCCCTCTATTTCCTTTACCTGGCTGTCCCGGTCTGTTACCAGAAATCCCTTAGGCCTTATACCCCAAAGGCCTTCCAGGGCCTTGTATGCCCCATTGGCAACAACTCCTGCCCCATAAAGGTAGATTTCCCTGCAGCCGTGTACAATCCTTTCGATTTCCTGATCTTCCATGGGTTCCCCTTAATATCTTTTATTGCAATACCAGCTCCATGCGTGAGACAGTATGGTCTTAATATCTCCGTACTGCGGCGTCCAACCCAGAATTTCCTGGGCCTTCCTGGCACTTCCCACCAGGATCGGAGGATCCCCGGCACGTCTTTCTTCTATCTCAACCGGAATCCTTTTCCCCGTCACTTCCTCTGCGGCCCGGATTACCTCCAGCACGGAGCTGCCGATACAGTTTCCCAGATTGAAACATGTGCTTCCCCCGCCCTTTTTTAAGTAATCCATGGCTTTAATATGGGCATCTGCCAAATCAGTCACATGAATATAATCCCTGATACAGCTTCCATCCCTTGTAGGGTAGTCCGTTCCAAAGACCTTGATGCTTGCCCTATCTCCTGCGGCAGCCGACAAAATCAGCGGAATCAGATGAGTCTCAGGATTGTGGCTCTCCCCCATCTCTCCCTCCGGATCAGCCCCTGCCGCATTAAAGTACCGGAGGCAGCAATAATTTAAGCCATATGCATGATGATAATCCTTTAAAATCCGTTCAATCATCAGCTTGGATGCGCCGTATGGATTGATGGGCTTCTGCTCCATCTCCTCGGTAATGGGAATAACCTTGGGCTCGCCATAGGTGGCACAGGTGGAGGAAAATACAAGATACTTTACCCCGTGCTTTCTCATGGTGTCCAACAGATGCAGGGTATTGGCCACGTTATTGTTATAGTATTTTGCAGGATCATTTACGGATTCCCCCACATAGGCGTAGGCAGCAAAATGGAACACCGCCTCAATCTCATATTTCTCAAACACCTCATCCAGCCGCTCTAAGTCTTTCAGGTCTCCCACTTCTAAAACTCCCTGGGAAACCGCTTCTCTGTGGCCATAGACAAGATTGTCAAAAACAACGGTCTTACTGCCCTGGCTGCAGAGCATTTTGTTAATATGGCTGCCGATATATCCGGCTCCTCCCACTACAAGAATCATCCTTTTTACCCCAGCCTTTCTGCCAGCTTAAGCACACTGGCGATTACCTTATCCATATCATAGTACTGATATGTTCCAAGCCTTCCTGCGAAAATAACCTGCTCCTGTTTCTGGCTTTCTCTCTCATATCTCTTATACAGATCCGTATTCTTTTTATCATTTATGGGATAATAGGGTTCATCCCCTTTCCTCCATGGCGCCGGGTACTCTCTGGTTATAATGGTTTTCTCCTGGTTTCCTGCACCAAATTCAAAATGCTTGTGCTCAATGATTCTGGTAAACGGAGTCTGGGAATCCGTATAGTTCATGCCGGCCACCCCCTGATAATTGTCAACCTCCAGCACCTCTGTCTCAAACCTGAGGCTTCTGTATTCCAGCTCCCCAAAGCAGTAACCAAAATATTCGTCAATAGGCCCTGTATATAAGATCCTATGGGCAATGGCTTCATATTCCTCCCTATGTTCCAGATAATTGATTCCCAGCCTTACCTGGATTCCCTCAAGCATACGCTCCACCATCCCGGTATATCCTCCTATAGGAATCCCCTGATGAGGGTGGTTAAAATAATTATTATCAAAGGTAAATCTGAGGGGAAGCCTGGTAATAATAAAAGAAGGAAGCTCCTTACAAGGTTTTCCCCATTGTTTCTCTGTATATCCTTTTACCAGCTTCTCATAAATATCGTTTCCCGCCAGCATAATGGCCTGTTCTTCCAGATTTCCCGGGACTTTGATGCCGCTCTCTTTTCTCTGCTTCTCAATAATTCCTCTGGCCTCCTCCGGCGTATTGACTCCCCACAGCTCATGAAAGGTGTTCATATTAAAGGGAAGGTTATAGAGGCTGCCCTCATAGTTTGCCACGGGACTGTACACAAAATGGTTAAACGACGCAAAACGGTTGACAAACTCCCATACCTGCTCCTGATCTGTATGGAAGATATGGGGCCCGTATTGATGTACCTCAATTCCCTCTACCTGTTTGCTGTAGATGTTTCCTCCAAGGTGATTCCTTTTTTCCAGAACAAGACAAGTCTTTCCCCTGTCTGCCATGCATCTGGCAAACGAGGCTCCTGCCAGCCCTGCCCCTACAATCAGATAATCATACATGCGCTTCTTCTTCCTTTTCTGTGCTCTCTTCTTGGTATGCCTGTATCATAATCGGTTTGCCTGCCGCCTGGTACAACGTGACCACACTGCTCCAGTCTCCATAATAGGCATCTGACAGTGCAATGGCGCGCTCAAGATCTGCCGTATCATCATAAATCCCCCAGCCCTCTTGCCTGTATTTTTCCACAACTCTGTTAAACTCTCCATACAGCCTCGGCCTCATAGACCGGATTGTGGACAAAAGCAGGGGGTGGGGCCTCCATAACAGCACAATATCCTCATGCTCCTGAAAGGTCTTTAAGACACCTTCTATTTTCTCTATAACAACCTCGCTGAATTTCAGCAGAGAGCCGATGGTAGTATTATACAAAACCACTTTTTTCCTTGTTCCATCTTCTCTCACAAGCAAATGCTGCCATTCCTCCGGTATAAGTATCTGTTCTCTCTTACTATTTCTTACTTTTTCAACCTTAGGGCTTCCAAGGGCCACGATTTTCTTTTCCGGATTCCCAAACTGTCCCTGACAGCGGTTCTCCTTCTCAAATTTTCTCAGTTCTTCTATGTACTGCTTTCTTACTTCCTCTGATTCTACAATCACCTGATCCGCATAGAGGGTTCCCGGCATTACACAGAAATGCTCCTCCACCTGATTGCCGATTCCTATAAAGTAAGGAATGTAAACCAGCATATCCGTATATTTTTTCAGTTCCTTTGCATAGAAGGCAGGATGTACGCTGGTCACATAGTTGCACTCATCATAAGGGTTATGAATAAAAACCATATCAGGCCTGTGATCCTCCATGGAATATTCCTGCCAGCTTGTGACAGGCACATAGTCAGGATACTCATGACCTTCGTCATACATCTGTCCCAAGCTTCCATCCTGGTTTTTTTCAAAATACGGAATGGGAATCACATAGGCATCACAATTCTCGTCGTCTCTCGCCGCCATCCACACGCTTTCCAGGGAATCCCACATAGAGGCTTTATACGGGAGGAACACGGCTTCCCTTCTGTCATCGGGAAGATCAAGCTTGACTGCATCCTTAACCTGGCACAGCTGTCTTCTGATCCTTTTGGCAATTTTCCTGCATAGGTCAGGGCTGTCCAAATGGATGCTCTGCTGATAAATATGTTCGCAGTATTCTTCCAGTTTTTTTACAATGGGATCTGTTTTCTCCCCTAAGGTCTCCAGATAAGTCCCAAGCTCTATGGCGGCAGACTGGCTCTGTTCCAGGGCCTCCCCCATAACCGGAAGTATGTTTTTGTCCGCCCTTTCCATGATCTGGTTGACCTGTTCCAATGATTCTATGAGTCTCAGCAATTCTTTTTTTCTGTATCTCATCTGTCTGCTTTCCAATCTATAGTCCGAAGATCTGCTGGTTTTCCGTAGCCTCATACAAAGCCCGGTAAATATAAAAATCTGCTGGTTCCGTTATTTTCATGTTGTTTTTTGTACTCGGTATAAGATGCATGGGTTCCCCGTAGAGACTGCACAGGTGGGAGGAATCAATGCTTTTTATGCCATCCCTTCTGGCCTTTTCATACAACTGCTGTATCCTGCCATAGCGGAATGACTGAGGCGCCTTTGCAATATACATCTCCCCTCTCGGCGGCACGTCACAGATGCTTTTTCCGTCCACACTGCGGACTACGCTTTCTCTGGCTGCCTCGGAGGTAATGGCATTGCCGAATTCTTTTACGGCATTAATATTCTGGGTGATCAGCTCTTCCGTAATAAACGGGCGGACTCCATCGTGTATCAGCACAATATCGTCTTCTCTGCAGAACTCTTTCATGGCTGCAAGGCCCTGATGGATTGAGTCATGGCCGGTTTCGCCTCCCGGAATCACTTTCCTTACCTTTGAAATTCCAAAGCGTTTTAACAATGCTTCCAATTCCTCTATCCAATCCTTGATACACACAATGACAATATTGTCGATTTCTTCGTGGTATTCAAAATATTCCAGGGTATAGATAATAATGGCTTTTCCATGCATCTCCAAAAATTGTTTTGGCTTGGAACGGGAGTTCATCCGCCTGCCGGTTCCTCCTGCAAATATAAGTGCTGTTGTCATGTTGGGTCCTCTCTTGTTTTGGCAGTTTTTTTAGACTGCTTGTGGCTTAAGGTTTGGCGTGGGTGGGAGTAAGCTCTGATCCGCCGTGCTCGCTCGATTCCGCCTTTCGCTGCATCTCGCTATCGGGCTTCGCCCTATGGTTTTAGTCACAACCAGTAAAAAATCTGCAAGCTGCTTTTACCGCTCCTGACTATAGCTCTGGGCCGCCGTGCTCGCTCGATTCCGCCTTTCGCTGCATCTCGCTATCGGGCTTCGCCCTATGGTTTTAGTCATAACCAGTAAAAAATCTGCAAGCTGCTTTTACCGCTCCTGACTATAGCTCTGGGCCGCCGTGCTCGCTCGATTCCGCCTTTCGCT
>JAAWHU010000082.1 GCA_022796015.1 Hungatella sp. | reverse complement strand
AGACACACATCGACAGTACTAAACGGGGTATGGCGTAGTTTGGTAGCGCGCTCGGCTGGGGGCCGAGAGGTCGCAGGTTCAAATCCTGTTACCCCGACTTAAAAAACCCTTGAATCTCAGTGGATTCAAGGGTTTTTCTTTTTGCCCAATTTGACATTAAACACTTTGATTCAGGCTTTTGGCGCCCGAATCCTAAAAGGAATCTCCATTCTCATCATTCCAGATCTCCTTCATCACCTTGATAAAGCCTCTTTCGATCCGGTCAAGATATACATCCTCTCTGTAGATCACCTGGATATCCCAGGTGTCGGGTTTGGGGCCGTACTGGTGGCAGCAGAAGTTTTTTGCCCCTCCCAGAACATCCACGGCCCTCTCAGGCACTATGGTAACTCCCAGCCCTGCCGCAGCCAGCAAAACGGCGGAGATACAGCTGGAGACTTCCATAAAGATATTAGGCTGGATTCCGTTGTTTTTTAGAATCTCGTCTGCCTTCCTGCGGATGGCATGGCCCTTTTTCAGCAGAATAAAAGGCTGATCCTTTATCTGCTTTAAATCAACCACATAGTCTGCCGCCATGGCCTCCCCGGCCACGAGAAACAGCCTTTCTTTGTAGACCAGCTCGGCCTTCACGGATCCGAATTTCTCATGGACCTCCCCGGGCACCACGAAAAACTTGATCTGGCTGCGCATGAGAGCATTGTAGAGTTCCTCCGCCTTGGCCTCTGAAATCTGCACCTCCGCAGCCGGAAACTGCCTCCGAAATTCCTGAATGACCTTAGGAAGCATATACCCTGCCCGCTCCGTGGGGATGCCGAAATGAATGACCCCCTTTTCTCCCCTGCCGATATCTCTCAGCTCTCCAAAAAGATTGTCATTGAGCAGAAGAATCTTCCTGGCCGTGTCCACATACCGCTCTCCTGCATAGGTCAGCTGAAAGGAACTGCCCCTGCGCTCAAACAGCTTTACTCCTGCCTCCTCCTCCACTTTAGCTATAATATGGCTTAAGGACGGCTGGGAAATAAACAGTTTTTTCGCCGCAGCCGTAACGTTTTTATAATCAGCAACCGTGGTAATATACCGCATCTCCCGCAGTCCCATAGTCTCTTCTCCTTATCCTTACTTTCTGATGTACAAGGTTCCGTCCATAATCCGCCTGGCCGTCCTCTGAACTGCCACACCTGGAAGCTTCAGCTCCCCATCCTCCCTTTTCAGGCTGGGAATCATGGTCATGACCCCGCTGGGATGGCCGATGCGGACGGTTTCTCTCCCCTCCCTTTGCCCTCCAAGAGTTTCATGAATCAGGCTTCCCTCCAGAAAGGCCGCCACGGAGATGGCGCTGGCCGAAGTCAGAGGACATGCCTTATGGCACTGGAATACAGAAATAACTCTGACGCAGAGATCCATATCTTTTTCATCCACGGTCTTCCCCCCAATATCCCTAAAGGACACAGGAGCCGTGAAAAATCCTACTTTGGGAACAGCGGGAGAGTTGGCTGCGGCATCCTCCAGATCACTGGCAAATCCCATGATGCAGGCGGCCGTTCCCCGGATCTTCTCTAAGAGCTCACAGGCTCTTTTGTCGCCGTTGATTTCTGCCGGAGTCTCTGTTCCCTTCATCCCGATATCCTCTGCCCGCACCATCACCATGGGATTGGATACATCCAAAATAGTGGCCTTGATGGTCCCAAACCCCGGAATGTCCAAAAGATCCATGGCCCTTCCTGTGGGCAAAAGCTTTCCTGTCTTGGCGCCGGCAGGATTTAAGAAATTCACTTTCAGCTCCGCAGCTGTTCCATCCACGCCGGCGATGGCGCAGTCTCCCTCCTGGGCAAAGGTTTTGGTCTCCGGATCTATGGGAACCGTTACATCAATGTATTTGTCGGTGTTGCGGTTAAGCATTCTCACTGTGGTGACCGGCTCCGTCACATCCACCATGTTCTCTTCCACCGCATAGGGCCCTACTGCAGCCGTCATATTACCGCAGTTTGATTTGTAATCCACCTGGCTTTTTCCCACGATCACCTGACCCACCAGATATTCCACGTCCACATGGGGCTCCTTGCTTTTCCACACAATAACGATCTTATTGTTGGAGGACACAGTCCCTCCCATGCCGTCGATCTGCTTCGGATCCGGGTCCCCCATGGCCTGAAGGAAAATCTCGTCCCACTCTTCCCTGTTTTCAGGAAGATCCTCCCTGTGGAATATACAGCCCTTGCTGGTACCGCCGCGCATAAAAACAGTCCTGAATTTTCTCATGATCCCTCCTGCAATTTCTTCTTCAGATATCTTAACTGGCCGCCGCAGAGAACTACCTCCACCTCATCGTCTGACAGCTCCAGCCTTGCCTTGAATGTAAATCCTTTGGTCTTGTCCGTCACCGTCACCTGCCTTGTGGGAATCTCGTCTCTTAAATGCCCTATCTCCAGCTCGTCCATCTGGTCGATTCTGTCATAGTCCCCCGGATCTTCAAAGAGCATGGGGATAATGCCGTGGTTTACCAGATTGCCCTTGTGAATCCTGGCCATGCTTTTGGCGATGACTGCCTTTACCCCAAGATACATAGGGTTAATAGCCGCATGCTCTCTGGAAGACCCCTGGCCATAGTTGTCGCCTCCTATGATAATGCTTTTGCCCAGCTCCTTGGCCCTGGCTGCAAAGCCCGGGTCATAGCGATGATAGCAATACTGGCTCATAAGAGGAATATTAGACCGCATACTGGAGAACTCCGCACTGGCAGGAGTAATATCGTCTGTAGTAATATTGTCTGCGGCCTTTAAGCTGACCTTGCACTCCAGTCTCTGGTCAGGCGCATCGGGTACCGGCAGAGGCGCAATGTTGGGGCCACGCACAATCTGAATCTTGGCAGCTTCCTCCTTGGGCAGAGGCTTAATCATCATGGAGTCATCTACGGGGTAGGCCTCCGGCTCCTCAACGGCCAAAAGTTCATGCACCCTCTCGCCCATGATCTCCTCCGCCGTGGAGAAGGTTCCCGTGACAGCACAGGCGGCGGCAGTCTCCGGGCTTACCAGATAAACCTGGGCCGTAGGATTCCCTGCCCTCCCCTTAAAGTTCCTGTTGGTGGTGCGCACTGCCACCCCATCCGTGGCCGGCGACTGCCCAATGGCGCAGCAGGGGCCGCAGGCCAGCTCCAGCAGACGCACTCCCGCATCCAGAAGCATCTCAATATACCCGTCTCTCATCAGCTGCTTGTAGATCTGTTTGGATGAGACTACACAGGTACAGCTTACATCCTCATGGACGTGATGACCTTTAAGAACCAGAGCCGCCTTGGCAATGTCCTTGTAGCTTCCGTTGGTACAGCCGCCCATAAGAACCTGCTGCACCTTCCTTTTCTCTACCTCCCTTACAGTGGTCACACGGTCCGGCTGATGCGGGCAGGCAATGAGAGGCTCCAGGCTGCTTAAGTCAATCTCTATCTCTCCATCATAAGAACACCCCTGGTCAGGATACAGCTCCGTAAATTCCTCTTCCCGTCCCTGGGCCTTCATGAATTTCCTCACCATATCGTCTGCAGGGAAAATGGAGGTAGTGGCTCCCATCTCTGCGCCCATGTTGGTGATGGTCACACGGTCTGACACCTCCAACATAGCGGCGCCGGGGCCTGTGTACTCATAGATTTTGCCCAGGCCTCCCTTTACGGTATTGCGGCGCAGCATCTCCAGGATTACTTCCTTGGCGCTGCATCCGGGTCTCAGCCTGCCTGTCAGGTTTACCCGGATAATCTGGGGCATCTTAAGCCTCATGGGGACTCCTGTCATGGCTGTGGTAATATCCATCCCTCCCACTCCGATGCACAGCATACCCATAGAGCCGCCGTGGGGCGTGTGGCTGTCCCCTCCCAAGGAAAGCTTTCCCGGTGCGCCGAATCTGGCAGCCTGAACGGCATGGCAGATGCCGTTGCCCGGGCGGGATACATAGACGCCGAATTTTTTGGCCGCAGACTGAAGGTAAATATGGTCGTCCGGTGTCTTGTGATCCAGATATAAAAGATTGTGGTCCAAGTAGCTAACACTTGTCTCCACCTGTGTTCGGTCAAGTCCTATGGCTTCAAAGGCCAGATAAGTCATTACTGCATTAATGTCATGGGTCAGAGTCTGATCCACCTTCAGATAAATCTCCTCCCCCGGCTTTAAGTCGGAGGGTTTGGCCAAGTGAGCCGCCAGAATTTTTCTCGATAAGTTCTGTGCCATATGGTCTGCTCCTCTCTTTTTACCCATTATAACGTAATTTTAAAAAGTTGAAAATCAGTTTCTCCGCCTCTTCAAATCCCGGCTTCCTTCTCACGGTAAATCCATGATCTGCTCCCATGACCCTTTTGGCCGTCACGGTGACTCCGGCTTCCAAAAGGCGGTATGCGAAAGCTTCTCCCTCTTCTCCCAGAAAATCATGCTCCGCCGTGATTAAAAGGGTGGGCGGCAGCGCGGCCAGCTCCTCCTGGGAGGCATAGATCATGGACGCCGTGCTTTCCTTCCTTCGTTCCGGGTCAATATACCAGTCATTGTACATGCGGGCATCAGCCACAGGCGGTCTGATGGCAGGGTCGTCGGCCAGCCTTTTGTCCTTGGGATCCTTGTAAAGATCCACCGGAGGATAGTCTGCAATGAGGCCGGCCAGAGTGAACTCCCCTGTCTTTCCCGCCATTATGGCTGTGCCGAAGATCAGGTTGCCCCCTGCGCTGTGTCCGGCCATAACAAATTTTTCACGGTCTAAGTTCCATTTTTCCGCATTCTTATAAAGATAGCTTACCACATCATAGGTCTCGTGAAGGGCATAGGGATATTTTTTCTCAGGAGCCGTCTTATAGTCAATGTCAAACACCATGCACCCTGCATTCTGACAGATATTCCGGCTAAAGACCACATCCTGTTCCCGGTGCCCCTTTACGAAGCCTCCTCCATGAAGATTAATAAACACCGGACAGCGCTCCCTCTCCTCCTCAGGATAGTAGAGATACACATGAGTCGTGCCCTCCCTGGTAGGAATATCCAGTTCCTCTTCCTTCCTGGCATGAAACAGATTAAGCTCTTCCTGGCTCATTTTCAATCCCACCGCATTAGTGCGGATTCTGCTCAAATCATCCATCCGTTTATTCCCTCCTGTTTAATATAGGATTCCGAAAATAATACTTGCAATAATCAGTACGATGGCGCCGCCGATTCGGGAGGAGATAGCCGCATAGCTCATTAACTCCATGCGTTCCGCCGCCCCGAGAACCACCACGTCTCCGCCGCCTCCACGGTTAGCCATGCAGAGTCCTGCCGTAACTGCAGCATCCACGGGATACAGGCCCAGAAGAAATCCGAAAGCTGCCGTACCTACCACGGCTCCTATCACTACGGCCAGAGAGATCACCAGAGTATCCATATTGATTACGCTGATAAACTCGGAAAAATCAGTGAGGGCAATTCCGATTCCTGCAAACACAACGCCGGACCAGTTCTTTGTAAAGAGATCCGTAACAGTCTTAATACCTGATCTCACATAGAGAGGAATCACGTCAGCCACATTTAAAATTGCAAGAAGAAGCACAAACCAGGCATACTGATGAATGGAAGCCCCTGCCACCTTGGGTGCAAAGTTTTTGATTACACAGGCTGCCGCAAATACGGCTCCTACCCAGAGAAATCCGTTAGCACATTCTCTTAAAGAAGCTTTGGGGAGCTCCACGTTTTTATCTTTTACTGCATTGGAGCTGCTGTCCCTCATTAACTGGGTGCTATCTCCCGTAAGCTTGGGGAACTGTTTTCCAAGACCGTTTAAAAGCGCAGCCACAACAATACACAGAATATTGGCAAAGGTAAGAATAGCAATAGCCTTGGCATAGAACGCGTCCTTATCTCCCCCTGTCACCTCTGCATACACCTGGCTCATGGGAACGGCTCCTGCACCATTGCCGCCTCCCATAATGGGAAGCACATAATTGCATACAATGTCAGCCACATCATATCCCATAACCGCCCCGGCAATGATGCCGAAAATACAAGCAGTGACAATTCCGGCCAAAATAGTGGGAATATATTTTACAATACTCTTGACCAGGGTATTTTTTTCGATTACCAACAGGCTCCCTGCCATGAGAAAGCAGATAAACAAGGTCTGGAAGCTGATGCCGTCATAAAAATTAACCGTGGCCTCCACATATTTTGGGGGAATCAGCTCTTTGTAAACCATCCAGGAGGGAACCATCATGGCAAGCATGCTTCCGCCTCCCACCCATTTGTTAAATACGGGAATCTTGTTGCCGATCTCAAAAAGGATTCCGCCTAGTGCCAGAAGAAATGCAACCGTTGACAGGATATCATCCCCCAAGCATTCCGTATATACGCTTACCATAATGATCACAAACATAATCATAAACGGAATAACGGGTACCCCCTGTATCTTAATGTCTTTCATTGTTTTGGTATCCATACCTTTTCTCCTTATGTGTTTTTCTTATTTTTAAGTAATTGCGAAACTCGAAATTTGGCTGCATATTCTGACAATATATTACAGGAAAAGACATTTGCACCATGAAAATGAGACCATAGAACACAGGAGGGACGCACCCCGACTGGGTTCTGCTCTCCTGGGATCATTGAAATGCTTGGCGCAGCAGTCTTTGGATGAAATGTATGGTCAGAATATTCTCTTAACCTTGAGCTTCGCAATTACCTATTTTCTTATTTTCGGTTCTGTAATAGTTGATGAGGCATCCCTCCAGCAAAATCTTCTTCTCATCCTCTGTCAGCTTGTCTAAGGTGCACTTGATCACGTCTTCTGTGTAGGTCTTCCCTTCCTCCCGTCTGTGAAGAATCTTTACTTTAAGATTCTCCCCGGCTCCTTCTACCGCTTCACGGACATCAGATATAAGCACATAGTCCCCAGTCTCCAGCCGAAGCTCCTCCTGGCTGCGAAGAGGCAGAATCCCCCAGTTAATCAGGTTGGAGCGGTACCGCTTGGTGGCATATTCATTGGCAATATTGGCAAAGCCGCCCAGCACCTTCTGGCTGCTGGCTGCCTGCTCCCTGGAAGACCCGTCGCCGATCTGCTCACTGACCATCACGCTTCCTATACGGATATCCCGGACACTGCCTCCGCAGCGGCGGGCAATCTCCTCCAGAAGTCTGTTAAGGGCCTCGTCAGACGTTCTCCCCGTCTCCCTCAATTCTGTCTCCAATGCCCTTATGGCCTTGGCCCGACCCACATATTCCTCATCCCGGGTGATCATCATGTAATCCGAGATTTTTTCCGGATTGGAACGGAAGGACGAGGCTTCCCCGGAAGGAATCAGCTCGTCTGTGGTAACGGAACCTTCATAGGCGCCGGCCACCTTTAAAAGGAGGTGTTTCTTTAAGGGATACATGTCAGGCCATCTTGCAATGTTGGGGCCCACGGTAAGGGTCTTTGTTCTGTCTTCCTTCCCCTGGTTGTCAAAGACCTGGGTTTTATAGATCTCCTGATGAAAATGATGACTCCAGTTCCGGTATTCCACATCCAGTTCCGTGGCTGCCGTCAGATATCCTCCGTTTTTCACAGTGGCCGCAATGGAGCGGGCATCCATGAGACAGACTGCCGCCTGCTGCCCCTGTGACGGCTTGGAGCCCTCCCGGTTGGGATAGTTCCTGGTTACATGACGAATACTGATCTGATTGTTGGCCGGAACATCCGTAACTCCGAAGCAGGGGCCGCAGATACAGGGCCGCAGGGTGACTCCCAGCACTGCAAGTTCTGCTCCCAGTCCCTGGCTCATCAGATCTTCCATAATGGGAAGGCTGGCAGGGTTGATTCCAAGGGAAATTCCGCTGCCGGGAACATGATATCCCTTTAAGATGTCAGCCACAGCCCCTATATTCTCAAACAAACCTCCGCTGCACCCGCTGACCAGAGCCTGATCTACATGGAACCTTCCCTCCTTTATGTGAGACTCCATGGAAAATCCCTTTTCCCTCTGGTACTTGTGAAGAATCTCTTCCACGTTCTCCTTAAATTCACGGATGGGCAGTGCGCTGCTGGGATGGAACGGCAGCGCCATCATACATTCTGCCTTCCCCAAGTCAATCTCAATGAGACCATCGTAATAGGCGCCCTCCTTTGGCCTCAGTTCCTGGTAATCCTCCTCCCGTCCATGGTCGCGGAGGTATTCTCTGGTCTTCTCGTCTGTACACCAGATACTGGAGAGAGCCGCGCTTTCCGTGGTCATCACGTCAATTCCCATACGGTATTCCATGGTGAGGCTGCCGATTCCCGGGCCTACAAATTCCAGAATCTTATTTTTGTTGAAGTTGTTGTTAAATGTAGCTCCAATAAGGGCCAGGGCCACGTCCTGGGGGCCTACGCCGGGACGCGGCTCTCCGGTAAGCCTCACGGCAATTACCTGGGGGTATGCAAGATCATAGGTACGGCCTAAAAGCTGCTTTACCACCTCGCCTCCACCTTCCCCGATTCCCAAGGTGCCTAAGGCGCCGTAGCGAGTATGGCTGTCAGAACCCAGGATCATCCGGCCGCATCCGGCCATCATTTCCCTCATATACTGGTGAAGCACTGCCTTGTAAGGAGGCACAAAGATTCCTCCGTATTTCTTTACATTGTCCAGGCCGAACACATGGTCATCCTCATTGATGGTCCCCCCTACTGCACACAGGGTATGATGACAGTTAGAGAGCACATAGGGGATAGGGAACCTCTCCAGGCCGCTGGCTCCCGCAGTCTGCAGAATATTCACATAATTATTGTCCGGAGACACCAGGGCATCGAATTTCAGTTTAAGCTGCTCCTTGGTGCCGCTTTGATTGTGGGCATTAAGAATCCTCCAGGCCATGGTTCTTTTTCTTCCCTCTTCCTTTGACCACGCCGGATTCTCCTGAATCACTTCTCCCCGATCCGTTAAAAATACTCCCTGTTCCCGTAGTTTTACCATGACTCCTACCTTCCCTTCCTATGCCTGTCCCTTACTGGATTTTCCCTAATTTTGTAACTACAACCCCTGTCCGTTTCATTTCCCTTATGACTTCTTCCTGACGCTTCCTCTTTGCCAGCGCCCGCTCCATAACCTTTTGAGCCTCCCGGACCGGGATGACGCAGACTCCGTTTCTGTCCGCAGCTATGAGATCTCCCGGATGAACCGTAACTCCCCCGCAGCTCACTACCGTATTGATGGCGCCTTCACCGCTTTTTAGGGCAGTCCCGCAGGTAAGTCCTTTGGCAAATATGGGAAATCCTGCCGCCTCACAGCCTTCCAGATCCCGAAATGCCCCATCGATGACCACGGCGGCCGCCTTCATCATTCCCGCACATATGCTTCTGTGGTCTCCCCAGTAGGAACAGTTACAATTTCCTTTTCCCGCAACCACCAGGACATCACCTTCCTTCAGCTCAAGAATTGCATTTGCTACCAAGCCGCCTTCGCCGCTGGGCACATCCACGGTTACTGCCGGTCCCACAACCATGTCTTTCCCCACTCTTGGCTTTATCTCATGATCCATAGCATGGTACAGCCCCATTCCATCGCACAATTCCGGTACTGTAAACCCTTTCAGACGGTCGATCAGATCCTTTTCGGCCTCGTTCACGTCCTTTTCCCCCTTTCTGCTTTCTATTATAAAAAACCGGGATATACAAGTAAAATACATGTTTTTACATGGCTGTTATATACTTTTGTCTATGATTTGTCTCATAGAAAACTGTACAGCCTTTTCCAGGAAAAATTTTCAAACTACACGAAACTTGTTTCCTGGAATACAATTCCAAAATTTAGATATCTTAAAGGAAACAATAAAAAAAACTCAAGCCGTAATAAAGATAACAGACATCATCACATCTAAAAAATCTTTTTTGTCTTCATCTTCCACAATCAACACACTCTGTTCCATCAGCATTCTCCGTTACTCTTTTAAATTGATTTTGATTGAAAAGTTTTCTCCTTTCTCTTTACAAACAATACCTTTATGTTGTATCATACACTTTAGAAACCATTAAACTTTTTACAGCATATTTATTGTTACAAGGAGGGCACTATCATGCCAAGAGGCGTAAAGAAGGAAATTGTTTATACCGGAAAAGCCGCAAAATTAAGTGAAAAAGTTCAGAAACTGGAATCTGATTTGAAGGCTACAAAAGAAGAGCTGAAGATGGCTTACAAAGAACAATTAAAAGCCGAGAAGGCTGCTCTTGCAAAAGAGAAAAAAGAATCAGCAGCAGCAGCAAAAAAAGCATTAAAAGAAAACCAGTCTAAGATCCTCAAGGCAATTCAGGATTCCGGAAAAACCCCCGAAGAAATTATCGAACTGATTAAACAATAAAGAAAACCCTCGTGCACCCGCACGAGGGTTTTCGCTACCCGAACGCAACATCGTGGAGTTCGGGGTTCCCGACTGTTCGCTGCCCGAACGCAGCATACTTTCGTCTTATGAAGGCTGCTTTCCAATATAAGCCTGGATTCCCCCGTCTACATACAGAATCTGTCCATTTACAAAATCAGAGGCATCCGACGCCAAAAATACAGCCGGTCCTCCAAGGTCAGAAGCCTCGCCCCAGCGCCCTGCCGGCGTCTTGGAGATAATAAACTGATCAAAGGGATGTCTGGAGCCATCAGGCTGCACTTCACGAAGAGGAGCCGTCTGAGGAGTCGCGATATAGCCGGGCCCGATGCCGTTGCACTGGATGTTGTACTCACCATACTCAGATGCAATATTCCTGGTCAGCATCTTAAGTCCGCCCTTGGCTGCCGCATAGGCTGATACGGTTTCACGGCCAAACTCAGACATCATGGAACATATGTTAATGATCTTACCATGGCCTTTCTTAATCATGCTGGGGATCACGGCCTTGGAAACAATAAAGGGGGCGTTCAGATCCACATCAACCACCTGTCTGAAATCCTTGGCAGACATGTCGATCATTGGAATCCTCTTGATAATCCCTGCATTGTTCACCAGCACATCAATGACTCCCACTTCCTTCTCAATCTTAGCTACCATGGTATTGACTGCTTCCTCATCGGTGACATCGCACACATAGCCATGAGCCGAAATCCCTTCCTCAAGATAAGCAGCAACCCCCTTATCCACCAGCTCCTGCTTAATATCATTAAACACAATGGTTGCGCCTGCATCTGCCATAGCCTTGGCGATGGCAAAACCGATTCCATAAGAAGCACCTGTAACCAGAGCTACTTTCCCTCCAAGAGAAAAATTTGTCTTGTTGTCCATGATATACGTTCTCCTTTAATATAGTTTTTCAATTTGTATACAAACTTTAAATTTGTATACAAATATCTGTTATCTATACAATAGCACGTTCCCCGATCCTTTGCAATAGGTATTCTATACAAAAACATAACGTTTTTTTCATAGATATGCATAAAGCCCCCAGGAGTCTGCAGGGACTCCCGGAGGCCTCTTTTTGATGGTTTAGAGGATATCAACCTCTTCGACTATGCTTTCCGATTCAGCCAGAGCCTGATCAACCGTTTCATTGCCGATCTCTGCTCCTGACAGATACTCATCGCCAGCACTATATCCTCCGGCGTCATGGCCGCAGCAGACAGTGCCGTTATCCGCTGCCCTCATGGATGCATTCCAGCCATCTGTAAATCCTGCATTATATCCTCTCTTGTATCCGGCCCTAAAATCCCGCCGGCGCTGCTCATTCTGCCCGATTCCACAGCCATCGCCGCAGGTACATACCCATCTGCATCTGCAGCAGGTGTTTCCTGAGCCGTTTCCACTTCCAGATCCGCAGCCGCAACAGTTATTTCCCGAGCCGTTCCCGGTTCCGCAGCAGCAGTTATTTCCTGAACCGCTTCCGTTTCCGCTTCCACAACAGCAGCAGTTATTTCCTGAACCGCTTCCATTTCCGCTTCCACAGCAGCAATTATTTCCTGAACCGCTTCCGCTTCCAGTTCCGCAGCCGCAGCCAGGTCTGTGACAGCAGCAGATGTTCCCTGAACCGTTTCCAGTTCCGCAACAGCAGCAGTTTGGCCTGTGGCAGCAGCAATTATTTCCTGAACCATTTCCACTTCCGTTTCCGCAGCCGCAGCCAGGCCTGTGACAGCAGCAAATATTACAGTTATTTCCTGGCCTGTTACCTGTACACCAGCAGTTACAGTTATTATTGGAACCATTTGTACAGCAATTTCTTCTGCATCCACAACATCCGCATATATTACACATCATTTTGAAATCTCCTTGATTTTTTATGTTTGTACTTTATCCTATGAGCATGTGGGACATTGTGTGCAGGCATGGTTACTTTCAGAAAATCTGCACATCCTAACCTTGAGGTGAATATTATTATGAAATCAATTTGGAATCAGACAAGCCAGATTCCCGGCCGAAATAGGCTTCCTGGAAATCTGGATACAGAAATCGCAGTTATCGGAGGCGGCCTTGCAGGAATTCTCTCGGCCTTTTATCTGACCAGGGAAGGCAGAGAAGTCCTGGTTTTGGAGGCCTCGTCCATAGGCAGCGGACAGACAAAGGGCACCATTGCCAAGATCACATCCCAGCATAACTTAATCTATCAGAAGATTCTCACGGATTATGGGGAATCTGCCATGAAATTATATGCCCGCTCCAATGAACAGGCCATATCCGAGTATGAACGTCTTATAAAAGACCGTTCCATTTACTGCTGTTTTGAAAAAAGGCCGGCATTCCTCTACACAACAAAACAGCCGGATGCCATTCACATGGAAGCCATGGCGGCCAGAACAGCAGGAATCCCTGCCTGTGAAGTTACAGAGACAGAACTTCCTTTTAAAGTCAAAAGGGCTCTGAAATTTCCCGGACAGGCAAGCTTTCATCCCCTGAAATTTTTGGAAGGTTTGTCATCCTCTCTCACAGTCTTTGAGCACACTCCTGTCCTGTCGGTAAAAGGCAATACCCTTTTGACTCCCCACGGCAGCGTCACTGCCAAAAAGATTATTTTTGCTTGTCATTATCCCTTTCCCATTATTCCGGGATATTATTTTTTAAGAATGTATCAGGAACAAAGCTATGTGCTGGCTTTATCCAAAGCCCCAGCCTTAGAGGGAATGTATCTGGGCATAGACCCGGATGGTCTTTCCCTGCGCCCTGCAGGACATTATCTGCTTCTTGGAGGTCAAAGCCGCCGCACCGGGAAACCCGGGCCCTCCCCCTATGATGCA
The DNA here is from genome assembly GCA_022796015.1 of Hungatella sp. Classification (GTDB taxonomy): domain Bacteria; phylum Bacillota; class Clostridia; order Lachnospirales; family Lachnospiraceae; genus UBA3402. The sequence goes on along the minus strand of JAAWHU010000082.1, from coordinate 2,867 downwards.
TTGGCCGATTCCGGACGCAGGCTGTTCCCACAGGCACAGATCATTTCCCACTGGTCTGCACAGGATTGTATGACACTGGATGGTCTCCCCTTTATAGGACAGTTTTCCAGACGGAAACCTGACTGGTACGTGGCCACCGGCTTCGGCAAATGGGGGATGACTCTGTCCATGGTGTCTGCACAGCTCCTCACTTCTCTGATCTGTGGCAAAGCTTCTCCTTATAAGGAACTTTATTCGCCGCTGCGCTTCCGTCTGCGTCCTTCTGCGCCCAAACTTGCCATCCACACTGTGGAATCTTCCTTGGGCCTGGCAAAGGGCTTGGGACACGGTATTATGCGCTGTCCACATATGGGCTGCCGCCTGTCCTGGAACCCGGCTGACTCTACCTGGGACTGCCCCTGCCATGGTTCCCGCTTCGATCGGTCGGGGCACCTTATTACCGGACCAGCACAGACCTCCTGCCATTATCATAAACTGATACCATAATCATCAGTATCAGAAAGGAATCCTTATGGCATGTTCTTATAACCAGGGGACTGCCCGCCCGCCATACCCGCAGGCATCCCCGTACCTGTTCCAGTGCCCCAACACTGCGCCTGGAGCCCTGGAACAATATCCGGTAGCCATGGCTTATGTTCCATGGCAGCAGTGGCAACAGACTTACCCCTTAGATAAAGGATTTAACCAGGGAACCATTTTCCCGGATCTGGACCTACCCTTTGTAATGAGGAGGTGTAATTAATGCCCGTATCCGATGCCAAGCAGCTTTTAACCGTGATTGACCAGGCCAGCTTTGCCATGGATGATGTCCTTCTCTACCTTGACACCCACCCATGTGATCAGGCGGCTCTCAACTATTATCAGTATGTAACCAAATTGCGCCGAGAGGCCATGGAGGCTTATGAGTCCAGCTATGGCCCTCTGCTGGTTGATCATGTCCAGTCCAATCAGTACTGGACCTGGGTTCAGGGAAAATGGCCCTGGGAAGGAGGTAACACCGTATGTGGAACTATGAAAAACGGCTGCAATACCCGGTAAATATCAGCCAGCCTAATCCAAAACTGGCTCAGTTTATTATGAGTCAGTATGGAGGGCCGGATTGTAAAAGCAGATGATATTTTTATTAATAGTCAAAACTTACTGTTTTATAAGGGTGTTGGTGTCCATCAAAATATAATTCTATTTGCAGCGTTGTTGGGGCGCCGTTCAGGTCTACAAAAAATTGTTCTATTTCTCTCGGAAGCTCTTTGTCAAAATGATTCCTGTACACGATTACCTTTAACATTGTCTGCCGTTCTGATCGATTTCCTATAGATATACTCATCTGAATCTGATATTCTGGAATTGTATGATAACCGTATAAATATAGACTCATAAGAATACCCGTAATACATAAATACTTTTTTTTCATATTGCTCTCCTATTCTTTTATATGGACTTATTCTGGTCCCATTGTATCACACCAGATATGTAGTATAAATACAAAAAAGGACTAAAACGAGTCCACTTTGTGGGGGGATACATGGAAACAATCAGAAATGATAAGAACATATGCATAGGCGCAAATATTCGCCGTATTAGGAAAGAAAAACATATAGGGCAGACAGAACTTGTTAGAATGTTACAATTATATGGGATAGATATAACCAGAGAGTCTCTTGTAAAAATTGAACGTGGAATTCAGCATGTAAAAGCTTCACAGCTTAAAGCTATCAAAGAACTTCTGCACACTTCCTATGATGAGCTCCTTAAGGAGAAAACGGAACAATGATAGCAAAAAAGGCGGCGGAAAATGGTTTTCCCGCCGTTTACTTTAAAATGCCCCTATATCCTGAGCTCCGCTGCTGTCGGTCACATATAGAGCGCACTCCATTGGGTGTCCAGTCCTGGGGTCAAAATAATACCATTTGCTGCTGATCTGCTGCCAGTCAGTTATCTCATAACCGTCAGAATCGAAATAGTACTTATAACCATTGATCACCTTCCGGCAGGATTTCATGCAGCTTGTGTCTGCGTCCGCATACCACCAGCCGTTCTGATCGTGATGCCAGCCAGGCTCATAGTGAGGAATCTCTACCAGGGACCAGTCAGGGCGGCCTTACCTTCTATAGTATAAAGTCTGTCTGATGTGCCCCTGGCAACAAACCCGGTATGGTATATCCGGACAGAGTTTTAAAAAAAGAGCTGATGTCTTGGTTCCGGAGATAGGTACCATCGTCCTTTATCTTTATAGTACCGGGCAGATGTGAGAGTGTAAACGCTGAACCCACCTCCGATCATCTGCGTGGCTGTTACTTTTCCGAAAGTCTGAACAAAATCCACGAACATATCACACTATAGCTGTTCCTGAAGAGTGGGATACAGGTCTCTGGCGTATTTGATGTAGTTGCTTCTTCCAGCGTTGGCCGTTTTGCTATCCAGCTCCCTATCAGATTTCTTTTCCAGATATCCCACCTCTTGCTTGGCTATACTGATTAATTGATCACAGTTGTCATAATATTTCCTCCATGTAAAAGGCCCGGGAGCACTCCCATGCCCAAAACTTATCTTACTGCTGCCAACTTGCACCAGTGCAATTACTTCTTATCCTTATATCCGGTACGCTCCCAGATATCCTTTAACCTTTCCCAGCCGTCCATGGCCACTAATGCCACAATAAAAGCCATAACCCCAATAAGGATCAGCAGGGTTGACAGGAGTTGAATATGGCAATGGTCTATCTTACCCCAGACAAACAGTAATTTCTATTGATGGAAGAAAACAATGCGTTAGGTGGGGCAGGAACTGTATTTACTTTTGACTCACCTATTTCAGATCATCCAGAGCTTGTAGGAAAAACCTTATTAAGCGTGTCCTTCTATCATTGG
>JAAWHU010000081.1 GCA_022796015.1 Hungatella sp. | reverse complement strand
TAGATTCCATACAAAGCCTGCTGCACCAAGCATTCCAATGAGCCCAGGAAAGCAGAACCCAGTCGGGGATCATCCCTCCTGTGTTCTATGGTCTCATTTTCATGGTGCAAATGTCTTTTCCTGTAATCTATGGTCAGAATATTCAGCTAAGCTTTGAGCTTCGCAAATGCTTAAATTAGAAGAAAGAAGAAAAGGAGAGAAGCGTGGAAGCGGGACTGGAGATTCGATTAAAAGAAATTTTTGAGAAGATGGATAAAAAACTGCAGGCTGAGTGTAAGCGGGAGGGGGAGAGAATTCCTTATACTACCCAAAACGGCTTGTATGAGACGGATATGAGAGACGAGAATCTGGCCTGGTGGACCAATGGATTCTGGGCAGGGATGCTGTGGCAGATGTATCATGCCACAGAGAATCCTTTGTACCGAAGGACTGCAGAGTATTCGGAGAAGGCTTTTGATAAGGCCCTTGAGGAGTTTGAGGGACTCCATCATGACGTGGGATTTCAGTTCCTTCACACCGCAGTGGCAGATTACCGGCTGACAGGTAATAAACGGTCAAGAGTGAGGGGACTTCATGCAGCGGCTCTTTTGGCGGGAAGATTTAACGGAGCCGGCAATTATATCAGAGCATGGAACAAGGATTTGCCGGGGTGGCTCATTGTGGATTGTCTCATGAATATTCCGCTTTTGTATTGGGCCAGTGAGGAGATGGGGGATCCCAGATTCGCCTATGTGGCTGACAGTCATGCTCATACGGCTATGAGGCTTTTGGTGCGTGAGGACGGTTCCTGTAATCACATTGCAGTATGCGACCCGGATACAGGGGAACTTCTGGAGCTTCCCGGAGGCCAGGGCTTTCAGTCCGGCTCGTCCTGGTCCAGGGGGCAGGCATGGGCCCTTTATGGTTTTGCTTTAGAGTACAGGCATACGGGAAAGAAAGAGTACCTTGATACGGCCAAAAAAGCAGCTCACTATTTCATAGCCAATGTGGCTGCCACAGGTTATGTGTCTCTGTGCGATTTCAGGGCTCCCAAAGAGCCGGTCTACTGGGACACCACTGCAGCCGCCTGCGCTGCCTGCGGCCTTTTGGAGATTGAGGAGGCAGTGGGAGAGTTGGAAAAGCCTTTATACCATGACAGTGCCGTAAAGATTCTTATGGCCCTTGAGGAGAAGCACTGTAACTGGGATGTGGAAAGGGATTCGATTCTGCAGAACGGAACAGAAGCCTACGGACGAGACCACGCAACTCATATTCCTATTATTTACGGAGATTACTTTTTCGTGGAGGGTGTCTTGCGGCTTTTGGGGAAATCATTTATGATATGGTAAAAACCATAAACTGGAGGAAGATCATGCAAAGAGATAACATGAAAGAGATCATTTACCAGGAACTAAGGCCCAAAATGGTGTCCTTGTTCTGGCGCACCGTTGAAAGCGGACGGGATTTTGTTATGGAGGGTGTGCCGGTTTATAATGAAAAGGCTCAGTTTGTAGGCGGAAAAGTGATTAACATGGGCTGCTACGTGGTACTGGAGTTTCTAAAGGATACCCAGGATTATGACAGAGGGCTTAAGGCTCTGGGGCAGGTGATTGCCCAGGTATCCCAGCTTCCCATGGAGACCTGGGGAATTTTAAACGGGATTACAGGCCTCTACAGGCTGAAGATGGCGGGCCTTTTGGAAGCTGTGGTGGATCATGAGACCATGGAGGTTCTGAAAAAGGCTCTTGACTGGCGTACCTTTGTGGATGCGGAGGAACATTATAAGCTGATTCATAAGCCTACCAACTACTATGGCGTGGCTTTCGGAATTGCCAGGTACCGGGAGCTTTTAGGATGGGAGCCGGAGGGACACAGCCATGTGCTTTTAGACCGTCTTATGGAGCATATTGACCAGTATTCCGGGGAGTTAAGCTATATGGACGAGACGGCAGGGAACGGAAGATTTGACCGGTACAGTATTTTGATTCCCAGCGAGGTGATCTCTCTGATTATGGCTACGGGAATGGAGGTTCCGGGAAAAATACGGATCATGCTTAAGAATTCAGCCGGAATCTTCTTACAGCTGGCTGACGAAAAGGGCCTGGGGTTTGCCTACGGGAGAAGTATTGGAGCCTACGGGGATACGGCGGCTCTTGAGGTGCTTTCAGCGGCGGCCGAGGCCGGAGGAATCTATGAGGGCCAGGGCCAGGAACTGGCTTATGGCTACAGCGTAAAGGTTCTGGGAAACCTGATGGATTTCTGGTATGATGAAGAGATGCAGTCCATCAACATGTGGGAGAAGGGCCGCAGAACCGATGGATACCGGAATAAGAATCGAATCCTAGGGGAAAATATGAGCCTGTTTATGCAGATGATTAATTCCTACGAGCACTGGGTAAGGGCCGGATGGAAGGAGAAGGACGTGAGCCCCGAGTATGGAAGGATGCTGGCAGGACTTAAGAAGCATTTCTTTGTACGGTTTGCAGAGGGGGAGTATGAGCGGGCTTTGGCTATTATCAGGGATCAGGGCCATGTGTGGTCTCTTCCCTTTATTAACGGCGGGAAAAAATATTATGCCACAGATCCTTATCTGCCTATTCCTCAGGAGAATCAAGTGCTAGACCAGGTGCCGGACTGCGGCCACGGTAATTTTATACCGGAGCTTGTGCTGGAATCCGGTGATGTCTTAAGGCCGGTTTCCTTTATCCGGAAGGTTAATGCCCAGGAGGCTGGTGAGATCTTTACCATTACTTGTCTTCAGGATCAGATGTGCCTTGTGGATGGGGAAAACCCACAGGCGGCCGCCGGGGCGGCAGTGACCACCACTTACCGGTTTGTACCTGGATGCATCTCAAGAAGGGACGAGTTTGCAGTGTCTCCCGGCGTGAATGTCAAGGAAATCCGGTTAAAACAGCTGGTGTATTCTACAGGCGGAACGGTGTCAGAGAAGGGTGACCAGGTATGCTTTGACCAGGGGGTAATCAGCAGGCTGAAAACATCAGGGTATGGCTCCTGTCAGGTGATGCCCGCCTTAGAAGACGGGAATTTTGACACGCCCAGAGGAAGACTTAAGACTCAGGTGGTGTGGAGTACTGAGGAGACAGAAGGCAGAGAGAACATTGCTGTAGAGTGGGAAATGGAATACCAATAAAAAAAATCTTTACCCCATAGAAGAAATGTGCTATAGTAGGAACCAGGAACTGGGGGCCAGCGTCCCATTTTCAAAAAATTCAGAAAGGAGGAGCGTCATGAAACAGCTGAACATAAGGAAAAGGAATCAAAGAGAAATCAGACAAAATCCAGCATTATGCTTAAGGAAGAATGGGGAGGCAGTTTCATGGAGGAACTCCTTTTTATTCCGTGTATCACAGACAGGCAGCTTTATGATATAAGAGCAGTCTGTGTGGGACGGCCAGGCGGCATAGTGGAGGGAACCAGTCCATATGCAGCCGGCAATAGGATTTTAAGCGGAGCCGATGCTTTCCGGTAGAATGCCGGGGGATTGGCTCCGTTTTTTGTTCGTTTATCCCAAAATAGGAGAATGATTATGGCACATTACAGGGAAACCGTGTGTATGTATTATATAGCGGCGGGGCAGTGTAAGAAGGGAAGGGAAGCCTCCCATGAGCATTACTGTCAGAAATGCGGCAAATATATGCCCAGGGCCAGGGTCCGGCATATCAATATGAAAAAGAAAAAACTAGAAAAAATCAGAGAGAAGGAAATGAAATGGCTGTAAAAGTAGTAGAGGGGCGTTATGCTGCCGCAAAAGTCTATACGGACGTGGTGGAGGAACTGGCATTGGACCAGATTAAGACTCTGTGTGATCAGGAGTATACAAAAGACTTAAGAATCCGGATTATGCCCGATGTCCACGCGGGGGCGGGGTGTACCATTGGAACTACCATGACCATCCGGGATGCGGTGGTGCCAAACCTGGTAGGGGTGGATATCGGCTGCGGCATGGAGACCTTGCGGCTGAAAAACAAGCACTTAGAGCTGGAGAAGCTTGACAAGCTGATCTATGAGAAGATTCCGTCGGGATTTCAGATTCGGGAGAAAGACCACAAATTAAATGACGACATTGACCTGATGGAGCTGAGATGCTTAAAGGCAGGAAAGATCAATATAGACCGTGCAGTGAAATCCTTAGGAACTTTAGGAGGCGGCAATCATTTTATTGAGGTGGATCGGGATGAGGATGGGATTCTCTACGTGGTGATCCACTCCGGCTCCCGGCATCTTGGCCTGGAGGTGGCCGGGTTCTATCAGGACCAGGCTTGGAAATCCTTAAACGGCCATTCCAACGCAGACATAAAACAGCTGATCGAGGATTATAAAAAGGCAGGCAGAAAGAAGGAGATCCAGAAGGTGGTAAAGGAGGCCCAGGCCCAGATGCATACAGAGATCCCAAGGCCTTTGGCATACTGCCGGGGGGAGCTTCTGGAGGATTATCTTCACGATATGAAGATCGTCCAAAGGTTTGCCATGTTAAACCGCAAGGCTATGGCAGACGAGCTGATCCGGGGAATGAAGCTTAAGGTGGAAGAGGAATTTACCACGATTCACAATTATATTGACACGGAGGAAATGATTCTGCGCAAAGGCGCAGTGTCGGCAAAAATGGGAGAGAAACTGCTGATTCCCATTAATATGAGGGATGGTTCTCTGATCTGTGTGGGAAAGGGCAATGAAGACTGGAATTTTTCGGCGCCCCACGGAGCCGGCAGGCTCATGTCCAGGAGAAAGGCAAAGTCCTCCTACACGGTGTCGGAATTTAAAAAAGTGATGTCGGGAATCTTTACAACCTCGGTAAATGCACAGACCTTAGACGAGTGCCCTATGGCATACAAGGGTATGGAAGATATTGTGGAGAATATCGGGGATACGGCAGAGATTGTGAAAATCATAAAACCTATCTATAACTTTAAGGCCGGGGAAGAGTAGGGAAAGCCCCTACTCTACTATGACGATCCTGCCGGTTTTTAACACTTCTTTGGGTTCGGCGGGGGCGGCGTAGCCTAAAGCGGCGATGCCGTATGCCATGTGGTCGTCGGGAATGCCGAAATCCCGAAGAATCTTCCGGACGGCAGGAGCATCGCAGGCGTCCCGCAGCTGGTTGATCCACACGGAGCCGATGCCGAAAGAATGGGCTGCCAGGAACATGTTCTCAAGGGCGCAGGCATTGTCGTCGATTCCAAAGCGGGCCTCCCTTAAGTTGGAGGTAATGATAATTACCTGAGGGTCATACATGGTATAGCTGTCTCTGCCGAGAGCCTCCCCCACGGCCGCTGCCAGCAGCTGAATCTTTTCACGGTTTAAGACGGCGGTAAACTGCCAGGTCTGCCGGTTCATGGCGCTGGGAGCATACTGGGCCGCCTTCAGAATCTGGTCCAGCTCCTTTCTTGGGATCTCTCTGTCTTCAAAAGCCCGGATGCTTCTTCTGGTAAGCAGGTTTTCCATTACAGTATTCATTGTTCTTCCTCCTTTATAATCTGCTTATATTGTAAATCAATGGGAAGAACTTTACAAGTACCTATTGAAGCCTGGGATATCGGCTGTAGAGCTTCTGCACCAGGATGGTGGTGGCAATGATGAAAAAGATTTCCAGGGCGCTGCTGATGATTCCGGCTATGACAAGAAGAATGGCGCTGACGGCCGTGATGACTGCCATGGAAAAACGGTAAGGCCTAAGAAACCGTCTGGAGGCCTGGGACAGAGCGGAGAGGCGCCACAGGATCAGGTACAGGCAGAGGGCAAGAAGGACAGAGGCCGAGAATGCGAAAACCACATGGAGAAACGCCTGGAGCGGCACGGAGTCCGGCAGGTATGGAGTGGTGATGGCAAAAAGGAGAAGGAGAAAGGCGGCATAAAGAATTCCTGTCTCCCAGTTATGGCGGGGGAGACAGGAGAGAAGTCTTCTTAAGACCACCAGATAGTATAGACCGATGATGATTCCAAGGAAGAAAAATGCCATACGGCGGTCCGGCCAGCTTCCGATTACAGACAGATTGGAAGTGAACCAGTTGGTCCCGCTGACAAACATCAAGGTATAGAGAGGAATAAGGGCATAGGCGGTCAATGACAACAGCATACAGGTCTCCTTTAGATATTTGATCATGAGCTGTTAGGTAGTATGCCCCATCCTTCGGATTTGTCTGCTGGAAGTTGCCGGAAAATAGGTTTACATTTCCGGTGAGATAATATATTTGCCCTTGGCGCGGAGTTCCGGCTTGCTGAGTATATGGGCCAGTTTGTCAAGACCGCATATCTCGTATATCATGGTGCTTACATCAAGACGGCCGGAGTCGATTAAGTCTAAGGCGCGCTTTTGGGTGTAGGGATTGATGTAGGAGGCTTTCAACTCCAGCTCCTTTTGAAAAATCTGGAAGGGCTTTATGGAGATGGTTTCTTCTGGTTTTGTCAGCCCGAACATCATGACTACGGCCTTATTGCCGGCAATGTCGATGGCCTGTTCCATGGTAGATGGATGGCCCACGCACTCGATTACCGTGTTGACCCAGGTAAGGCCTGCCTGCTTTAAGCATTCCTTCACATTCTGGTGAATGGGATCAATACACACGTCTGCACCAAGGGCTTCGGCAACCTTTCGTTTGTTCTCCACAGGCTCTAGGAGGGCCACTTTGGCGGCCCCTGCCAGCCTGGCAAGCTGGAGCATCAGGAGTCCGATCATTCCGCCGCCGATCACTACCACCTGATGCCCCGGTCTGATCTGGCACATGTCGATGCCGTGGAGGCAGCAGGCTACGGGCTCGGTCATGGCTCCCTGCTCAAAGGAGGTATGATCCCCAAGCTTGTATACCTGACGCTGGTTCACGGCGCAGTACTGGGCGAATCCGCCGTTCACTGTAGTTCCATACCCCATCATGTGCTCACAGTAATGAGCCGCCCCGCTGCGGCAGGGCTCGCAGGAACCGCAGTAGCAGTTGGGATCAATGCAGACCCGGTCTCCCGGTTTGTAATCCGTGACCTGACTGCCTGTCTGGGCAATAACACCTGAGAATTCGTGGCCCAGGATTGTGGGAGGGGTGACTTGGGCGGCTCCTGGATCTCCCTCATAGATATGAACATCGGTTCCGCAGACACCGCAGGCCTTCACCTGAATCAGCACATCCTCAGGGCCGACATAGGGCATCTCATGCTCTTCTACACGCAGATCGTGCTTTCCATAAAATACAGCGCTTTTCATGATTCATCTTCCTTTCCGGACAAGGAGAGGGGCCTGTCTGCCTGCTGCCAGGTAGTTCATGGTCCCTGCTATGTCCACTTACGATTAAAACTTAAGTTTATATACAAGTTATAAGTTTAGTATAGAGGGAACAAAGGAAAAATACTATGGACAGAAATTCTAAATTTGTCACGGTTTTTTAGACAGACTGCACAAAGATTCCTGGTTGCCTTTTCTTTATGGAAGTATTAAGATAGAACTGGTGTAATGACGTACCAGGAAGGGGAGCGGGATGAGAGAGAAAGGGCTGACTGCCATAGCGCTAAAGAAAATAAACCGGGCCAAGGTCTATCACTATATCTATGAAGAACGGCTAACTTCCAAGCTTCAGATCGTTAAGGATCTGCAGATGGGGCTGTCAACCGTCAGTCAGAATCTGGTTATGCTGGAGGAGGAAGGCCTTATTGACAGAAACGGAAGCTTTGATTCTACCGGCGGCAGGAAGGCCCAGGTTATCCGGATTGTGCCTGATGTGAAAATATCCCTTGGAGTGGGGATCTTAAAAAATATGTTCCATATTGCGGCGGTGGATCTCTACGGGGAGGCGGTGCATAAAGATACCTTCTGTCTTTCCTATGAGAATTCAGAAGGATATTATGATGAAATCACAGGCCGTATTAAAGAGTTTATGAAAGAAAAGGGGTACAGGGAGGATCAGGTGCTGGGAATCTCCATTGCAACCCAAGGCATCATTGCTCCTGATGGAACCTGTGTCACCTACGGCCCCATTATGGATAACCAGGATATGAAGCTGGAGGATTTTGCATCCCGCCTTCCCTATGCCTGCTGTCTGGAGCATGATTCCAAGGCGGCAGCCTGCCTGGAACTTTGGAACCACAGGGAGCTGGACAGTGCTTTGGTCTTTCTTTTAAACCAGAACCTGGGCGGAGCCGTTATTACCAACCACAGCGTTCATAAAGGCTTTTCCATGCACAGCGGAACCATAGAGCATCTGTGCATCGACCCGGCAGGGCCTGCGTGTTACTGCGGGAAGAAGGGATGCCTGGAGACCTACTGTTCCGCCAATGCCCTGGAGGAGGAGGCCGGGGTCAGCGCCGAAGACTTTTTTAAGAATCTGAGAAAGAACGAGAGGGGGCGATTTCGGGAGATATGGGAGAGCTATCTGTTCCATCTTGCTCTTGCCATGAGGAATTGCAACATGGTGATCGACAGCCCTGTGATTATCAGCGGATACCTTGCCCCTTATTTTATAGAAGAAGACCTGGAATATCTGTTAAAGGAAATCAATGCCCTATCGCCCTTTCCCATGCTTAAGAATCAGCTGATCCTGGGAACCCATGGACAGTATACCCCTGCAATCGGGGCGGCCCTGTCCTATGTGAAAACATTTATCAGCCAGGTATGAACTAGCGGACAAGACCTACTTGCACAACCGCTTCGGGAGGTATATAATAACCAGGTCGGTAAAAAGAAGGAAATGCATAGGAGAGAGAGAACATGGAACTTCAGGGAGTGATGAATCTGCAGCTGATGATGTTCATAGAAATCGGAATCGGCTGGTATTTAAGAAAAAAGAACTTAATTACAGAGGAGGGAAAGAAGGTCTTGACAGACCTGATTATAGATGTGATTCTTCCCTGCAATATTATTAAGTCTTTTATGATCGAGCTGAACAGGGAGATTCTTATGAAGGGGCTCCAGATTCTGGTGATCTCCACCATCCTTCAGATGTTCTGCACTCTCATCAGCGCTGTCTGCTATAACCGGGTGGAAAAGGAAAAAAAGAATGTGCTCCAGTATGCCACGGTCTGTTCCAATGCCGGGTTTCTGGGCAATCCGGTGGCCGAGGGACTTTATGGTTCCATGGGCCTTCTCTATGCCTCCATCTATCTGATTCCCCAGCGTATTGTCATGTGGTCTGCCGGAGTCTCCTATTTTACGGAAAGCCCCAGCAAAAAAGAGGTGGTGAAAAAGGTATTAGGACACCCATGCATTATTGCCGTGGACATCGGGCTGATTCTTATGGCTTTCCAGATAGCGCTTCCGGAATTTATAACCAAGTCTCTTGCAAGCATCAGCAGCAGCACCACCCCTATTACCATGTTTCTCATCGGTTCCATTATGGCAGGAGCGGATTTGAAGACCATGGTGACAAAGACTACATCTGCATTCTCGGTAATCCGGCTGGTGCTGATTCCCTTGGCAGTGTTCGGGGCCTGTCTGCTTTTTCGGGTAGATGCTCTTGTGGCAGGAGTTTCCGTGATTCTGGCCGCCATGCCTGCCGGGAGCACCACGGCGATTCTTGCGGCAAAGTATCATAGAGACGAGGAATTTGCCAGCAAATGTGTAGTACTTACCACATTGCTGTCTATGATTGCCATTCCTGTGTGGAGTGTGGTGCTTATGGCGGTAATGTAATATAAATTTAAGGACAGAAAGAAGGAAGAAAAGTATGGCGATTGAAAAGGTGAAGGAATATTTTGAAGGAATCGGGATGGCGGACAGGGTAAAAGAGTTTCAGGTGTCCAGCGCCACGGTGGAGCTGGCGGCAAAGGCATTAGGATGCGAGCCGGGCCGCATTGCCAAGACCATGTCTTTTTTGACAGAGGAGGGAACCATACTGATTCTAACGGCAGGAGATGCAAGGATTGACAATAAAAAATACAAGGCTGCCTTTCATCAGAAGGCGAAGATGGTTCCCTGGGAGGAAGTGGAGGAGCATGTAGGCCATGCCCCCGGAGGCGTCTGTCCCTTTGCGGTGAAGGAAGGGGTCAGGGTTTATCTGGATGAATCCTTAAAAAAATATGAGGTGGTCTATCCGGCGGCAGGAAGCAGCAACAGTGCCGTGGAGCTTTCCGTGGAGGAATTGGAGCGTGTTTCAGGCTCCCTTGGCTGGGTGGATGTGTGCTAGGAGAAGCATGTTTTTAGGGGGACAGAAAGGATGAATCTATGAAAATCAAGAAAGCGAATGACATTTCTTCCGGACGGGCAGGAAGAGAATCCCACCAGAACGGCGGATTCCAAAATTCTCTGGGATTTGTTCTTGCCTGCGTAGGCTCGGCAGTGGGAATGGGTAATATCTGGCTGTTCCCTTACAGGCTGGGACAGTACGGAGGGGCGGCATTTCTTGTGCCATACTTTATGTTTGTGGCGCTCTTCGGTCTTGTAGGGCTCTCGGCAGAGTTTGCCATTGGAAGAAGAGCGGGAACCGGTACTTTGGGTTCTTATGAGTACTGCTGGAACAGGAGAGGAAAAGGAAGGCTGGGAGCTATTCTGGGGTGGATTCCTCTTATGGGTTCCTTAGGAATCGCCATCGGATATTCCGTAATATTGGGCTGGGTTCTGCGGACCTTGGGAGCCAGCCTGACGGGAACTTTATTTGCCGTGGAATCTGCTTCCTTTTTTGGGGAGATATCTTCTGCATTCGGCAATATTCCCTGCCATGCCCTGGTGGTGGTAATTGCCTGCGGCCTTTTGATGGCAGGAGCCACCAAAGGGATTGAGAAGGTCAATAAGATACTGATGCCGGCATTTTTCTGCCTCTTTGTGATTCTGGCCGCAAGGGTATTTTTCCTTGAGGGCTCCGGGGAAGGATACCGCTTTCTCTTTATCCCCAAGTGGGAGTATCTTTTTAAAGCAGATACCTGGGTTATGGCCATGGGACAGGCATTTTTCTCCCTGTCCATTACAGGCTCCGGCATGATCGTCTACGGTTCTTATCTGGGGAAGGACGAGGATATCCCCAAGGCATCGGTGAATACGGCAGTGTTTGACACTATAGCCGCCATGCTTGCGGGGCTGGCCATTATGCCGGCAGTGTTCGCCTTTGGCATCGAGCCTGCCAGCGGGCCGCCGCTTATGTTTATTACCCTTCCCAAGGTCTTTGCCCAGATGCCTTTGGGAAGAGTGTTTGCCGTATTTTTCTTTATCTCCGTAGCATTTGCCGGGATCACCAGCCTGATCAACATGTTCGAGGCGGTGTGCGAGTCTTGGCAGACCCGATTCAAAATGTCCCATTCGGTTATGGCGGTTCTCTGCGGCGCAGTGGCCTTTGCAGTGGGGATCTTCATTGAGGATGGAGACAAAGTAGGGCCCTGGATGGATTTTATTACTATTCTGGTGGTGCCGTTCGGAGCCCTGTTGGGCGCGTTTTCCATCTATTATATTCTTGGATGGAAAGAGATAAAAGAGGAGCTTTCCATGGGAAGGAAACAGCCTTTGGCAGATTGGTTCGGTGTGCTGGGCAAATATGTGTATGTTCCCCTGGCAGTATTTGTGTTTGTACTGGGGATTGTCTATGGCGGAATCGGTTGATCCGATTACCTGATTAACGGCAGATATGGAAGGAGGACAAGTATGAAGCTTCTTAAACACATGTTCAGTTTTCTGTCTACGATCGTCTTAATCTGTATTGTGGGTTTCCTGCTGATCGCCGCCCCCCTGGTTGTTGGGTATAAGCCGGTTATGGTACTTAGCGGCAGTATGGAACCTGCGTTCCATGTGGGGAGTATTATCTACTACAAGCAGGCAGCCTTTGCTGATATTCAGGAGGGGGATCCGATTACCTTTTATGTAGGTGATGATGGGACGATGGTGACTCACAGGGTTATTAAGATCAATGAACAGACACAAGAATTTATGACACAGGGCGATGCCAACGAAACACCGGATCCAGCCCCGGTTTCCTATGGCCGGGTGGCGGGGAAAGCAGCGTCCTTCTGCATCCCGTATGCAGGATATTATGTTTCTTATGGGAGGAAGGCGCCGGTTATTGTTCTTATGGCGGCCATCCTGGTAATGAATATTGTTATGGACAGCCTGTACCCCAATGAGAAGGATAAAAAGCAGATAGAATAGCCTATCCTGTAAGCCCTGCCCATGCCACGGCAATCACAAGGGTGGGGAGCATATTGGCTACCTTAACCTTTTTGCCCCACAAAAGATTGACTCCCACACAGAAGATCAGCATGGAACCTGTGAGAGAAAGATTATTTAAAGCCTCCTCTGTCATGAGAGGCTCCATAAGCCCGGCTAAAAGAGTGAGGCTTCCCTGAAACAAGCCTACCGGGATGGCAGAGAAGAGGCAGCCCTTTCCCATGGAGGCAGTCATAACCAGGATAATGATGAGATCCAGAACTGCTTTGGCGGCAAGAATGGAGTATTGCCGTAGATGCCATCTTGGATGGCCCCAACCACGGCCATGGCGCCGATGCATACCGTCAGGGAAGCAGTGACAAAGCCATCCACAAAGAGATTGTCGCCGCTGCTTCCTGTTCTGGCCTTCAGCCAGCAGCCAAATTCTTCCAGATGTTTTTCAATATTCAGCCATTCACCCAGAAGGGAACCCATAACAAAACTCCCGATGATCATCATGGTGCCGTGGCTTATAAGTCCCTGTCCGGCCACTGTCATCATCTTCTCCACAGTTCCCCCGATTCCGATAAAGATCACACAGATGCCGCAGGCTGAATTCAGTGTGTCCTGATACCGCCCTGTCATAAATTTCCCAAAGATAAGTCCAAACAGGCCTCCTACAAGGATTCCTGCCACATTAATAAGAGTTCCAAGTCCTGCCATATGTAATTCCTTCCAACAGCCGTTATGCCGGTCGTTATGTTTCCTCTCTTTGATACCCTCCCCTGTCCGAAAAGGGCAGTATATGTTCTAAAATGCTTCAGGCTTTTGACACCTGAGTCCTAACCTATAATATCTCTCAAAAAGGGGATCGTCAAGAGTCAATGAACCCAGAGGGCTGGAAAAAGGCGGCATTGAAATGAAAGGCCGTTTGTGGTAAGATAGACAGGAATTTAGAAAGAATTGAGGGATTCAGATGAAAAATGATCTATTTTCTATAGGCGGATTTACTCTTCATGGATATGGACTGATGATCGGCATAGGCTTTTTATCGGCCTATCTTTTGTCGGATTACCGGGCAAAGAAGAAGGGCCTGGATCCGGACCATGTGTTTGGACTTGCCTTGTGGGCTATTGTCATCGGTCTTATAAGCGCAAAGCTTTTGTACTACCTTACCACCATTGATCAGATTATAAAAAATCCCAGGCTCCTTCTGGATATAGCCAACGGATTTGTGGTCTACGGAGGAATCATCGGGGGAACCATAGGGGGATATGTGTACTGCAGAAAATATAAGCTGGAGTTTCTCAAATACGTGGATTTGATCATGCCGGCAGTGGCCCTTGCCCAGGGATTCGGGCGAATCGGATGCTTTCTGGCGGGATGCTGCTATGGCATGGAGACAGCCGGCTCCTTTGCCATTGTTTTTCATGACTCCGCCTATGCCCCTAACGGAGTTCCCCTGCTGCCTACCCAGCTTATATCCAGTGCTTTTAACTTTCTTCATTTCGCCCTGCTTATGTGGCTGTCGGGAAGATTAAAAAGAGATGGACGGATAGGTGCATTGTACCTGATCCTCTATAGTATGGGAAGATTTGTAATAGAATTTTTCAGAGGCGATCTCATCCGAGGCAATGTAGGCACACTGACTACGTCTCAATTTATCTCCTTGTTCGTGGCAGCGGCCGGAGTCCTTCTCTGGATAGCCGCTGATAAGTTCTATATAAGGTCTGCCAGGGACTTGTGATAAAAATAGTCCCGGACCATGGTGTCCAATTCCTGCCACATGGGCAGGGTGGGGCACTGGAAAGCGCGGCTGCAGGGCTGTGTGCTGCCGGACAGGCAGGCCACGGTAGACAGGGTTCCTTCTGTCAGCTCCAGGATCTCTCCCACATTGTACTGCTCCGGGGAGCGAGTCAGTTTGTAGCCGCCGCCTTTTCCGCGAAGGCCTTTGAGAAGATTTTCCTTTACCAGGATCTTTAAAATAATCTCCAGGTATTTTTCCGAGATCTCCTGTCTGGCAGCTATCTCGCTGAGAGGGATGTAACCCTCTTTCTTCTGTCTGGCCAGGTCTATCATGACCCGCAGGGCATATCTTCCTTTGGTAGAAATCATAAAGAGCCTCCTTTTTTGTGACCTAATAAACCTATTATACTGTAGGAAAATAGGTTTTTCAAGAAGAAATCAGTTGAACTTACTGGGAAAACGTGATAGGATAACACAAATTTAAACATTCAAAGGATAGCAGTCAGGGGACCTGCCTGACTGTTTGGAAGGAGGAAGCCAGATGGAGCGTGGTCAGGACAGCAGTCGGCCGGGAAAGGAACAGAAGGAGAGAGGCAGGGAAGGAAGAGAGGCTTCATCAGAGCAGGCAATCCTGGTGGTAAGCTTCGGCACCAGCTATGATAACAGCAGAGAGCTTACGGTTGGGGCCATTGAGAAGGCTATTGCCAGAAAATTTCCTGACTATGAGGTGCGCAGGGCATTTACCAGCCAGGTGATTATTAATATCTTAAAAAAGCGGGAAGACCTGGAGATTGATAATGTGGAAGAGGCCTTGGAGAGGGCGGCAGCTGATGGGGTGAAGATTCTTGTAGTGCAGCCCACCCATCTTATGGCTGGCTATGAATATAGGGCTCTGGTCAATAGGCTGAAAGCATATGAGGATAGATTTGAAAAGGCTGCCATAGGCAGCCCGCTGCTGTCTGCAGATGAGGATTTTCGCGGAGTGATAAAGGCTATTGTGGAAAGGACAGCCTCCTATGACGATGGAGAGACCGCACTGTGCTTTGTGGGACACGGGACAGGGGCAGACTCCAACAGTGTCTATGCCAGGCTTCAGGACAAGCTGACAGAGGAAGGATACGGCAATTATTATATCGGAACCGTGGAGGCAGAGCCATCCTTGAATACGGTTGCAAAAGCTTTAAGGGCCCACGGAGGCTACAAGAGAGTGGTGCTGGAACCCCTTATGGTGGTGGCAGGCGACCATGCCAATCATGATATGGCCGGGGATGGGGAGGATTCCTGGAGGTCTGTTCTGGAAAAAGAAGGGTATGAGGTAGAATGTGTAATGGAAGGACTTGGACAGATCAAAGGGATTCAGGATATCTATGGGAGGCATGCAGAGAAAGCGATTCAAGGTTTGGCCAGGTAAGAAATATAGAATTAGAATACCTTATCCTCTGAAGCAAGGTGGTTCTTGGTGTATTCAAAATAAAAAGGTCCCGGGTTTAACCCAGGGCCTTTCGTGCAATCTTCCGGCGGCTGAAACCATAATTCTCGCCATAGATCAGAGGATAAAGAGCATAGGACATGACTATGGAGCCCAGTCCATCCACAACAGAGTGCTGTTTTAAGACCACAGTGGACAGGCATATGGACACGCACAGAATCAGGGACAGACACCGAATCCATGGGCGGGCTTTAAAGCAGGTGCTCTTCATTACCGCAATGTGAACTACAATGGAATTAAATACATGGACACTGGGGAAAATGTTGGTAGGAGTGTCCGCCTTGTGGAGAAGGGAAACCATATAGGCAAATACATTTTTCTCAGGGTCTACTACCGGGCGAAGATCCGTACCGTTCTTATAAAAGGTACAGATAATAAGGCTAATGGTCATACCTGTAAAAAGGTAGGCGCACATCCGGTAATAATCCTGCCGGTTCTTAAAAAAGAAATACAGGATGAACCCGCCCACATAAAAAAACCAGAGGTAATAAGGGATAATAAAATACTCATTAAAAGGAATGAGATCATCGGCCCAAGTGTGTATAATATGATAATTCGTGGTTACGGTTTTTTCCAGATACATAAACCACGGCAGATAAATAAATGCATAAGATAATAACCATGCGTGCTTATAGCGCGCCACAAAACTTTTCATAAACTCACCTTTCTGTAAATAGGCTGCCTCCCGCTGCAGCTTGTTGATAATTAAGTGTATTCTGATTTCTGTGGATTATAACATAATCTAATGAGGACTACAAGAGTGTTTAAAAAATGTTAAGAAAAGTTATTAAAATTTAGGATTCGGTTGTCAAAAGCCGTGTTCTCTTATTTCTAAAGGTTGAAATTCGCATCATTTATGGTATAATCTCGAAGGAGATTATACCATGTGCCTTGCACATGTTCCCTCCGGGGGATGCACACGGTTCGGTCGGTGCTTTGTCCCGCTTCGCGTGACACCGAACCGTCGCTGGTATCATGTCTGTCGACATGATACCATGTGCCTTGCACATATTCCCTCCGGGGGATGCACACGGTTCGGTCGGTGCTTTGTCC
>JAAWHU010000080.1 GCA_022796015.1 Hungatella sp. | reverse complement strand
GCATTTCACGGCTCATGCCTTAAGGGATACGTTCGCAACCCGGTTCATAGAACAGGGAGGGAACCCTCAGACCTTAAAAACAATCTTAGGCCACAGTAGTCTTGCAATGACCATGGACTTATACAGTCATGTTCTTCCCAATACCAAGCAGCAGGAAATGGACAATCTAAAGATCGTTTTATAGCATGAGGGGCGGCATTGTAACCGCCCTTTTTGCTACCCCGCTTTTACCCCAATTTCCACCCCAAATGAAAGCAGGCTGCATATGGATAAAGACGAAAGCTGATAAGCAGTATAGGAGGGAGTGATGTTGAATAATCCCGGTAAAATCGGCATTTTTAGGAGACGGCCATGAATAATGATGAACGGTGACAAAATGTACATAATTGTATAAATATTACAATGCCTATGACAATCTGAAAAATATTCCCTGTATAAAAAAACAGGTTAAAAAATCCCTTCTCCCATAAGCTTGAATATTTCTGCCATATATCATATACTGGAAAAATATTAACACGCTCATTCATCTCAGAAAGGATTCCCATGATCATAAGCGCCAGCCGAAGAACGGACATCCCAAACTACTATTCCAGGTGGTTTTACAATCGAATCAAAGAAGGATTCCTGTGTGTGCGCAATCCCATGAACCTCCGCCAGGTCAGCAAAATCAGCCTGTCGCCGGAGGTGATCGACTGTATCGTATTCTGGACCAAGAACCCGGAGCCTATGATCCCGGGACTTGATATGCTGTCTCTCTATCACTATTATTTCCAGTTTACCCTTACCGGTTACGGAAAAGATATAGAACCGGGAGTTCCCCACAAAAAAGAAAAGATGCTTTCCGTCTTCCAAAAATTGTCCCAAACCATAGGCAGCCAAAGGGTTATCTGGAGGTATGACCCCATTCTTTTTACAGATCGTTACACGCCGGACTATCACCTAAGGGCATTTGAACAGATTGCCTCATCCTTAAAAGGATATACCCGCAGATGTGTCATCAGCTTTGTAGACACTTACACGAAAAATAAAAAAGCCCTCCGGCAGTTACACACATATGATTTAAAAGAAGCCAGGCTCCTTGAGTTTGCCAAAGTCCTGGCGGATATTGCCGGCATAAACGGAATGTCTGTGGGAAGCTGCGGGGAAGCCGCCGATTTGTCCTGCTGCGGCATTGAACATAACTGCTGCATCGACCGAATGCTCATAGAAGAAATCTGCGGATATAAGATCAAAGGACGAAAAGATAAGAATCAGAGACAGGAATGCGGATGTATGGAGAGTTTGGATATCGGCGCCTATGATACCTGTAAAAACGGCTGCCTGTACTGCTATGCCAATTACAGCAGGGAACGGGTGAATCGATCTTGTATGCTCTGCGACCCGGATTCCCCGCTGCTGTGCGGGACCTTAGAGGCGGAGGATCAGGTTAGGGATAGACCCATCAAACCGGTATCTGTTCACAGCGAATGATACCGGTTTTTGATCTGACTGCTCTTTTATGTTGTCTGATTCTGTAAGCCTGCACGCATTTTCTCTTCGATCATTTCTCTTGTGAAGGTCATGACCGGATTTTCCACATTCTCATCTCTCTCCTGCCTGGACTCTGCATCCATATACATGACATTTCTGGCCTTTGAGGTATAAGGATCCCATCTGGGCAGCTCCTCCCCGTTGGGATTGCCGTTCTTGATAAAATTGCAGCAATACTCCTGAATGAAAAACGCCACATTTTCATCATCTGCTTCATAACCGGGCAGGCTCTTCTGCCGATTAAAGAAATATTTGCTGGACAGCCCGTGGTACGCCTGCTTTTTGCCCTTCTTCAGTCCCTTGCGGCAGAAGTCATATACATATACAGGCTTCCTTCCCAGCTCTGAGCTGACGGCGGCATAGGCCTTCTCACCAGAGAATTTCAGATGGGTCGCATTGGCAATATCCGCAATATCCTGGCTGGGAAGGGTCTCCCACAGCTTCAGGTACTCCTCCATCTTATCGCCGAATACAGGCTCGGAATTTTTCTTGAACACATCCATGCCCAGACGAAGCATATGGCCATCACCCTCGTCATTAGCACAGCCGATCATGAGGCTGATATCATTTACTCTAAATTCCTGTGCGGCGATTCTGGGAAGCTTAGGATTCAGATAGCCGTCTCTGCTGGTTCCCATAACAGTTCCGTAATGGTATTTCTTCCGAAAAGAAGCATCCGGGGTGGCCGCCAGCTGTTCATAGGTCCTCTGCCTCAGCTCCGCAATGTTTTTGCAGCCGTTCAGCTCCATAAATTCCTTGCCGCGCTCCTCCATATCTTCTCTGTCTCTGAGAATAAAGTCCTCGGGATAGGAGGAATACATGGTGCCCCAGCTGCTCATGACAATGGCCTTCTGGAAAAGGCCCTTTGCCAGGGGTGAGGTGGCCAGACACTGAGAGCTGCCTGCACCTGCAGAAGAACCGCCAATGGTAATATTTTCGGGATCACCGCCAAAGGCAGCGATGTTTTCCTTTACCCATCTGACTGCGGCCAGCTGATCATAGTGGGCATAGTTGCCGGATACATGGGCTTCGTTTTCCGCGGAAAGCTCCGGATGTGCGAAGAATCCCAGAATACCGACGCGGTAGTTAAAGGAAACATAAACAATACCTCTGCTTACAAAGGTATCCGGTGTGGCGCTGATGCCGCCGCCGGAACCGCAGCAGAATGCGCCGCCGTGGATCCAGACAAAGACCGGAAGCTTCTTCGCGCTGATATCCGGTGTCCATACATTGAGATATAAGCAGTCCTCACTGGTTCCGGCCACAACGCCTCGGTCATCGGGATCCCCTCCGGGAACCACCTGATTGTCCGCCTGGCAGCAGGCAGGGCCAAGTTTATTACAAAGCTTTACACCCTCCCACGGAACGGGGGGTTCCGGCAGCTTCCATCGCCTGTCGCCTACAGGGGGCGCCGCATAAGGAATTCCCTTAAAGGAAATGTATCCATCTTCATGAACTCCTTCCACCATGCCGCCGGTTACTTTTACGATTGACATTGATTCAGTCCTCCTGTCATAGAATAATTTTTAATATTGCTGAGTCCATCCCTTCTGCTTTGCTATTTATCATTATCCTCCATAATCCTGGCCATCTTCGCCCTCAGCCCGTCAATCAGCCTGTGCCACTCCTGGGGATCAATAAAGGGATTGGGCATATCCGGGTCTGCAAGCATCTGCTCCCGTTTTTCGCAGGTTCTGTTGTTTTCCGGGTGGTTTCCCAGAACAATGTCTACCTTCTGATCGTAGATCTCATCAAGAGCCTTCAAAAAATTCGTCTGCTTATCCGGCGATTCCCCTTTTTCGCGGATCCGCTTCATGCTCATGCCTCCAAGGCCGATTCCGCCGATCATTCCGCACCGTTTTTTCTCCCCGTTCTCGTCCACTGCGTCAAAGAAAAATGCCAGGGTTCCGGGAGAATGTCCCGGCACCGGAATGGTCTCTATGGTAGTCTTCCCCAAGGTAAGGGATTCCCGCTCATGGATGATGATATCCGGCTCAAAGGGTTCTATGGGATACTCCTCCACAGGAAGGGTTCCCTTCATAGGCATCATGGGTACAATAAGGGGCGCGTCGCCCTCACTGACAGCCAGTTTACAGCCGTAAAGTCCCTTGATCTGGACGGCTGCGCCGTAGTGGTCAAAATGGCCGTGGGTCAAAAGGGTAATCTTAATATCCCTGGGATTAAATCCCGCCTCCCAGATCGCCTGAATCACCTGATGCTTGGTGTGGGGAAATCCCGTATCCATAAGAATCAGTCCCTCTCCCGTGTCGATCAGATGCATACAGACCTTTGCGTCTCCCACATAGTATACATTTCCGAAAATACGGAAAGGCTTTATGTAATATTTATAGGGGTTGAGGAAAAAGTCCTTGTATTTTTGCTCCCTCTCCTCCATCCGCTTTCTCATTTCCGGTGTAATTTCTCTTCCCATAATCATTTTCCTCTCCTTTTATCATGAAACTGCCGCTCCTTTAGCCATCTGCAGGAAAAAACAAACTGCCATAACCATGCCCAGAATCAGAAACGGCAATATAATTACCTGGTAAAACAGCCGGCTCCGCTCCTCCTCCGTCCTGCCTCCGGCCAGCACCATGCTTCCTGTAGTTGACATGGGGGAGATTCCTGTCAAGGTGGCTCCCACAAATACAGCCATAAACAGCACGGTTCCGGGCACTCCCGTTATCCTTACAAGCTCAGGAACCAGCGGGAACAAGGTAGGCAGCACCACTCCGATGGCGCTGGAGAACATACTCATGATCCCTGCTGCCAGGGCCAGAAACACGGCCAGCAAAGGAACCGGCAGGTGATGGGATATCATTGATGCCAATAATTCCACCATGCCCGCCTCTTTTCCCACTCCGATCAGCAGGGACATGCTGCCCAGCATCACAATGGTGGTCCACGGTACCTGTCTGCGGATAACGGTTTTATCGTCTCCCAGGCCCATGGCTGCGGCGATGCATCCCCCGCAGACCATAAAGAAACTGACTTCAATATACTTTGCCGCCTTGGCCAGACCCTTCCCGGGGAACATCTCGGCCCACAATTTGGGAATCAATACCAACAGCGCTACCACAAGCAAAAGAGCCAGGGTTTGCCTCTGCACGGGCGTCCAGTCAGCCGGCTTTTGGTTTTCGTCCACCCTGCAGTTCCAGCAGCGAAAATGCAGGTATATAATCCCGAAAAACAGTCCGCACAGCAGGGCTGACAGCAAAAAGGAATGTCCCGCAATCAAAAAGGCGGCTTCCTTAAATTCCGTATCCTCAATCAACCCTGTCAGCACAAGGCCGCCGCCGCTGTACATGAAGTTGGAGCCGGACACCGTTCCGCAGGTAACGGCTCCATAAGCGGCCACAGAGGGAATCTGCAGTCCTTCCACAAGAAAAAATGCGATGGGAGCCATAAATGCTGCCGCTGCAATCCCCGCGCCTGACAGGGCTACCAGAAAGCTTATGAAAAACAGGGCAGGAAGAGTCAATGCAGGACAGAAACGGATCCGGTAAAGGATGGCCTTGGTCAGCGCTGCCAAGGTTCCGTTTTCTATGGCAAAGCCAAAGAAAAAGGTGATGGCAAACATATTGAACATGGTGGACACCGGCATAAACCCTAAAATCTTAGACGGCGGCAGCTTCAGCACCCCGCATCCGATCACATAGGCCAGAGTGATTGCCGGGGGAGCAACACTGTGCCTGGTCTTATATCCGTAAAATACCGTCCCGGCAATGGCTCCCATAACCATCCATGCTGCAGTCATAATCATTCCTCCCTGTCTTAAGCCGGCTTTTATTCACCTGTTTTTTCCGAAATCTTCCTGTAGGCCAAAAGCATCCAGACAAGGCCGACTGCCGGAAAAACTGCCACCGCATAGTAGGTTCCGCCGTATCCCAAATGATTATACAGCAGGGCGCAGATATATCCTCCAAAGGTGCTGGCACAATCAAAGATAAAGTAGTTGGTTGAAATTGCGGCGCCGCGCTTCTCACGGGGAGCCACCTCAGTAGCCGCCTTTTGAAGCAGCGGCTGTGATCCGTTCTTTGCCACGGAATAAAGGCATCCTGCAAGAATAATCATGCCGATATTAGTGGCGCTCCCCAGGAGAAGGGAGGCGGCTATGGTCGCAATACAGGCAAAGGCCAGAGGGATCTTTACGCCGAATGCATCTGCGACTGCTCCCATGCCTACGCTGCCGACAAGCTTCAGCCCCGTCATAATGCTGAACAGAATGGCGGCGCCCTGGATCATGCGCTCCTCTGCCATCAGAAGCAGGTAGGTGTCATTTACGGTTAAAAGCAGGTTGATAAAAAAGGAGCACATGCAGACAGGTACTGCCGGAAGATAGATTAAGTCATTAAAGCTCAGCTTGGAGGGGCCCCGTCTTCCCTTGCCCTCCTGTCTGGAAAAATCAAGCATCTGAATGAGCACGATGCCCAGAGCAAGTCCTGCAATTCCCAGCCAGTAGATACTGGAACCGCTGATGTTGTCGTACATATAGGTAGCTACCATAGGCAGGAAGAACACGATCAGGGAGGGCAGCCCGCCGTAGATGGCCAGCCCCGTTCCCATGGCCTTCTTATCAATCAGGAGAGAAGTCACTGCCAGGAAGCAGGTGGTAATCAGACAGAATGCAACGGCATCAATGTACCGGGCAATGGTAAACATCGTCGGGTTCTTACAAAATGCATAAATAATCCATGAAAGGATCTTCAGCCCGAAGCAGCTGCTTAGGAGAACCTTTTTATTCATGCGGTCAACCAGGGGGCCGCTTATGGGGCGGAGAATCAGGCAGATCAGGTAGTACGTGCCTGTCAGCGCTCCTAACTGGGCGCCCTTCATTCCGAAGCTCTTTCCGTACAGCGACAGGGTTGTCTTGGATGTATTTAACGCAATATGATTGCATATGGATATGAGCATCATAAGGATGTAGTTCTTATTAGTCAAAAGTATTTTGATACCCTTTATGTATTCGGTTATTTTGGATTCTTTTGTTGTACTTTCCATATATTCCCATTCCCTTCTCTTCTTCAGACCGCCTCTTAAGCGGCGGCACCTTTACGGAATCTGTGCCTGTGCTGCTTCCTGTATTATGGTTTCTCCATCCTCCGGCAGGAGGATCCGTTCCTCAATACATTCCTTTACCGCCCCTTTTACCTTTTCCACATAGTCCTCATGGCCGGCATATAACCGGCTTAATGTGCCGGAATCCATCAAAACAGCGGTTGCATTTCTCTTAAAGTGATATGCCGGGACTCTCAGATACGGAAGCCTTACACCTCCCTTTACATTGCCGTACTGATCCTCCTTCAGATCTGTGTCCGGATAGACCCCTTTGGTCTCATACGGCTCACAGGAAGGCGGGGCAGTCCTTTCGCGGATCCATTTCTTCAAATTGTCATGCATGGCATTGAGTGCATATCGGGTGGGGAACTCGTATATCTCTAAGTCCTCCTTGCTCCAGGCTTTTCCGGTCCGTCCGTTCTTAATCTGCAGCCCGCATCTCTCCACATCTTCATGACTTGGTTCCGTAAAGTAGGTATACTTTAACATTAACCCGGTTCCTGCAATCTCATAGCTGCGGTAATACCTGCCCTCCTCATCACTGTCGTTTCTTCTTTGCATGTAGGCCCAGTCCGGATGATGGCCGCTGCCCAGCATATCCTTGCAGGTATATGCCCTTATTAAAGGCACCTTACAGTAAAACTTGGCCCGGGGATCCATCCAGTGAAGCTTCTCCTCATACTGGTTCACATTGCCCGGGGCCCCTGTCATAAAGATCAGATAACCGTCAAACAGATTGCCGCCATCGGATCTGCAGCTGACCGGGTCAATGGCTGCCACATAGGTGGCCAGATCACCGGCTGTGGCTCCTGTTCCTATAACGGCTTTTACCTCATATCCGCACAAGGGACTTCCCTCCCCCGTATCTCTCAGCGCCAGAGCAACCTGGCTGTACATATCCCAGGTAAGGCCGTTCTCACGATCCGGATCCGTGTAGTCGTCGTGATAGGTGTTGGACTGGGGGCGGTCAGCCCGGTGCTCTTTGGGAACCGGGTTCTCATAGGTAAGGGCCTCATACCGGACGGGATCAAAGCGCTTCAGATTGTCGATGACATTGGCGCGGATGGATACTCCCACCCACACGTCTCCCTCTCTCATCAGGTATTCATGGCAGTTTCCCCAGGTACAGATGGCCCGGTCATACCCCCGCGCCCAGTTGAACATCTCCACAAAAACATTGCCGCTGAATTTGGAGGAATCCGCCGGCTTGCGGATCAGGAAGCGGGAAGCGTAACTGGCGCCCTCACGCTCCGCCCATGCAGCCTCTGCGCCCTCTGGCCAGGTGTAGATCTTTGCATTGCCGGCGATCAGATATTCTTCTTCCACATAACCGTACTTGGACAAATCCATAGGCCTGACCTGATGCTTTGCCCCGCCGAAGGGATGGCTGCCACCCGTTTCCGGAAGCAATTTCACAACCTTTGCCTTTTCCACAGGAATTGGTTTTTTCATTCATTTTTCTCCTTTACCACATACCAATCAACGGGCCCTTGATTTGACTATATTGTATAATTTATTTCCATAAAAATGAAATACATAATATTAAATATCATATTGAAAAAATTGATAACGCAAAGTATAATGTGTATTATGAATATTTTCCAAGGGTTGATTTGGTTATTTTCTATACAGACTATTGCAAGGAGGTGACGAATCCATGACACTGCAGCAGCTCCGCTACCTGATCAGTATCTGCGAAACCGGAAGTATGCTTGCCGCCGCAGAGGCCATGTATGTCTCTCAGTCCACACTCTCCTGTTCCTTAAAGAAGCTGGAAAAGGAGCTGTCTGTCATACTGTTTAACCGCACAAGCAAAGGGCTTGAGCTTACAGAGGCGGGCCTTATATTAAAAAAACATGCCGAAATTATCTTGGGAGACGTGAAGGAGGCGGAACAGGAACTCCATGATTTTGCCGATCTCAACAGTACCCTTGTCATCGGTCTTTCTTCCATGGTCAGTGTATCCCTGTGGCCCCGTCTGTACTCCTTTGCACAGAAAGAGCTTTTTCCGGTTATGCTGGAGACAGTCACCGGAAGCCGGCGGGAATTACTCCCCACACTGAATCAGGGAAAACTGGCGGGGTACATCTGCACCCTTGATACTCCCAAGGTCCAGGCAAATGAGTATGAGCTTATAAAAATCGGCACTGCGCCTCCGCTGGTTTTCTGTGTCAGTGAGAAAAATCCCCTTGCCCGCAAGGAATCCGTGACTTATGGGGAATTATTCTCTCTGCCCCTGGTCAGATTAAAAGGGACAGGCCGTCAGCATATTGAAGGAATCATGGGGCTTTATGACTGTACTCCCAACTATATCCAGTACTGTGACCAGATCTCTACCTTGATCCGCATTATCTCCGATGATCTGGCTGCCGGCTTTCTCAATATTGACCTTCTTGAAGGCTACTCCGGTATTAAGATGTTTCCCCTTAAGGATCTGAAACCGGCTGATTATTATCTGATCTTTACAAGCCAGATGGCGAAACAGAAAAATTTTAAAGCCTTTATGAAAATGGTTAAAAAATTTTCGGTTCAATAATGGTTACTTTTTCCGCGCCCGCATAATAGCAGACTGCAAAACAATTCCCATAATGCCGGGGGCAGCCATGCCCTTTTTTAGCCTCATTTCTCCAAATATGCAATAGGCTTGCACAATCTCCCGCTCTCTACTATAATGATGTTGTTGGAAGCAAAAGATCCTGCGTTCTGTGGTATCCCTGTCATTACACTAACTATAAACGTATGGAATAAAGCAATATGGCAAGACTTTATTTTATAGAAGGAGCCTGGTTATATGTGGATAGAAAAATTAACCGTTTCAAATTATAAAGCACTCCATGAACTGGAGCTAAATCTCAAACCTGGTGTTAACTTGCTAATCGGGGATAACGGAGTCGGAAAAACAATATGAAGAATACATAGGCGTTCGGCTATTCTTACTCCAGCAAATCTTGTCATATTTTAATCAGACACCATACGACAAAGAATGTATGATTTAGAGTACCCGGAAATTTTTAAGATAAACGGAAGGACAGTTCAATGAAAATAATTGATAAAGTGGCTTATTTGTATCTCAAAGATGGAAAAATTTTAAGCACCCGCTCCAAGGGGAAGGACAAATATTATCTCCCCGGCGGGAAGCGGGAAGGCCGTGAGTCTGACCTGGAAACTCTGGTCAGGGAGATCAAGGAGGAACTTACGGTTGATATTATAGAATCTACTGCCAGGTTCTATGGTGTCTTTGAAGCCCAGGCTCACGGAAAAGAGGAGGGCGTCCTGGTAAAAATGACCTGCTATACGGCAGAATATTCCGGGGAACTGAAGGCAGACTCCGAGATCGCCGAAATAGTCTGGCTCACCAGTGCAGATGCAGCATTGGTTTCACCGGTTGATCAGTTGATTTTCGCGGATCTTAAAGATAAGGGGTTGCTGGATTGACGGCACATAGAACAGAAAGACAGAAGGAGGCTGACGATATATGGCACAGCAAACAAGGAAACAGGACATGGGAAGCGGCAGTATCCCTAAGCTGATGATGAATCTGGCTATCCCGGCAGTTGTTGCACAGCTCATCAATATGCTTTACAACATTGTGGACAGAATTTATATCGGGCATATTCCCGATGCAGGCGCCTCCGCCCTGACGGGAGTCGGGTTGTTCCTGCCTATTTTAATGATGATCAACGCATTTGCCATGCTGGCAGGTTCCGGCGGCGCGCCAAGGGCTGCCATCGCAATGGGGAAGAATGACCAGGCCACTGCCCAGAAGATTCTGGGGAACTGTTTCTGTGTGCTTATGGCCTTTGCCATGGTGCTGACTGTGGCATTCTATATTTTTGCCCCTCAGCTTTTAAGACTGTTCGGCGCCAGCGATGTGACCCTTCCCTACGCTCTGTCCTATGCGCGCATCTACATTCTGGGTATCGTCTTTGTCATGATCGTTATGGGTATGAACCCGTTTATCACCACCCAGGGCTTCGCCAAGTTCAGCATGATCACCACGGTCATGGGGGCTGTGTGCAATATTATTCTGGATCCTATCCTGATCTTTGGATTTCATATGGGTGTCCGGGGAGCAGCCATTGCCACGGTAATCAGCCAGGCGGTCAGCGCCACGTGGGTACTGATCTTCCTTCGGGGCTCAAAAACCATGCTCCGGCTGACCCTTCCTGACATGCGGCTGGATCCCAAAATCATCCTTCCGTGCCTGGCATTGGGGATCTCCACCTTTGTCATGCTCAGTACGGAAAGTATCTTAAATATCAGCTTTAACAGCAGCCTGTCCCGCTTCGGCGGCGATGTGGCCGTAGGGGCCATGACTATTATCTCGTCCTGCAGCCAGCTGGTGACGCTGCCTCTCCAGGGCATCTGCCAGGGCGGCCAGCCTATTATGAGCTACAACTTCGGCGCCGGTAAAAAAGGCCGGGTAAAGCAGGCCTTCAAATGCCAGTTTTTGGCCTGTACAAGCTATGCCTCCCTGCTGTGGATTCTCTTTCTCACTGTACCCCAGGTGTTTGCAGGCATTTTCAGCAGCGACGCCTCCCTGGTAGATTATACGGTGTGGGCCATGAGAATCTATATGGCGGGAATTTTCTCCACCGGTGTGCAGATCTCCTGCCAGCAGACCTTTATGGCATTGGGCCAGGCTAAGATCAGCCTCCTTATGGCTTGTCTCAGGAAACTGGTGCTTTTGATTCCTCTTATCTTTATTCTGCCCCAGATTCTTTCCAATCAGGTGTTCGGCGTCTTTGTGGCAGAGCCTGTCAGTGATATTCTGGCCGCATCCGTTACGGCATTTATGTTGTTTTCAAGGCTGAATCGGATTTTGGAGCAGGGGAGTAAGGTTTAGCCTCACAATAAAGGGGATCGGATATGGTCATTTGTCAGTTACACATTCCTGGTATACCGGCATCCCGGATAATTGCTGCATCCATAAAACGGCCCATATCTTCCGTTCCTTTTCACCAGTTCCCCGCCGCATCGGGGGCATTTCTCCTGCACTTTCGGATCATCTCCGGCCGTGCCCATACGCCTGCCCATCTCCTCATAGCATTTCTGATTCATCATACAGTCATTGAGGGCCCGATGGGCGCCCTCCGTGCTGATATGAAAATAGGCGGCCAGATCTACCAGACGGTGATGGGCCAGCTCCTTCATACAGCTTCTTGCCATAAACAAGGTGTCAATATAATCATTGCCCAGCTCTCGTTTATATAATTCCTCCATGGCATGATTTAAAAACTTCATGTCAAAGCTGTGAATATTATGACCCACCAGAATATCCTTCTCAATAAACAGAAGAAACTGCTCCAACGCATCCTTCAGCACAGGGGCATCCGCCACCATAGCGTCCGTAATTCCGTTGACCTTAGAGGCGGCCGCTGGTATCCTTCGGCCAGGATTGACCAGCGTGGAAAAGCTTTTCTCAACCTTTCCGCCCTTTACCCTTACTGCCGAAATCTCAATAATCTTGTCTGTCTCCGGACTCAGCCCTGTAGTCTCCAGGTCAAAGACCACATAATCCGGCCTGTATCCTGACAGGCGCTTCCCTCTCCTCTGTTCTTCCATCTTTTCCTCTTTTCTGCTGTACTGTTAAGATTTTTTCCTTGATGATTCCTGATTTTTATTGTATTGTATTTAAGAGAAACAGTCAATCATAGTTTTATGGAGGGCTCATGAAGAAAAAGATTTATGAATTTTCTGCCGTCATAGAGGCTGTTCCCCATAAAGGCGGCGCATATGTGCGTTTTCCTTATGATATCCGAAAGGAATTTGGAAAAGGCCGGTTAAAGGCGGATATCACCTTTGATGGGGAACCCTATTGCGGAAGTATTGTAAATATGGGTGTAAAAAATGCGGACGGTTCTGTCTGTTATATTATCGGGATTCTCAAAGATATTCGGAATAAACTGGGCAAGCAGCCTGGCGACATGGTTTCGGTAACGGCTGCTCCTAAAGAATACTAATTTTAAAGCTGAGGTAACTATTATGTGGCAATGCCCCAAGTGCGGACGCACCTTTAAACACAACCATCAAGATCATTATTGCGGGGAAGCTCCCTTGACAATCGAAGAATATATATCACGCCAGGCAGAACAGGTACAGCCTTTTCTGCGGCAGATAAACCAGGCCATCCGGTCTGCCATACCGGATGCCAAAGAAAAAATCTCCTGGAGTATGCCCACTTACTGGAAAAAGCATAACCTGATTCAATTTGCTGCTTTCAAAAAACATATCGGTCTCTATCCTGGTCCCGAGGCGGTGGAAGCATTTGCAGACAAGCTTCAGGATTATAAGACAAGCAAGGGAGCCATTCAGATTCCCTATGATAAACCGCTGCCCCTTGAGTTGATTGCCCAAATTGCCAAATGGTGTGAACAGGGGAACGGCAGGTAGTGGCTCCTTCATCTCTAATACTATACATCAAGGACTCATACGTCTCTGTTCCAGACCAATAATTTCCGAATTCCCCGGATTTTAATATTATGGGTTATGGATATTCTCCAATTCGCTTTCATGTTCCCAATGTCTCTAAATGTAACAGTAATGAATGTTTATCTGTCTGTACTTTCGGAACAGTTTGCGAATTAGCGATACAAAATGAAAATTATCGTCTATGAACTGATTTGATATCCGTAATAATAGGGATATTCACAAAATTTGCCCTTTTCCTGTATATGGATGGCTCTCTGCATATGCAGCCGCATTTGCCGCAAACTCTCCTGGCTGCATCTTATCAAAATATTCTCTCTGCCACACCGTATAATCGAAATTATCTCTTTTAATAAGAACAATAAAATGCTCCGCATTCACTACTCCCAAATTTTCCACAAGGCACGCAAAGCCTTGATCCAAAATATCTACTGCATTATTCATAAATCTGTCTCCATTCTTCTGATAAATTCTCCTGGGGTAACCAAATAAATTTCTTCCGAATAATATTTCAACAAACGGTCAAACGAAGAAATGTTAATAATCAAAAAAGTACACATCTCGTTGCTTGCCACTCCCTCAGGTACATGCCTCCGTTCCTTTTCCAACTCCGCTAATTCTGAAATTGCTGCTAACCCCCCTTGTGTCAAGTTAATGACACGAACTTATGCAATAACTCTTAAAATTTAGATTTATCAATTTCCCAATATCCTTTTCTGCTGGAACCCACACGAACAATCTTTTCTGATTCACGCAATTCTCTTATGATACGACTAATTTTTCTAGTACTCAGACCTGTTTGTTCACTTATTTTCTTTGCTGTGATATAAGGCTCTTTTTCTATTAAGAATAAAATTTTGCCTTTGTCACTGCAATTATCGCCACTTATATCGCCATTATTATCGCCATTGGCGATATTTTCATCATAAACAGATAGAGAAAATGGAAAACCACCTTTATAAAATGATCTGATATATCAAAAATACTACGGTCATATGATTGCAAAATCCTACTCATTCCAGATCCTAACTGTTCAACTAATCCTAAGTCCTTAAATACGCGCATCAGTTCTCTGTTTCTGGGCATACTGCTACAGCTAAAAAAATCTTCTATGCTTTGTCCCGGAATCAAACCACCATATGACGTAATCTCTATTCGATTATTAAAAATCTCAAATACAGGCGGAATTTCCCGCGAAAAATCATTATGCACAATGGAATTAATCAATGCTTCCCTTAACGGTACCGTTTCAACAAGATTTTTTTCAATCCTTTTCGTATTAGTTACCCTTGCTTTTGTAACATTTTCTATTTTCATTTTCTCCAAAACGTGGTTTGTCGCCTTAATCAATGAACAATATCCATATTCTTCATTCTCAACCAAATCCACCTTTGTTATTCCAGCATATTTTGCAACTTTAATAGATATCCCGTTTTCATCGGCAAGCAAATATGCTATATAATTGTATTTTCCATCAGGAGTAAGTAATTCAAGACTATTAGCATATTTCCTATTTAACTCAAATCCCCTTTCCTGATAGTATATCTTTAACTGTGCAAAAGTGAGATCCTGTCTGGGTGCCAGAATATTACGCAATGTTGTATGTATTCTTTTTGCATACAGTTCGTCTATTAATGCAGTAGACATTGGCTGGGTTGATGTTCCAAGCCGCATATAACATCCGTTAGGTGACATTCCTTTATTTTTAATATAATATGGTTTTTCAAGACCACTACAAACAATTATTTTAGTTACCGGAATGTTGTCTACATATTCAGTAACGATGTCAAACAATCCAAGCGTTGAGGGTAAAATATTATTCTTGATTCTATCTGCAATTCTTAATTGCATAGAATCTATATCGGAATTTCCAACCGGCTCCCCTTTGTCATCAACCCCTATATAGAGAATACCACCCTCACGGTTATTTAAAAAACCACTATTTCTTTTTCCAATTTGTCATTTAAATCAGCCTTTAATTCAATTCGATTACTTTCCCTCAGCATCCATATCCTCCCTTGCTTAAAGACAATTAGATATATGAATAATATTCACTCTGCGCTATCGCTTTATTAATGTTTTTATTTAGGTAATCCTTATATTCAGACTTCATTGTACCATAATATTGCGTTTCTAATCTGGAAAACCCAATACCTGTTATTTTCGATATAAATAATGGATTAACCATATTATCAACCATAATTGAAATAGCTCCATTCCGAATAGGCTCCACTGGATATGTTCTTCTATTTGTTTTTTCAATATATCCAATGTCCTGTAACAGATTGAGAAACCATGTATTTAAAGACTCATCTGTAAACTTTCCCTTATAACGATAAATAAATTCAAAAATCCTATCTGCTTTTTCAACCTGTTTTCCATTCCTGTCTTCAGCATATTGAATCGCCTGAATAATATCTCTTGATAGCCCACAGGGAATATTTATCCTAATTTTATTTAAATTCAAAATCTTAAAATTTTCTTCAAAATCATTCATTTTTATTTGTCCTATTACCTTCCTCTTAGCGGGTGCTATTAAAGTTATTTTAATAAATAAACGCATTATAATTCTTTGTAAATAACGTTCCTCATCCCTTATACCAGATTTTTCTTCTATGGAATGCTCTATTAATTCTTCCATAGATGCTAAAATCTCAATAAGTTCATCACAGCTAAAACTGCCTCTTTCCACAGGTTCAGACAGGTCATATTTTTTTACAATTGCTTCTTTATAATCTTTATAATCATAATCAGTAAAAATATCCGGAAGTTTATCTGTTCTACTTAAATAATCGTAAAAGCTTTTTAATGCTTCCAGATGTGCCTCCATAGTAGAACGGGTATTCAATTCACCTTTTTCTATTCTATAATATCCTATACAATCTTCCACTACATTTTTATCTATCACCTTCGGACGATTCTCTAAACCTGCCACTTTTAAGTAATCTATAAATTTATCTACATGCTTTCTATAAGAATGTTTATTTTTAAGAAGTTCTATACAATCTTCAAAATACATATCTCTAAATCTTTCCATTTCACCCATATCACATCCCCCCTCTATTAAATGTCAATTTTATTGTAATTTGTACAATCAAACATGTCAATATATTTTGCCTGTGAACAGTAAAAATGCGGAGAGCCCTCAAACTCTCCGCTTCCTATCCTTCCCCTTACAATACACCACCGCCGTCAGCGTACTCACAAACGTTGCCACAATCGCCGGCGCAATAATCCCCGCCGGGTTTACACTGCCGTACTGCTGCCTGTACGCAATCATATTTACAGGTATCAGCTGCAATGATGAAATATTCAGTATCAGAAACGTACACATCTCATTGCTTGCGATGCGTTCCCGCTTTCCTTTCCCTCCGTCCTCAGTCCCCGATACGTCCGTCGTACTTCTTCCGCCTTTGCCGGCAACGCCTCCCACTGCCTCCCAACTTCGTTTGCCATTTCTGCCTTCCTGCACATAC
>JAAWHU010000079.1 GCA_022796015.1 Hungatella sp. | reverse complement strand
GGATGAACCCCGACTGGGTTCTGCTTTCCTGGGCTCATTGGAATGCTTGGTGCAGCAGGCTTTGGATGAAAGATATGGTCAGAATATTCTTTCCATTTTGATTTTCGCAATCATCTAATGATGATTTTATTATACTGATTTATGAAAGTATTGTAAAGCTTTTTCGGCATGACCGGATTCTTTCTGCATATAATATAGAGA
Source organism: Hungatella sp. (assembly GCA_022796015.1). Classification (GTDB taxonomy): domain Bacteria; phylum Bacillota; class Clostridia; order Lachnospirales; family Lachnospiraceae; genus UBA3402. The sequence continues at coordinate 16,309 of JAAWHU010000079.1, read as the reverse complement.
ATTCATCTGCATTCAGGAGTGGTCATCCATGAGTCATTACTCCCCTCTCGAGGGCGTCGTCACATCTGTCACCCCTCTTCAAAGCGGCAATCGCAGTTACTACTGCACCCTTCTAATCTATATCCAGACCTCCTACCAGGAGACTTACCAGGTTCTTGTAGACTCCAACACCTATGTGCTGGATCAAAAACCTATACGGCGGGGCGACAACATCATCGCCTTCTATGATACCACGGCTCCAATGCCTTTGATCTATCCTCCCCAATACCGGGCAGCGGCAGTGGTTCTGCCTGCAGGGGGAGAATATGCCATGCTGGACTATTTTGACAGGAACCTGACCAACAGCGAGAACTCCCTCAGGCTGAATCTGTCCGGCTCCACGCCCCTCCAGCTTCCCAACGGCCAATATTACTTAGGAGTGCCCGGAGGTCAGTACATGCTGGTGCTCTATACCACCCACACCAAGAGCATCCCTGCCCAGACTACGCCTGTGAGAGTGATCATCTTCTGTTCAGATTCTTAAAGGCGAGTGCCCCTTCATTCAGGTATCGGCAGGGGGCTATCCCATGACAACATCAATCTCCCTTGGGGGCCGTCACCGCCCCCTGCCGGTGCATGAACCAAAAGTACCTTATCTCCTCTCAAACACTAAAACTCCATCCACATAGGTCTGCTCCACCCTGACCTGGCTGATCTGTTCCAAGGGCACTTCCCGCAGATCCCGGCTTAACACCACAAAATCCGCCGCCATGCCTTCCTTTAGCCTTCCCTTCTTCTCCTCCTCGAATTCCGCCCAGGCTCCCATGACCGTATAGCTTTTCAGGGCCTCCTCCAAGGTAAGGGCCTGATCCGGCAGAAAGGTTCTTGTTTTATCTAAGGAGGTTCTTGTGACGGCGCACTGAATGCCCTTCATCACATCCGGCGTCTCCACCGGGCTGTCGGAACCGTTGGACACACTGCACCCCATATCCATAAGGGTCTTAAACTGGTAGGTCTTTGACGCCTTCTCTCTTCCCACCCGGCTCTCCACGATCCGGCTGTCATAGTCCAAGAAAATACTCTGAATATAGGCGTGAAGAGACAAGTCCCTGATCTTCTCAAGAAGGGCCTCGGTAGTAATCTGGCAGTGGACAATCCCGTGGCGGTGGTCTTTCCTCGGATATTCCTTCAGGGCCTTTTCATAGGCCAGAACCACCTGCTCCATAATGCCGTCCCCAATGGCGTGAACCGCCGCCTGCATACCGTGGCTGTTGGCGTAGGAGATCATCTCGTCCAGCTGATCCTGAGAAAACACAGGGATCCCCCGGGTGTCCGGCTTGTCTGCATAGGGAGCGCCCAGGAATGCCGTTCTGGCTCCTAAAGAGCCATCTCCGATGATCTTAAGAGGGCCGATCTTTACATAGTCACTGCCGCTTCCCGTATGATATCCCTTGTCCACAAACTCCTTTAACTGCTCTAAGTCTTCAAACTGGGACTGCTCGCAGACCTTCACGGTCAGTCTTCCTTCTTCCTCCAGCTCCCTGTAAGCCTTCAGCACCATCTCATAGTCCCCGCCGTTTAAGGAAAGGAAATCATCAGTATGGACAGAGGTTATGCCGAATCTGTTAAGCGCTCTCTCCGCTTCCAATATGTATTCCTTTACCTTCTCTGCTGTAACCGCAGGGATGGCGTCCTTCACCATGGAGATGGCATTTTCCTCAAAGATACCCAGAGGTTCCCCCAGACTATCCACCTGGAAACGGCCATCGGAGGGCTGTGCACTTTCTCTTGTGACCCCTGCCAGCTCCATGGCCTTTGAGTTCACCGCCACCACATGGCCGCAGGCCCTTGCCAGGAATATGGGATGCCTGGTTGACACCTCATCTAAATCATGACAGTTAATAAACCGTTTCTCGTCTTCAAAATAGTCCTGATTCCAGCCCCTGCCGCAGACCCATGCGCCCTCCGGCACCTGTTTTTCCCTGATAAACTCCTTCACTCTGTGGCATACGGCTTTGAGGGAGCCGGTAAAGTCCGCCAAAGAGACCTCCTGCAGAAGCTTTCCGTATTCCACCACATGCATGTGGGAATCGATAAAGCCCGGAGTCACAAACCTGCCTTTTAAGTCTATGCTTTCATCCCAGCTTCGGTTCTCTCCCATGGCCTCCTCCGGGTTCTCTCCTACCCAGGTAATGACGCCATCCTCCACCACCATGGCAGATGCTTCAGGCCTCTTCTCGTCTCCGGTATACAGCCTTCCGTTATTGTATAATGTTCTCACTGGTCTCCTCCTGTCATAAGCTCCTCTAAGCCTGGATAATCTCTTAGATGTTCCCTGGCATAATTTCTTTTAAAAGCAGCAAACTGGCTTTCCCTGCTTAGCATTTTACTCAGGCTCTTCCGGTTCCTGTCCAAATTCGGGTTCTGTCTGTACCGTTTCCTCCCGGGATTTGCCATGGATTTTCACCTGTCCGTGCTCAAAAATATGATACAGCACATCCTCTGGGTCAAGGACACAGCAGTCCAATATTTTATCGTCATACACGGCCGATGTCTTTACCAGATTGCAGTGAGGGCAGACATAGAACAGGTTGTTCCAGTCAAAAACCCGATCCTTCATCCTGCGGTTATAATGGGGTCTTAAGTGCTCCACCTGGGCATCGGGCAAGTCTTTCAGCTCACAGATATAACATTTGTCATGAAAATCTTTTCTCAGCTGTTCTATGACATCATTCTCTGAATAACTGCCATGCTTTTTCTCTTTCTCTACTGCCAGAGAACCTGGCGGTATCGGGCATCTTTTTATCTTTACCATAATACGCTACTCCCTGCCGGACAACTCCAGCTTTATCATGCTGTACTCGGCCGTAAGCTCCGGCGCCAGATAGTCGGGTATCTCATCCAGATAAAATTCCAGTTCATCGATCCTTGCATATTCTGCATCAGTCGGCTTTTCTTTGGCAGCCAGACTTTCATACTCTTCAAATTTCTGTCTTAACTCCCGGGACAGCCTGTCAGCTTCAAAGTACCCCTCCACAATGCCCTCATAAGGCAGGTTGCTCATGCCGTGATCCACCAGAATCCTTCTCTCCAGATCATAGATCACGGCATGATCCAGAGAATTTAGGATAAAAGGCGAATGGGTAGAGACAATAAACTGGATGTTGGGAAAAAGCCGTGTCAAAATAGGCATGATCTTCTTCTGAAGCTCCAAGTGAAGATGGGTCTCGATCTCGTCAATAAGCACAATCCCTTCCAGATCAAAGCAGTCTCTTAACTTAGACTGGGCTTCCATACGCATAATCAAATCATTGACAATATCAAGAACCGCCCCATAACCGCTGGAAAGGGTGTTAAAATCAAAAGGCTCCCTCCCTGCGGCATGAATGGTAAATTGAAATGATTCCACATCGAAATCCAGTCTTAAGGTATCGTCATCAAAGATATCTCTCAGAACCTGGGTAAACCTCTCAAACCATGTTTCGATTTTACCCACATTGTCTGCTTCCCCTTCCTTTTGGGAGGAAAATGCCTGAGTAGCCTTAAGGTTTACCATATATTTAGCCAGCTTGGCGCCCGGATTTTCATGGAGATTGTAACATGGTTTTAAATCTACTTTTTCAATATTTTTATAACTTTCTACGGCAAATTTGCGCTCATCCTCATAATATGCCAGTATAAAGTTTCCTTCCTGGAACTTCTCACGCAGTTTCAGAAAGGATGTGCACATTCCTACTGCCCCCTCATTCCAATGTTTCCAATACTTTTCATACATTTTATAATTTGGGGAAGCCCTTTCCCGTTCTATATGATGATTTTCTGTATCATCCAGCTCTTCGGTCTTTTTCTTCCACATAGAATAATACTTCTGTGTATCTTCCCATGTCATATACGAATCAGACACAATGTACTCCAGATGCTCTCTCAATGCCTTCAGCACACTGGTCTTACCGCTCTGTCAGAATCAGATGCCTGGGCTCATGTTCCCCGAGAGGTATCTCAATATCCCGCAGATGCCTGACTAACTTTATATCCACTTTTGTCAAAAAGGTTTCTCTCATAAGCTGCTCCTTTCCCTGCAAAGCCCCTGCTTCGCGCGACACCGAACCGGCGCTGGTATCATGTCTGTCCACATTATATCATGTGCTTTGCACATGCTCCCTCCGGGGGATGCACACGGTTCGGGACGTGCTTTGTCCCGCTTCGCGTGACACCGAACCGGCGCTGGTATCATGTCTGTCGACATTATACCATATCCCCCCTGAAAAATCACGGATAATCCGGAAAAACCGGAAGCCCTCCACAGTATGCTTCTACTGTAGAAGGCTTCCGGCTTCAGCAACCAGGTCTTTCTCTTCTCAGACTCTTTTACTTATCCTCGCTCTTCTTCTCATCCTTACCGGACAGATCAGCAGGCCTCATGCTCAGGTTCACACGGCCCATCTTGTCGATCTCCATAACCTTCACGGTCACCTCGTCTCCGATGTTCACCACATCTTCCACCTTAGCCACCCTCTTGTCGGACAGCTTGGAGATATGCACCATGCCATCCTTGTTGGGAGCCAGCTCCACGAAGGCGCCGAAGTTCATGATCCGTACCACCTTGCCTGTGTAAATCTGCCCCGGTTCAATGTCGTTGACAATGCTCTCGATGATCTTAATGGCCTTTGCGATCATCTCCTTATCGGTTCCGCATACAGATACGCTTCCGTCGTCCTCAATGTCGATCTTCACGCCGGTCTCCTCAATGATCTTGTTGATCACCTTGCCCTGCTTGCCTACCACATCGCCGATCTTCTGAGGATCAATGGTGATCTGCTCGATCTTGGGAGCGTATTTGCTCACTTCTTTTCTGGGCTCTGCAATAGCCGGCTTCATGCAGGTATCCATAATAAACAGCCTGGCCTCCCGGCATCTGGCGATGGCGCCTTCCACAATAGGTCTTGTAAGACCGTGAATCTTAATATCCATCTGGATGGCCGTGATGCCGTCCGTAGTACCTGTCACCTTAAAGTCCATGTCCCCAAAAAAGTCTTCCAGGCCCTGAATATCCGTGAGAAGCACAAACTCATCATCACTGTCCCCGGTTACCAGACCGCAGGAGATACCTGCAACCATCTTTTTGATGGGCACGCCTGCCGCCATAAGGGACATACAGGAAGAACAGGTGGACGCCATGGAGGTGGAACCGTTGGACTCAAAAGTCTCGGATACGGTACGGATGGCATAGGGGAACTCCGCTTCGCTTGGCAGCACGGGAATCAGGGCTCTCTCTGCCAAGGCGCCGTGTCCGATCTCACGTCTTCCCGGCCCTCTCGAAGGCTTTGTCTCGCCTACGGAGTAGGATGGGAAATTGTAATGATGCATATACCGCTTGCTCACTTCGTTCTCGTCAAGTCCATCCAGCTTCTGCTGCTCGGACAGAGGCGCTAAGGTACATACATTGCAGATCTGGGTCTGTCCCCTGGTGAACATGGCAGAGCCATGAACTCTTGGAATTAAGTCTACCTCGGCGGCAAGAGAACGAATCTGAGTCATCTCTCTTCCGTCAGGACGTTTGCCGTCCTTTAAGATCATCTTCCGCACCGTCTTTTTCTGATACTGGTATACAGCCTCGGAGAGAATCTCCAGCCACTCTTCCTTCTCTGCAAATGCCTCAGACAATTTCTCGGTGATGACGCGGATGTTCCCCTCCCGAGTCTGCTTGTCATCGGTGAACACCGCCTTCTCCATATCTGCAGGAGGCACGATCTCCCTGATAGCCTCAAACATCTCCTCCGGAATGGCGCAGCTTGTATAACCGTGCTTCTCCTTGCCCACCTCTGCCATAATCTTCTCGATAAAAGCAATAATGGTCTGGTTCACATCATGGGCCATATAGATGGCCTCGATCATCTTGTCCTCCGGCACCTCATTGGCTCCGGCTTCGATCATGATTACTTTTTCCTTGGTGGAGGCCACGGTCAGATTCAAGTCTCCGTTCTTCCACTGCTCCTGGGATGGGTTGACGATAAGCGTTCCATTATTCATTCCCACCTGGGTCATGGCGCATGGGCCCTCAAAGGGGATATCGGAGATGCTTGTGGCGATGGCGGCACCCAACATAGCCACCAGCTCCGGCCGGCACTCCGGATCCACGCTCATAACCATATTGTTGATGGTCACGTCATTGCGGTAGTCCTTGGGGAACAAAGGACGCATAGGACGGTCGATGACACGGCTTGTGAGAACGGCGTTCTCGCTGGCCTTTCCCTCTCTCTTGTTGAATCCGCCGGGAATTTTTCCTACGGCATACAGCTTTTCTTCATACTCTACGCTTAAGGGGAAGAAATCGATTCCCTCCCTTGGCTCCTTGGAGGCGGTAGCCGTGCTCAGCACGGTAGTCTCGCCATAATGCATAAATGCAGCCCCGTTGGCCTGCTTTGCTACTCTGTCAACGTCTACAGTCAGAGTCCTTCCGGCTAATTCCATGGAAAAACTTTTGTACATAATAATAATCTTCCTTTCTTCATCTCTTCATTCATATTGGCTGCTTTGATCCTCCTGGCTCCAATCCGGAAGAACATGCCGGCAGCCCCCGGCCCTCACTCTTATACATCTCCGCAGAAGAAGCCGAAACTACTGAAAAACATACTCCGCACAGCAATATGCTTTTCAGCGGTCTCGGAGTAACTCTCCTGCGAAAAATCCTATGATGCGAAATAGGGTGGAGCACAACTCCACCCTACAATGATTACTTTCTGATGCCTAACTTCTCAATAAGAACACGATAGCCATCCAGATCCGTCTTCTTCAGATAATCAAGAAGACCACGTCTCTGTCCTACCATCTTAAGAAGGCCCCGTCTGGAATGATGATCCTTCTGGTTCTTCTTTAAATGCTCGGTCAGCTCGGTGATTCTCTCTGTCAGAATGGCAATCTGAACCTCCGGTGAACCTGTGTCGCCAGGCTTTCTTCCATACTTTTCGATAATCTCTGCTTTCTTTTCCTTTGAAATCATGATGATTCCCTCCTTTTCTTATTCAAACCGCAGACTAAGTAACTGGTTGGAGCATCCATGAACCGAGTCCCGGCGTCTGTTCATACCGATTAATATTATCATAAGATTTTTTCTCTGTCAAGATAGGAAAGTCCATATTTTTTGTCCTGCTCCAGCTGGGCTTTCAGCTGGTCCAGGGAATCGAACCTTCGCTCAGGCCTCTCATAGTTGAGAAGCTGTACCTCGATATTCTTCCCATATAAATCCTCGTTTAAACCAAATATATAAGTTTCCACTCCCACAGGGGAATCGTCTCCCACCGTAGGCTTTCTTCCGATATTGGTAATCCCGCCGTAGACCCGTCCTTCTATCAGAACTCTTGATACATAGACTCCAAAGGGGGGCAGAAATTTCTCCTCCGGCGGAATCAGATTCACTGTAGGAAATCCCAGAACAGACCCGCCCACATGGTTGCCGTGAACCACGGTACCGTGGATGGCATAGGGTTCCCCCAAAAGCTTGTTGGCCTTTTCCACATTCCCTTTTGACAATTCCTCTTTTATATAAGTACTGCTGATATCCCGCTGTTCATCCTTTTCCTTGACTACAACCTCCAGGTCATAGCCGTATGTTCCCTTTAACTCCTCAAGGACTCTGGCATTGCCGGACCTTTGGTAACCGAAGCCGCAGTCTGTGCCTACTACAATGGCCTTGGCATTCATCTTGTCCATAAGAATCTTTTTTAAAAATTCCTCTGCCGGCAGGTGCATCACGTCGCTGGTAAACGGATATTCGGCCAGATAGTCGATTCCCATTTTTTCCATGTTGTTGCGGCGTTCCTGGTTGGTGGTAATCACCTTCTGAACGGTTCCCGAAAGCCTTGTGACCGGCGCCATATCAAAGGTGAACACGGCTGTCTGATATCCATATGCTTTTTTATACTCCAGCATACGGCTAAGGAGCTTCTGATGGCCTTTGTGACGCCCATCGAATTTCCCTATGGTTACCACCGTAGGCTCTTCGATCTTAAATTCTGTCTCACCGATGAAACATTTCATCCTTTCATCCCTCCAGGAACATTTTCCACGGCTTCAGCCGGGCCCTTTCCTGCTCCCATTCATAGATTCCCATAAACCGGCCCTTGCTGTCCCGAACCCGGTAATGCAGGTATTCTCCGCTCCCCTTCCGGATATCTTCTCCCTCCCCCAAGTCCAGCTCTTGTGCCTTAAGGGGATTGCCGTTGTGCACAAGCCTGTCGCTGTCCGGGCGGGTGGAGAGAACCGGACAGCCCTGAAACATGTCCTCTATGGACGTGATCCTCTGAGTAAGCCCTCCCTGGTCACAAAGCCGCTCAATCTGGGAAAGGGTCAGGCTTTCCTCCAGACAGAACTGCCCGGACCGGGTACGCACCAGGGACTCCATACAGCCGCCGCATCCCAGCTTTCTGCCGATGTCATGGCACAAGGTGCGGATATAGGTGCCCTTGGAGCAGTGGACGGACATGGTGATCCGGGGAAGCTCCACAGACTCAATGACAATCTCATGGATAACCACCTTCCTTGCCTCCCGTTCCACCACCTTGCCTTGTCTTGCCAGCTCATAAAGCTTTTTTCCATTGACCTTTAAAGCCGAATACATGGGAGGAATCTGATCATATTCCCCCACAAAGGACAAGACTGCCCGAACCGCCTCCTCCCTTGTGGCTTCCACGTCCTTCTCCTGAAGGACCTGACCGGAGAGATCCTGGGTATCGGTCTCCTTCCCCAGAAGAACCACTGCCCTGTAGATCTTGGTCTTGTCTGTCAGCATATCACAGAGCCTGGTGGCCTTCCCCAGGCACACCGGGAGAACGCCCTGGGCATCGGGGTCAAGGGTGCCTGTATGGCCTATCCTTTTCTGGCCCAAGATCCCTCTCAGCTTTGCCACCACATCATGGGAGGTATATCCTTTTTCTTTATACACGTTCAGTATGCCGTCATACATCCTCGTTCTCCATAATCAGCTGTTTCTCAATATGGCCGGAAAGATTGTTCACCACGTCATGGACACTGCCTGACATGGTACAGCCCGCCGCCCGGACATGGCCGCCGCCGCCGAAATAACCGGCAATCCTGCTCACATCCACCTTGTTGTTGGAGCGCATGCTGACCTTATACATGTGATTGTCCGTCTCATACATGAAGATGGCGCACTCCACTCCCTCAATAGTCCGCAGCTGATCCACAATTCCATCCAGGTCCTTCTGGTCCACTCCGTAAAATGCCATATCCTGCTTCTTCACCACAGTAAAGATACACCTGCCATCCATAAACCGAATGCTCTCCATGAGGGCGCGTCCTAAAATCTGGCTCTGCACATAGGACTTCTTAAAAAAGCTGTCGTCAATGATCTCTGTAAAGGGAATTCCTGTGTCCATAAGTTTCCCGGCAATCTCCATGGTTTTAGCCGAGGTGCAGCTGAATCGGAACACCCCGGTATCATGAAGGATCCCTGTATAGAGGCAGGCGGCAATGTCCTGATCCAGCTGTTCTTCCTCGAGCTGCCCATAGAGCACCTCTGATGCGGAGCTGGCGCCGGCCTCAATCACATTTACATGGGCATATCCCTCATTGGTCACATGATGATCGATGCAGATACTTGCTTTTGCCTCGTTAAAATATCCGGCAAAAATGCCTAGCCGCTCCTTATCGCTGCAGTCCAGGCAGATACACAGATCAAAGGGTTCCTCCGCCTGGGGCTCGCAGCCAATCTCTTCAAACCCTTTCAGGTAGGAAAACCTCTTCTGAACCGGATGGAGATAAAGTCTCACATAGACCTGGGGTTTTGTTTTCTTGATATAGTTATACATGGCCAGGCAGGCCCCCGTACAGTCTCCGTCTGGATTTACATGGCCCAGAATTACAATGGAGGCAGCCTGTTCCAGCATCTCTTCCAGTTTTGTCATACTTATCCCTCTCCTCTCTTTAAGCCTCCCGGATCACTGCGGATTCCCGCTTCCGGTTACGTCGTCAATGAGTTTTGACATATGGACGCCGTACTCGATGGACTGATCCAGAATAAATTTTAGCTCCGGTGTATTCCTGAGATTGATCCTGGAGGCCAGCTCCTTCCTGATAAATCCCACGGCCCGCTTTAATCCGGCCAAGGCCTCTGCAGCTGCCTCTTCACTGCCCAGAATGCTTACATAGACTTTGCAGTATTTTAGATCCGGAGTCACCTCCGCCGCTACCACAGTTACCATAACGCCCTCCAAGGCCCTGTCTTTTACCTGGGTACGGATGATCTCGCTTAATTCTCTCTGCACTTCCATGTTGATTCTTGTATTTTTAATACTGTTTTTACGCATATGGTTCCTTTCTGCTCTGCCAGGGAAAATTCCCTTCCCGGTGCCGGAATCTCCATGTTCTGTATGGAAAGGCACAGGTTAGCGGGGAACCTCCACCATGGCATATGCCTCAATCATGTCGTCCTCCTGGACGTCATTGAACTTTTCAAATACCAGGCCGCACTCATAACCTGTGGCCACTTCCTTCACGTCATCTTTGAATCTCTTTAAGGATGCCAGGCCTCCGTCAAAGATCTGCTCTCCATCACGGGTGATTCTCACGGAACAGCCTCTCTGGAACTTACCATCCAGCACATATGCGCCGGCAATGGTGCCCACACCGGAAGCCTTGAAGGTCTGACGCACAACTCCGTGGCCGATAACCTTTTCCTCGAAAATCGGATCCAGCATTCCCTTCATGGCAGCCTCCACATCCTCGATGGCCTGATAGATTACCTTGTACAGCCTTAAATCCACTTTTTCCTGCTCGGCAACAGATTTTGCCGTAGCATCAGGCCTTACATTAAAGCCGATGATTATGGCGTTGGATGCCGACGCCAACGATACGTCAGACTCGTTGATCGCGCCTACGCCGCCATGAATCACCTTTACCATAACCTCCTCGTTGGACAGCTTCACCAGACTCTGCTTTACTGCCTCCACAGAACCCTGTACGTCTGCCTTGACAATAAGAGGAAGTTCCTTCACATTGCCTGCCTTGATCTGGCTGAACAGATCGTCTAAGGACAGCTTCGCCTTGGTGTCCTCAAGAAGTTTATTCTTGCCTTCAGAAATAAATGTCTCGGCAAAGTTTCTTGCCTCCTTCTCGCTGGAGCTCACTACAAACACCTCGCCGGCATTGGGCACGCCGTTTAATCCCAGAATCTCAACAGGGGTAGATGGTGTGGCTTCTTTTACCCTGCGGCCTTTGTCGTCCATCATCGCACGGACCTTGCCGTAACATGCGCCTGCGGCAATATTGTCGCCTACTCTTAAGGTTCCCTTCTGTACCAACACAGTGGCCACAGGGCCCTTCCCCTTGTCAAGCTCCGCCTCAATGACAAGTCCTCTTGCATTGCGGTTGGGGTTGGCCTTCAGTTCTTTTACCTCTGAAGCCAGAATAATCATCTCCAGAAGGTCGGAGATTCCCTCCTTGGTATGGGCGGATACCGGAACGAAAATCGTGCTGCCGCCCCAATCCTCGGGGATCAGCTCATACTCGGAAAGCTCCTGCTTCACCCGCTCCACATTGGCGCTGGGCTTATCAATCTTGTTGATGGCCACAATAATCTCCACGCCGGCTGCCTTTGCATGGTTGATGGCCTCTACGGTCTGAGGCATCACTCCGTCATCGGCGGCAACTACCAGCACGGCAATATCCGTAGACTGGGCTCCTCTCATACGCATGGCAGTAAAGGCCTCGTGTCCCGGAGTGTCGAGGAAGGTGATTCTCTCGCCGTTGATCTCCACCACATAGGCGCCGATGTGCTGAGTGATTCCTCCCGCCTCTCTGGCCGTTACGTTGGTCTCACGGATGGCATCGAGAAGAGAGGTCTTGCCGTGGTCAACATGGCCCATGACACAGACGACAGGAGGTCTCGCCACCATATCCTCCTCACTCTCCGCATCCTCCCGGAGAAGCTCTTCGATCACATCTACCTTTTCTTCTTTCTCGCAGAGAACGTCATATTCCATGGCAATCTCTTCTGCCTTGTCATAATCGATCTCCTGGTTCAGGGTCACAATGGTACCCTTTAAAAACAGCTTCTTTATAATGGCGGAAGGCTGCAATTTCATCTTCTCCGCCAATTCCTTAATGGTCAGTACATCGGGAATGGTAATGATCTTCACAACCTCTTCCACCTTCTCCTCAGTAGGTTTCTGAGGCATAATAAAGGGGTGCTTCGATACCTTACCCTTTGTTCTTGGACCATCCTCTGTCATATTTCTCTTATCGTATTTATCATTCTTATAGGCATTTTTGTTGGCCCGGTTGCTCTGAGGCTTTGTTGCAATGGGCGTATCAAAAGACTTTGACATCTCCTTCTGACCGGAGCGGCCTCCCTGAGGACGGCCTCCCTGTCCCTGGGGACGGCCTGCATCACGGCCTCCCTGGTAGCCCTGGCGGTTCCCGTCGCGGCTTCCCTGGTAACCCTGGCCTCCCTGACGGTTTCCGTCACGGCTTCCCTGATAGCCCTGACCTCCCTGACGGCTTCCCTGGTAACTCTGGCGGTTCCCGTCGCGGCTTCCCTGGTAACCCTGGCCTCCCTGACGGTTTCCCTGATAACCCTGGCCTCCCTGGCGGTTTCCGTCACGATTCCCCTGGTAGCCCTGGCGGTTCCCGTCGCGGCTTCCCTGATAACCCTGGCGGTTTCCGTCGCGGCCTCCCTGGTAACCCTGGCGGTTCCCATCACGGCTTCCCTGATAACCCTGGCGGTTTCCGTCGCGGCCTCCCTGATAACCCTGACGGTTCCCGTCGCGGCTTCCCTGATAGCCCTGACGGCTTCCATCACGATTGGGCTGATTGGATGTGCGGACCGAGTCACGGCCTCCCTGGTTCTGAGGACGAACTCCTTCCCGGCTCTGCTGACTTGGCTGCTGAGGGCGGCTGCTCTCCCGGCTGCCTTCCGGCTTCTGCTGGCTCTGAACCTGAGGACGCCCTGATGCTCCCGCCTGAATGGGAGTTCCCTGGGTAGACGGCTGGGACACGCCGGATGACGCCTCCTGGCCGGACTGACTGCCGCCCACGCTCTGAGTACCTGCTGCGGAAAGAGGCTGACCGGCGCCTGCCTGAGGACGAACCGATGCAGCTGGCTGGCTTCCGCCTCCCTGAGGACGAACCGGTGCTGACGGCTGGCTTCCGCCTCCCTGAGGACGAACCGGTGCAGCTGGCTGGCTTCCGCTGCCCTGAGGACGAACCGATGAAATCGGCTGGCTTCCACCCCCCTGGGGACGAACCGATGCTGACGGCTGGCCGGAGCCGCTCTGAGGACGGACTGCGGAGATCGGCTGCCCCTGTAATGTCTGGGGACGGCTGCCTCCCTGAGGAGCCTGACCCTGAGGACGGCCTCCGCCTCCCTGAGGACGGTTCCCTCCCTGCGCCGGTCTCTGCCGCATGGTCTGGGCATTCTGAGGACGGTATACTGCCGTAATCTTCTTTTTAGGCGGTTCTGCCGGAGCCATCCCGCTGCCTCCTGGCTCCCCTGAGGCCCCTGGAGCCGGAGTCGGAGCCGAAACAGCTGACGGCGTCGGAGCCTGGGGCTTTGGAGCAACGATCTTTTTCACCATCTGAATATGCTCTTCGCTGATATTGGATGAATGTGTCTTGTCATTTATATGATTCTTCTGTAAGATGTCTAATATTTCTTTACTGGTCTTTCCCAGTTCCTTTGCAAGTTCACTGACTCTCATACTTACTACCTCCGTTGATATTCATTTGTTTTACCATTGCCTTCGCGAATCCTTCATCCAATACGGCCAGAGATGCCCGCATCTCTTTTCCCATATAATGACCTAATTCGTCCTTGTCACCAAAAATCATGATTGGAACCCGATAGTAAGTGCACATGTCGGTAAATTTCTTTCTGGTGTTGTCCGAGGCATCCTCCGATACCAGCACCATACAGGCTTTACCGCTCTTTACCGCCTTCTCCGTGGAGAATTCGCCGCTGACGGTCTTCCCCGCCTTTGTGGCCAATCCGATCAGGTTCAGAACCTTCTTTTTATTGTCCAACAAGTTGTTCCATCTCCTTTTTTAGAGTGTCGTAGACTTCCTTTGGAACCTGCATCTTAAAAGAACGATCCACACCTCGGGTCTTTATGGCTTTTTCAAAGCACTGAGAAGAACGGCAGATATATGCGCCTCTTCCATTCTTCCTCCCTGTAGGGTCCAGGATAATTCCCTCTGTCTCTGTCTTCAGAATACGAACCATCTCTTTTTTACTTTTCATCTCTCCACAGCCAATACATTGGCGAAGGGGTATCTTCTTTGTGCTCACTCACTTTTCACTTCCATTCTTGTTATTCTGGTATAGTCTCGTCCTGGTAATCGTTGTCATAGCTGTCCTGGTAGTCATTCTGATCGTCGTCCTGGTAAGGCTCTTCATACCCCTCGCTGTATTCCTCCTGATAAGTATTATAAGTATCAGGGTAATCCTCATATGTCTCAAAAATGCCTTCCTCTGTCTGATAAGCGATTCCCATTTCTTCAAACAGGCCAAGCTCCCTGGCCTGAGTCTCACTCTTAATATCAATCTTAAATCCCGTCAGCTTTGCCGCCAGACGGGCGTTCTGTCCTTCCTTGCCGATGGCTAAGGACAGCTGGTTATCCGGCACAATCACCTGGGCCTCCCTTGCCTCCTCATCCGCAACCACACAGATCACCTTAGCCGGGCTGAGGGCGTTCTCGATAAGATACGCCGGCTGATCGTCCCAGTTAATAATGTCGATCTTTTCGCCCCGCAGTTCACTGACAATGGAATTGACCCTGGAACCGTTTAAGCCCACGCACGCTCCCACCGGATCCACGTTGGGATCATTGGATTTCACTGCGATCTTGGTTCTGGAGCCGGCCTCCCTGGCGATAGACTTGATCTCCACGGTACCGTCCTTCACCTCCGCCACCTCCAGCTCAAACAACCGCTTAACCAGATCCGGATGAGTTCTTGACACGGAGATCCTGGGCCCTTTAGGCGTATCCTTTACTTCCAGCACATACACCTTAATCCGCTCCGTAGGCTGGAAAATCTCTCCCTTTACCTGCTCGGATTCATTGAGAACTGCATCTGCCTTTCCCAGGTTAATGCTGACATTCCTCCCCAGATATCTCTGTACCACGCCGGGGACAATGTCCTTTTCCTTGGTGTACCAGTCTTTATACAGGGATTTCCTCTCTTCCTCCCGAATCTTTTGGAGAATCACATTCTTGGCATTCTGGATGGCAATTCTTCCGAACGATTTGGATTCAATAGGTATCTGAACAACGTCTCCCAATTCATATCTGGGAGCCATCATCTTGGCCTCCGCCAGACTGATCTGAAGCAGCGGATCCTCCACCTCCTCCGCGACCTCCTTTTCTGCCAGCACTGCAAAATCACAGGTCTCAGGGTTAATATTGACCTTAATATTATCTGCCTTTCCGAAATGATTCTTACAGGCAGTAATCAGAGAATTCTCAATGGCCTCCAGCATAGTCTCCTTGCTGATGTTCTTCTCCTTCTCCAAAATATCCAGCGCCTCTAACAGTTCTTTGTTCATTTCTTTATCCTCCAACTATCTTCTATATTAGAAATCGAATGCTAAACGAATCAACGCAATCTCCGGGCGTTCAAATACCATCCTGCTTCCATCCTCCAGTTCTATGGTAACGGTTTCTTTATTATATTCCGCCAGAATTCCTGTAAAATCCTTTTGCTTTTCCCTGGGGCGATACAGCTTAATATCCACTTCTTTTCCAAGGCTCCTGACAAAATCCTTCTCCTTTTTCAGCGGCCTTCCAAGTCCCGGGGAGCTGACTTCCAGAATATAGCTGTCACTGATAAAATCTTCTTTGTCCAGCCAGTCGCTGAGTACCCGGCTGATCACCTCACAGTCATCAACAGCGATTCCTCCCTCCTTGTCGATATAGGCTCTCAGATACCAGTTGCTCCCTTCCTTCACATACTCTACATCCACCAGCTCAAAATGGTGTTCTGCCACCAGGGGAAGAAGAAACGCTTCTGTCCTGGTCTCATAATTCTCTCGTTTTGTCATCCCGACATCACCTCTTTTCCTTTACGGCTGCTGACTAATAAAAGAGTTCTTTCCTAATACCATAATGAAAGAGTGGACTTTCGCCCACTCCTTATTAGTCAATCTATCATGTTATCGTATGTAGTATAGCACCTGCATATTACATTTGCAAGCATTTTTTGCAATCTTTTCCTGTCTTGCATTTTGTCAATAGTTATGCAACAACTTTTTGAAAAAATTTAGGCCAGTTTCTTGATTTCCTCTTCAAAGAGTTGGGCGGAAGTCTTAAACCCCAA
>JAAWHU010000010.1 GCA_022796015.1 Hungatella sp. | reverse complement strand
CTGCGGCACATTTTTACCGCTGTTTACCGAAGCAGAATAAGCTTTCATCCTGTGGATATTCCTCCCGCACTCTGACCGACAGGCTGGCATCCGAAGATAACAGATATAATTCTTCAGAATTCACTTATTTCATTACACAAAAAAGTCCTCTGCTACTTTTTCTATAAAGTAACAGAGGACTTCTCTTTATTCATGTCTGTAAATAATCAAATTACTATTTACTCAGCTTCCAGTGTATTACTTACTGTTAATAGCCGCCTGTGCCGCCGCCAGTCTCGCAATGGGAACTCTAAATGGTGAGCAGGACACATAATCCAAACCGATCTTGTGGCAGAATTCTACGGAAGACGGATCTCCGCCGTGCTCGCCGCAGATACCTACATGAAGCTCCGGACGTACCGGCTTGCCCAGCTTAATAGCAGTCTCCATAAGCTTGCCTACACCGATCTGATCCAGCTTTGCAAATGGATCGTTCTCAAAGATCTTGGTGTCATAGTAAGCGTTTAAGAACTTGCCTGCATCGTCGCGGGAGAAGCCGTAGCACATCTGAGTCAGGTCATTGGTACCGAAGCAGAAGAACTCAGCCTCTTTTGCGATCTCGTCGGCAGTAAGAGCAGCTCTCGGGATCTCGATCATGGTACCAACCTCATACTTCAGGTTCACGCCTGCTGCTGCAATCTCAGCGTCAGCAGTCTCAACCACTACCTTCTTAACGAATTTAAGCTCCTTAATATCGCAGATAAGAGGAATCATGATCTCCGGGCATACGGTCCAGTCAGCGTGAGCCTTCTGAACGTTGATAGCTGCGCGGATCACTGCCTTGGTCTGCATCTTTGCAATCTCAGGATAGGTGACAGCCAGACGGCATCCTCTGTGGCCCATCATGGGGTTGAACTCATGAAGGGAAGTGATGATGTTCTTAATCTGCTCAACAGTCTTGCCCTGGGTGTCAGCCAGCTTCTTAATGTCCTCTTCCTCTGTGGGAACGAACTCATGAAGAGGCGGATCCAGGAAACGGATACATACCGGATTGCCCTCTAAAGCCTCATAAAGCTTCTCGAAGTCGCCCTGCTGTACGGGAAGGATCTTCTCAAGAGCTGCCTCTCTCTCCTCCACCGTGTCGGAGCAGATCATCTCGCGGAATGCCTCGATTCTGTCGCCCTCGAAGAACATATGCTCGGTACGGCAAAGGCCGATGCCCTCTGCACCCAGCTCTCTTGCCTTCTTAGCGTCAGCCGGTGTATCTGCGTTGGTTCTTACTTTCAATCTTCTGTACTTGTCAGCCCAGCCCATAATCCTGCCGAACTCACCTGCAATGGCGGCATCCACAGTGGGGATAATGCCATCATAGATATTACCGGTGGAACCGTCTAAGGACAGCCAGTCTCCCTCGTGATACTCTTTGCCTGCCAGAACAAACTTCTTGTTCTCCTCGTCCATGGCGATGTCAGAGCATCCGGATACACAGCAGGTACCCATACCGCGGGCAACAACGGCTGCATGGCTTGTCATACCGCCGCGGACAGTCAGGATACCCTGAGCAGCCTTCATACCCTCAATATCTTCCGGTGAAGTCTCAAGGCGAACCAGAACAACCTTCTCGCCTCTTGCCGCCCACTCCTTTGCATCCTCTGCAGTGAATACGATCTTGCCGCAGGCAGCACCTGGTGATGCAGCCAGAGCCTTTGCAGCCGGCTCAGCCTTCTTAAGAGCAGCCTGGTCAAACTGAGGATGAAGAAGGGTATCTAAGTTTCTGGGGTCGATCATCTGAACGGCTTTCTTCTCGTCGATCATACCCTCGTCAACTAAGTCACAGGCAATCTTAAGAGCTGCCTTGGCAGTTCTCTTGCCGTTACGGGTCTGCAGCATGTAGAGCTTCTTGTCCTCAATGGTGAACTCCATATCCTGCATATCTCTGTAGTGGTCTTCCAGTTTATGGCAGATGCCTACGAACTGCTCGTAAACTTCCGGCATAACTTCCTTTAACTGATCGATCTTCTGAGGTGTACGAACACCGGCAACCACGTCCTCGCCCTGAGCATTCATGAGGAACTCACCCATAAGGTGCTTCTCTCCTGTAGCTGGATCACGGGTAAATGCAACGCCGGTACCGGAAGTCTCGCCCATGTTGCCGAATGCCATCATCTGTACGTTAACGGCAGTACCCCAGGAATAAGGGATGTCGTTGTCGCGGCGGTATACGTTGGCTCTCGGGTTGTCCCAGGAACGGAATACGGCCTTGATCGCCTCCATAAGCTGCTCCTTGGGATCTGTCGGGAAGTCGTTTCCGATCTTCTCTTTGTACTCTGCCTTAAACTGGTTGGCCAGCTCTTTTAAGTCGTCTGCAGTCAGATCTACGTCCTGAGTCACGCCCTTTGCCGTTTTCATCTTGTCGATGAGTTCCTCGAAGTACTTCTTTCCTACTTCCATAACTACATCGGAGAACATCTGGATAAATCTTCTGTAGCAGTCCCATGCCCACCGGGGATTCCCAGACTTGGCAGCCAGAACCTCCACTACCTCCTCATTAAGACCCAGGTTCAGGATGGTGTCCATCATACCGGGCATGGATGCTCTTGCACCGGAACGAACAGATACCAGAAGAGGATTCTCCTTATCTCCGAACTTCTTGCCGGTGATCTCTTCCATCTTGCCAATGTGAACCATGATCTGATCCATGATCTCGTCATTGATCTTCTTGCCATCCTCATAATACTGGGTACATGCTTCTGTAGTAATGGTAAATCCCTGGGGAACAGGAAGCCCCAGGTTTGTCATCTCTGCCAGGTTGGCACCTTTTCCGCCCAACAGATTTCTCATGTTGGCATTACCTTCGCTAAACAAATAGACCCACTTGTTTGCCATAAGTATTTCCTCCTCAAGTTGTGTGTAGCACTTGTCTACATTTTCTCCCTACCAGCCCTTTGTCCTCTTACAGGCATACTAAGAAAACCCGCTGGCGGTCTGGTATTAGTATAACATAATTCAAAATCTAGTAAAGTGGTTTTCTGGAAAAAATGTAATAAATTTTGTATATACTCAATAGGCAATTTTCTGTAAGCGGTTACATTTTTGTATAAATTCACATATGCGTTGATAATTCGTATATACGATTTTTAATCCAAGATGATGTCTCCATTGCCGCAAGTTTTCATAGGCCTGCCGCCTATTTCCATACCGGATTCAGGCGCCAAAAGCCCTGCCAACAAGGATTGCCTGGCAAAAGGATATACCTTCTTTCCACACCACTGGTGCTTTCCCTCAAACATATCATGGACAAAAGCATGTTCACTGTGAAATAGCCCGTAGGCCTTCCTCACGGTCTCCACCTGCTCCAGCACATTGACCATGGCTCTCCTTCCGTTTAGATGATCCTCGGTTCCCGACTCAATGACAAAGGGCCTGGGGGCAATCAGGGCCCCCACATCTCCCATATCCACGGCCTCCCACAGCCTGGGCACATAGTTGCAGGAGCAGTTGGTGTTCATCTCCAGCAGGGAATCTTTATAGCCATAGAAATAACCGCTGACAGCCGCAAAGCTGACTCTGTCATCAAGGGCTGACAGCCAGAGGGTCTGCATACCGCCGCCGGACAGGCCCATACAGCCGATTCTGTCTCTGTCACAGTCCGGCCTTGTCTCTATGTAGTCCAAAAGCCGCATGAGATCCCAGACCCACAGTCCTGTCACCGTAAGTCCCAGGCCCAAAGCCATGTGGCTGATCTCCCGGCAGCTGCATCCCATGTACTGCTCCGGCTCTTCCCCCTGTCTCCCGGCCTCCCTCCGCTCTCCGAAGCCTCTGGCGTCAGGACAGAACACGTAAAATCCCTGATCCGCCATGGCGGTGCCGTAGGTATAATTCTGCCTCAAGGCGGCCTCCCTTATGTCCGGCCTATTCCACACACCGGCGACAGCAGCCTTTCCCCCGCTGCCGTGACCGTGGGGAGCGATGATCACAGGGTTTTTCTTAAAACCAGGTTCCTTGGGCTTCAGCAGGTAAAAAGGCATCCACACATGGGCCTCTGTCTGTATGACCCACTTTTCTCTGGTATATGATTTTCCTTCTAAGAGTTCCGTGTCTATAAGACGGGGATTTAAGCCGCAGAGTTCCATTTTGTTAAGGCCTGTAAGGCGTCTCAGCTTGGCCCTGGTACTCTTTTTCCACTGGTCATATTCCAAAAGAGTTTCCGCCTGGAACCTGCAGCAGGGCTTCTGCCTTTCATACCGCATTTTCATGGCGGCAAGAGAGTCATAGTACATGATGTCAGCTCCCCTTCCTCATATCTCCTGTAAAATCCTCTGCACCTTGCCGATCTCGTTGACAATAACCCCGTCTACCCCCAGCTCTTTCCACCATCTCAGTTCCTTTTCCTCTGCATATCCTGTGGTATCCTTTGCAGAGCTCCCGGCCATAACCCACACCTTCCTGCCGCGGCTGTGAACAAACTGTACCTTCTCCTCTGTCACCCATTCCTCCCACAGGCGGATGATATCGGCCCCTTCCTCAAGAAAATCATCGGTGGCGTTTCTGTCCGAATTAAAGGAAAGCACCTTCATATCCGGGTTAAACCTCTTGACTCTGGCCACATCCTCCACCTCCATGACTCCCATAATCACCTTGTCCTCATATCCGAATCTGCGGATACAGGAGAGAATAATATCCAGCTGCTCTTTTCCCTCTTTAATATGGAAGAGAATGGGGCCCACCTCACTTTTTAAGACCTCCTCTAATGTGTGGGGATGGCAGCAGGGATTGGCTAAAAACCTCAATTCCTGAAACTCCTTTAAGGTTAAATCGCATACGTTTTTCGTTGTGCCGAACAACGTTTCCCCATCCTTGTCATGGTTGATCACCGGCACACCGTCTTTTGTAAAACGGATATCCATCTCCACACAGTCCGCCCCCAGCTTCAGGGAATGCCTGGCTGCGTCCAATGTAAGCTCCGGATACTGGTCTGTCCCACACCGGTGGGCTGCTATTGTCATGCTCACGTCTTTCTCCTCCTACGAATTCGTTTGTAATTTGGGATCCAGCTTGTCCCGCAGCCAGTCTCCGATGAGAGACACCGACAGGACAATGACTACAATAATCATACTGGGAACAATGGTAAGCCACCATGCATTGATCAGATAATCCCTTCCTGCGCTCACCATAACCCCTAAAGACACATCCGGCGGCTGAATGCCAAGGCCCAGAAATGACAGGGAGCTCTCCAGGAGAATAAAGGAGCTTAACCGCATGGTCCCGTTGATAATCAGAGGCGATGCAATGTTGATCAGCACATGCTCAAATAAGATCCTGACTTTGGAGGCCCCCAGGGCCTGGCTGCACTCTATAAAATTGGACTCCCGAAGCTGCAGGATCTGCCCTCTTACCAGGCGGGCAAAGCTGGCAAATCCTGTGAACCCGATAATCAGCACAATGGTCATCTTGCCAGACCCGAATATGGATGCACAGACAATGCCGATAATGGTAGATGGCACCGACAGCCTCACATCCACCAGAAACATAATGAAAGAATCAAGAAATCCTTTATTCATGCCTGCCGCAACTCCCAGAGCCGTCCCCACCGTCATGGCAATAAGAAGGCCCGTGCCGGCAATCATAAGGGTATTCCTGGTGCCGTACACAAGACGTATGGCAAAATCTCTGCCCAGATGATCCGTGCCCAGAAGGTGCCCCGGATTTCCTCCCTCCATAAAGGCAGGCTTTAAAAGCCGTTCCGTCAGGCTGGTCTGACCCAGATCAATGGGGAATAAAACCGACGCCATGGAGGAAACAATCATAATGGCCAGAAGTACAAGGATCAGAAACAGGATGAACCTTGGAATCACAGGCTGTTTTTTAATTTTGTTCATTTCCCGTCCCTCCTGCTAAAAATTATCTCTGATTCTGGGGTCTAACAGGGCATAGCTTAGATCCACCAGCATATTGGTAACACAGACGATGATGGCACAGATCATAATTCCGTACTGAACCACAGGGAAATCCCGGTTCTTGGCGGCTGAGATCAGCAAAGACCCGATGCCCGGCCAGGCAAAGACCGTCTCCACCACCACCATGCCTCCGATGAGGGTTCCCATCTGAAGCCCGATAATAGTCACCACGGGAATCAGGGCATTGCGCAGGGCATGCTTGAAAACCACAAGCCATTCCACCACGCCCTTTGCCCTGGCACAGTCCAGGTAATCCTGCTTTAACACATCCAGCATGGAGCTCCTGGTGAGCCTGGCAATATTGGCCATAGGCCCTACCATCATGGCAAGCACAGGCATAACATAGTTTTTTGCCTCCCCGAACCCGCCGCTTGGCAGCACTCTCAGCTTTAAGCTGAACAAAAATATCATAAGAATCCCAAGGACAAAGTTTGGGATCGTGTATCCCGCTATGGTGACCCCCATAGTCAGCCTGTCAAATACGGTGTTCCTGTAGACAGAGGCCAAAACCCCCAGAGGCACTCCCAGCAGGATCGCCAGGGAAAATGCCGTCACCGCCAGTTTTACCGTGGCCTCTGCCCGCTCCCCGAAAAGCTCGCCTACAGGGCGCAGGTAATAGTAGCTTTTTCCCATATCTCCATGAAATACATCGGAAATATAGATTCCGTACTGTTCTAAAACAGGTTTATCAAGTCCTAAGGACTCCCGCAGCTCCATCCGTGCCTCCAAAGAAGCATCGTCCGGCAGCATCCAGTCTGTAGGATCTCCGGAAAGACGGGTCAGAATAAACACCAGAGACACGATGAACCAGACGGTCACTGCGGCTTTTGCCAGTCTCACAATTAAAAACTTCTTCACAGGCATCCCTCACAATCATCATATATATGGCATGCGGCAAAATGTCCCGGTTTTACCTCTTTTAAGGCAGGACACTGCTCTCTGCACACAGGCATTACCTTGGAACAGCGGGTCTGGAAGGGACAGCCGGGAGGCGGGTTTAGAGGACTTGGCAGTTCCCCCTCCAGCCGCACATTTCCCATGGGAACCGAAGGGTCCGGTATGGGGATGGCATTCATCAGGGCTACGGAGTAGGGATGAAGGGTATCTTCAAACAGATCCCTTTTCTCTGCCAGCTCCACCACTCTTCCCAGATACATTACCGCAATCCTGTCGCTCATGTGTCTCACCACGCTCATATCATGGGAGATAAAGAGGTAGGTTAGACAAAAATCCTTCTGCATCTGCTTAAAGAGGTTGAGAATCTGGGCCTGGACAGACACGTCCAGGGCAGAAACAGGCTCGTCGCAGACCACAAACTCCGGGTTTAAGGCCAAGGCCCTGGCAATGCCGATGCGCTGCCTCTGACCGCCGCTGAACTCGTGGGGGAATTTTTTCAGGCTGTCCTCAGGAAGGCTGACCTTTTTCAGAAGGTTCTTCACCACCTCCTGTTTCTTATCCCTGTCAAAATCCGTGTGGATCCTTAAAGGCTCCTCAATGATCCTTCCCACAGACATTCTGGGGTCTAAGGAGGAATAGGGATCCTGGAAGATCATCTGGGCCTGGCGTCTAAAGGCCTTCCTGTTCTGGCTGTTTACCGTCTCCCCGCGAAAGAAGATTTCTCCGCCTGTAGCCTCTGTAAGGCCTAAAAGCACCCGGGAAAGAGTAGACTTTCCGCATCCGGACTCCCCGATCAATCCCAGGGTTTCCCCTTTATACACCTTAAGGCTTACGTCGTCCACAGCCTTTACCACGCCCTTTTGCCTGTGGCGAAACATCCCTTTGTTCACCGGGTAGTATTTTTTTAAGCGGTCCAGCTCCACCAGCACTTCTCTACTCTCCATGGTCTCTCACCCCGCTTTCGTTTTCATGGAGAAAGCATCGGGACTCATGGCCTTCTCCCACCTGGTAAAATCCCGGTTCTTCCTTAAAGCACCTTTCCACGGCCTGGCTGCACCGGTTGCAGAACCGGCACTGCGTCACAGGATGTTCAAACCTGGGAACAAACCCCGGTATGGAGTACAGCTCCTCCTTGTCGCTGTGGACGCTGGGAATAGCCGACAAAAGCCCTTTGGTGTAGGGGTGGGCCGGGTGGGCAAAGATGTCCTTTGTAAGACCTGACTCTACCACCACTCCCCCGTACATCACCAGAACCCGTTCGCACATTCTCACCACCACACCCATATTGTGGGTAATAAGAATCAAGCCCATCTGAAGCTCCTCCTGCAGCTTCTTCATAAGATCCAGGATCTGAGCCTGAATGGTCACATCCAAAGCCGTGGTGGGTTCGTCCGCAATGACAATCTCGGGATTTAGGGCCAGGGCAATGGCAATGATCACTCTCTGCTGCATTCCCCCGGACAGCTGATGGGGATAGTCGTGGACTCTGGCTTCCGGAGATGGGATCCCCACCATTTTCAAGAGCTCCACAGATTGATCCAGAACTTCCTTCTTGCTTAACCTCCGGTTATGGAGCCTGATCACCTCGCCGATCTGGTCCCCCACCGTAAACACGGGATTCAAGGTGCTCAGAGGATTCTGAAATATCATGGATATCTTTTTTCCCCTGATCTGGTTCATTTCCTTTGTATGTACTTTCAACATGTCCTGGCCGTGAAATAAGATCTCTCCCCCTTCCACCTTGGTGTAGGAGTGATCCAACAGGTTTATGATGGTTCTGGCCACGGTACTTTTACCGCAGCCAGACTCCCCCACAATCCCTATGGATTCTCCCTGCCTTAGGGTGAAGCTCACTCCATCCACTGCCGGGACAATCTTCGTCTTTGAATAATAGTAAGTCTTTAAATCCTTTACCTGTAAAATATCTGCCATGCTACAGCCCCTTTATCTTCCATAAGGTCTATTCCGTCACCTTAAGGTTATGGGCGCGGAAGTCCATGGTCTGGGAGGAATAGGGTTCCCACTCCAGGCCGTCTCTCACGCCCCAGCTTTCAAATGGGTAGTAGAGCAGCGCTCCGGGAGCCTCTTCTTTCCAGATATCCATTAATTTTCTTGCCAGTTCCTTTCTCTTGGCCTCATCTGTGGTGGAGGACAGCTGTCTGCCTGTGTCAATAAATTCCTGAGGCATATCGGTCCAGTGCTCCACGCTGGGACTGGAACCCTCGCCCCAGAGAAGCCACAGCCCGCCTAAGGGATCTGGGAACCGCATGCTGTTGGACCAGTTGGAGATCTCCGTGTTGGAGGTTTTCTCCACAAACTTTACCTGGGCATTGACGCCGATCTCCTTCCACATGTCCACAATGGCCTCTGCCGCCTCATTGCCGAAGGTGTAATAACCGTTTCTCAGCTCATAGTTGATCACTTCCCCGTTATAGTCGGACTGGGCGATCAGCTCCTTTGCTTTCTCCAGGTTGTATTCCTCCAAGGGATAGTCGGCAAAATACATGTCACCGAATTCCGGGTACTGATGGCCTCTGGGAACGACGGCTTTTCCTGCCCACAGCGTATCTGCAAGGAGCTGACGGTCAATGGCAAGAGACAATGCCTGTCTCACCCGTTTGTCCTTCAAGGGCCCAAAGGTGGTGTTATATCTCAGAGCATGCATGTTGACAATGTTGGTGCTGATTACCCGCAGGCCCTTCTGGGACTCCACCACCTGGATCTGATCCGGCGGAAGCTGGGTAATAATGTCCACCTCTCCCGTAATGAGAGCCGTGATTCTGGCGGAAGTCTCCGGGTAGACGATGTACTCAATCTTCTTTGCCGCCGGCTTCTCTCCCCAGTAATCCTCAAACCGCTCCAGAACCACCCTCTCCGGCGAATAGGACACCACCTTATAAGGGCCGGTTCCCACAGGTTTGGACGCGAATCCCTCGTCCCCCACTTCCTCCAGATAGTCTTTGGGAAGAATCCAGGAACCCCAGCTGGAGGCCACCCGGTCTTCCAGAATAGGGTCTACACTGTCTGTAATCAGTCTTACGGTGTAATCGTCCACTACCTCCACATCCTTGATGGTCAGCATCAGGGAGGAGGCCAGCTCGATTCCCTGAATATCCTTCTTCAAACGGTCAAAGCTGTACTTAATGTCTTCTGCCTTCATCTCGTCGCCGTTGTGGAACTTGACTCCCTGCCGCAGCTTAAACTCTACGGTATAGTCATCCACCCTCCTCCACTCCTGGGCCAGCATAGGCTTCTGCTCATAGCCGTTTTTCTGATCCGCCAGAATCAAGGTCTCAAAAATATTATAATGAATCCGGATTCCCACATTGCCCACATCCCTCATAGGATCCATGTGTTTGGGAAGGTCCGCAACGCCGATTTTCAGCACTTCCAATTCCTTTATGTTCTCAGCCGGCTTACTCCCCTCCGGTTCTGTCTTATCACCTTCTCCTTTGCCCGCTGCCTCGGTCTGGGCAGTCTGAGTCTGGGCGGCTGCAGACGTGCCCGTACCGGCTGTTTTTTGTCCTCCTGAACACCCGCTCAAGGTTCCTGCCAGCAAAGCTACTGCCAACAACATGGCTGCTCTCCTCATAAGATATCCTCCTCATCATAGACTGACTCTCAAGGTCAATAATAAATAATTATAACTTCCTATATTTTCCAGTTGGCCAGTAGGAAAATACGAAATGGAAAATGTTGGATAAAATAGTCAAATAATTTTATCTTTTTCCTGTTTTTTACAGCACTGTATGAGAAACACACCTTAATTATAAAAGAATTCTTGTATTTCGTAAAATACCTAGATATAATATGCTTATAATAAAAACTTATAGGGAGAACCGCGCCATGCAGCTTCGAGACATCCAGTATGTAGTAACCATCGCCCACGAGTCCAGCTTTTCCAAGGCAGCCCAGGCCCTGTTCATCACCCAGCCGGCCCTAAGTCAGAGCATTAAACGGCTGGAGGGTGAACTGGGAGTGCCTCTCTTCATAAGGGAGAATAACACGGTCCGCCTGACGGCTGCCGGGAAGATCTTTGTGACCGATGGCATGGAGATCCTGCGCTTAAGCAATTCCCTGAGAACAAAAATGTCGGATATTATCAACTTACGAGACTGCCATCTGCGGATCGGCATCTCCACCTTTTACAGCAACTGCTATCTTCCCAGGATTATTCCCGCCTTTCAAAGCCAGTATCCCTCCATTCATCTGGAGATCACCGAGGAATCTTCCTTTTGTCTGGAGGACCTGGTAAATGATGAAAAAATAGACTTCTGTATGATTCCCGGCCCTTTGGCAAGCAAACAGCTGGATTCCCAGATCATCTATCAGGAGCAGATTCTCATGGCCCTGCCTGCCTCCCATGCCTTAAACAGGCAGCTGACCCCGGCTCTCTCCTCCGGCCTTCCTTTTATTAACCTGGCATTGCTGAGAGACGAACCCTTTATTTTTTTGAAAAAGCATCAGAAGTTTACCCGTATGGGCCATACCCTCTGTGAAAATGCCGGCTTTTCGCCGAATATTATCTTTGAGACAGGCAACTGGAATACCATCCATTCTCTTGTGTCAACAGGTATGGGAGTCGGGTTTATCCCGGAGATCTTAACGGAAATGCCTACAGTGGGCAAACGGCCGGTGTATTACCGGATTATAGCGGACATTACCACCCGGCCCTATCTGATCGCCTATAAGAAAGGAAGAATGCTGCCGGCGGCAGCCCAGAACTTTATTGAAGTGGCCAAGAATGCTTTTGTGACTATATAAAAAGAGGCTGCCTTTGAGGGCAGCCCCTTTTATTCTAGAACCGGAGTTTCTCCTCCAGATAGCTCTTAAGCTCCCCAATGGGAACTCTCACCTGCTCCATGGTATCCCTATCCCGAACCGTAACCGCATGGTCTTCCTCGGAATCAAAATCATAGGTTACACAGAAGGGTGTACCGATCTCATCCTGTCTCCGGTATCTCTTGCCGATATTGCCTCTGTCGTCAAACTCGCAGTTAAAGTATTTGCTCAGCTCTGCATATACGCTCTCTGCACCTTCGTTGAGCTTCTTGGACAGGGGAAGCACGCCCACCTTCACCGGGGCAATGGCCGGATGGAAATGAAGCACGGTCCGCACGTCTCCCTCACCGATCTCCTCCTCGTCGTAGGCGGCGCAGAGGAAGGCCAGAGTCACACGATCCGCTCCTAAAGACGGCTCAATCACATAAGGAATGTATTTTTCCTTCTTCTCATCATCAAAGTATGCCATGTCCTGGCCGGAAGTGTTCTGATGCTGGGTCAGGTCGTAGTCTGTCCTGTCGGCAATGCCCCACAGCTCACCCCAGCCGAAGGGGAAGAGGAATTCAATGTCCGTAGTCGCCTTGCTGTAGAAGCACAGCTCCTCCGGAGAGTGATCCCTGGCTCTCATCTCGTCATCCTTCATGCCCAGGGCCTTCAGCCAGTTGATGCAGAACTCCTTCCAGTATGCGAACCACTCCAGATCCGTTCCCGGAGCGCAGAAGAACTCCAGCTCCATCTGCTCAAATTCTCTGGTGCGGAAGGTAAAGTTGCCGGGCGTAATCTCGTTCCTAAAGGACTTTCCGATCTGTCCGATGCCGAAGGGAATCTTCTTTCTGGAGGTTCTCTGTACATTCTTAAAGTTCACAAAGATACCCTGAGCCGTCTCCGGCCTTAGGTACACCGTGTTCTTGGCATCCTCCGTCACGCCCTGGAAGGTCTTGAACATCAGGTTAAACTGGCGGATATCCGTGAAGTCGTGTTTGCCGCAGCTGGGACAGCAGATCTGCTTCTCCTCAATGTACTGCTTCATCTCCTCCTGAGACCATGCGTCCACGCTTCCTTCTATGGTAATTCCATGCTCCTCCATGTAATCCTCAATAAGCTTGTCGGCCCGAAATCTCTCTTTACATGATTTGCAGTCCATAAGGGGATCGGAAAACCCGCCTAAATGGCCGGAAGCCACCCATGTCTGGGAGTTCATGAGAATGGCGCAGTCCACGCCTACATTGTAGGGGCTCTCCTGGACAAACTTCTGCCACCAGGCCTTCTTCACATTGTTCTTAAGCTCCACTCCCAGGTTGCCGTAATCCCATGTATTGGCCAATCCGCCGTAAATCTCGGAGCCCGGATACACAAATCCTCTTGACTTTGCCAGTGCCACTATTTTTTCCATTGTCTTTTCCATCTTTGATTACCCTGCCTTTTCTTCCTATCCTAATATTTGAACACAATATATGCTTCCCCTTCTGACACCTGGGCGGTAAACTCGTCTTTCAAGGTCACTGCTCCGCTGTAGTAAAGGATCTGTCCCTCCGTCTGAACCGTCACCGGCCCTGATACCACCACCATGGGAAGATCCTTCTTCTTTCTCACAGCCCCCAAGGTAGTGGCGCTGTTCTTTCTGGCGTCTGTCCATCCGCCCTCACTGTCATTGCCCGTAAGGTATACGGAGTTGGTGGTCACCTGAAGCTGCTGTGGATGATTGACCGTATCCTGGCTGATCTCTGTAAAGCGGCACAGATCCTCGGCCGCCCCATAGCAGAATACAAGGGTGGCTGTTCCCTCGGACACCGTACATTCTGCAACAGACACCAGCGCTTCACTGCCTGTGCCGTACTCCCTGTTATAGTCTGCCGCCTCCTGTTCTGCCATGGCTCTGAGCTCTTCCCCGCTGTAACCCGTATCGGAAGCGTCATAATGCTCAACAATGGCCGTGTAGATTGCGCCCTCCTTTGACACATAGACCGCGCTCTGCTGCGGCGGAAATGTACTTGTCTTTCCGGCTTTGCATCCTGACAGCATCATCCCTGCCGCCAGTGCAAGGGCTGCCATTCCCGTCTTTTTCATATTCTCCCTCCATCGCTGTTTCCCTTGTTTCCATATACCGGTTTCGGAACACAGCCTCTGTCTCCTGCATTTCCTCAAAGTGTGCTTTCCTTAGTATGCCACAAGTCTCTCTCATTTTCAATAGTTTTTCGGTTTTCCCTTCTTACCCTTCCCTCATAAGATCCCCAAGGATCTCCAGAGAACGAAATTCCCTGTCTATGTAACGGCTTTTATTGATTTCCACACATTTCCTGAATTCCTCAAATACTTCCTCCGTCACATTAAAGGTATAGAGCTTCTCCATGGGAGCAAGAACCACATACTCCCATGTATAGACAGCCGAATCGCTGACAGGCACCGGCGGCTTCTGGGTGTACTCTCCGTTAAGGACCATGGCCTTCAGTTCAAAGACCCTCCTGGCTAAGGCGTTGGGAATCCTAAGATTCTCTAAGGCCCTTAAGGACTGGTACAAGAGCAAAAGCATGGCGCTTCCATCCAGGTTCTCCCTTGTGTAATAATCGGTCAGCTCGAGAAAATACTGCCCGTAGCAGGAGGCCTCCACATCCTGGGCCAGATCGTCAAAATATCTGGTAATCCGGGCAGACTGGAGAGAGTATGAGTCCCGCCCTTCAAACACTTTAAACGTCCCGAAAGCAAAATGCCTGCTGGGCCCCATAAGGCTGCTGCCCGGACGCTTGGCCCCTCTGGCAAAGACCGTAATCTTTCCCCGCTCCCTTGTGAGAACCACCAGCCTCTTATCATACTCTCCAACAGATGAGGATTTTATCACCATCCCCATAAGCTCCACTGCTTCCCTCATGCAACCCTTTCCCTATGTTCTCCTTATTTGCCGTTCTGAACATATCCGTAATTTTTCATATAGATCTCGCTGTCCCGCCACTCCCGGCGCACCTTCACCCACAGCTGTAGGTTTACCCTGGCTCCCATAAGCCCCTCAATCCCGATTCTGGCTCCGGTTCCGATCTTCTTTAACATGGAACCCTTCTTCCCGATGATAATCCCTTTATGGGACTCTCTCTCGCAGACAATGGTGGCCTCAATATCGAACATGCCGTTGTCCCGCTCCGTCATGGATTCAATGGTCACCGCTATGCCATGGGGAATCTCATCCTCCAAAAGCCGCAGGGCTTTCTCCCGGATCAGCTCCGCCGCGATCTGGCGCATAGGCTGGTCTGTCACCGTATCCTCGTCGTAATACTGCGGCCCATAGGGAAGATACTGAAAGATCAGTTCCGTCATCTTCTTGGTATTCTTATGCCTCAAAGCCGATACCGGAACAATCTGGGCAAAATCACCTACCTGCCTGTAGGCATCCATATAGGTCAGGATATCCTCCTGGTTCTTCACCGTGTCTATTTTGTTGATCACAAGAATCACCGGCGTCTTTACCTTGCTGAGGATCTCTGCGATGTGGCGCTCACCGGCCCCGATAAAGGTAGATGGCTCCACCAGCCACAGAATTACATCCACCTCCTTGAGAGTGCTCTCGGCCACATTGACCATGTACTCGCCCAGCTTGTTCTTGGCCTTGTGTATTCCTGGTGTGTCCAGAAAAATAATCTGTCCCCTGTCGTCGGTGTACACTGTCTGTATCCGGTTTCTCGTGGTCTGGGGTTTTTCCGACGTGATGGCAATCTTTTGTCCGATCAAATGGTTCATCAGGGTGGACTTGCCTACATTGGGCCGGCCTACCAGTGCCACAAATCCCGATTTAAAATCTTCCTTCATAAAATTCTCCTTTGTGTCCCCGGGCCCATATGCCCTTCCTGCCTCTGCTCAGCTATAGAGGTTCTTGATTTCCCCGAACATATGCCGGCAGGACTCCACCTTTTCCTCATTGCCGATGGTACACAGGCTCCCTGTATTGAGAATGGCCTTCACGATTCCTGCCAGGGCCCTTATGTCCTGAGGCCGGGCCTTTAATATCTCGTCCCTCTCCTTCTGCATCATCTCATTGGTCACGCCGGAGAGATAAGCGGACAGACCTCTCGCCCCTTTGTCCGCCGGAGTAAAGGGAGTATCCATGGCGCTGATGGTTCCTATAATATACTTGGTCATGTCACGGTCATCTGCGTCAAACTCCTCCAGATACCTTACAACCTCCTCATAAACCTGGTTGGTTTCCGCCACATTGGGATCCCGGTAGGATACAAAATATCCCTCTCCAGACCGTCCGAAGCCGCTCATACAGCCGTAAGCCCCGCCCTTTACCCTAAGCTTCAGCCACAGGTAGTCATAACTTAGAATCAGCTTCAGAATTTTCAGCGTCCCTGTATACTCATAGCCGGCGTCTCTGAAATTGCCGCACCTTGCCACATAATTCACCTGGGAGGAGGTCTTAAATCCCTCGTTTTTGTTGTCCGGACAAAAAGCAAACTCATACTTGCGTCCGCCTCCTTTGGGGAGCTTTGCCGTAAGCTTCTCCATGGATTTCTCTACTTTCTCAAATCCTTTTTCATCGGCAGTATAGCTGATCAGCAGATTGTCAATGGTAAACAGCTTTTTGCAGACTTCCTTCAGCTTTGCAGTAAGCTTTTGGGAATCCTTTTCATAATTTTTCACCACCTCCTCCAGGAACTGGTAATAGGCAATACCTCCCGTCTGATCGCTGAAGGATGAGGTTGGTGAGAAATAGGAGGTAGCCCTGGCGACTGCCGCACTGTGGCTGGCGTTGTCAAGACGCATTCTGGAACGGGATTTGGCCTCCCTCAAGATCTCACCCAGACGCTTCTCGTCCTCCAGCTTTGATGTGGTAAGAATCTCCCCGATGATATCAAAGGCAAAATCAAGCTTGTCGTACAATACCCTTGCCTCCGCCACAAAACAGCCTGTGAATCCCGGTAAATGGTCAAGATCCACGTAGGAAGCGACGCTGACTCCGATGCCTCCGCTGTTAAGGTGAATCTCGCTAGTCAGATCTCCGTAGGTGTAATGTTCGGTATCCACATATCCCAGCACGGTTTTTAAAAGTCCCACATAGGGAATATCCTCGGCGGGCACCCGGTCCGTGTTGAATAAAACCTTCAGATATCCGATTCCCGATGTGAACATATTGTGGTGCAGGGCCAAAACCCCATGGAGCAGATGCTCTTTCCACTTTAACTCCTCCGCCTTGGCGCCGATATCCGACCGCTTCAGCATGGGAATCCGCTCTAATTCCTCCCTGCTGGAGGGAGTATCCTGATATTCCTTCAGCTCCTTTGTCTGCTCCACAAGCCTTTTTATTTCCTCCGGTGAAAGGCCTGCCTTGTACTGCTCCAGCCTTTCCGCCAGGTTCTGATCCTCCTTGGCAGTGAGATTCTTCTCCGGCTTTACCACTAAAACCGCCTCAAAGGGATTGTCCAGAAGGTACTCTCTGATGAGTCCTTCAAAGTATCCGTCCTTCACTGCTTCCTTCAGATAATCAAAGGTTTTCTGATACTCCAGATGCATCAGAGGGTCGCCGTCGTAGAGCCAGCTGTCCATGGACTGAAGCCCATACATAAGCCCCTTGGGAGTAGAGCCGTAATCAGCCTCCCTGTAGCGGAACTCATAAAAGTTCATACCTGCCAGAAGGCTTTTCTGGTTAATTCCCTGATCCGCCAGCTTTCTCAAGGTCCCCTTTACCACAGCCAGAAATTCCCCTTTTTGCTCCTCCCTTGCTCCCTTTGCCGTCACGGAAAAGTAGGGCTGCAGAATCCCGTTGTCATACCCTCCGAAAATGTCCTCCCCAATGCCTGCATCCAAAAGAGCCTGCTTTAAGGGGGCGCCCGGAGCATTGATCAGGGTGTATTCCAGAATCTGAAATGCCACATACAGCTTAGGATCCAGATCGGTGCCCACTACATCGCTGACAGACAGGTAAACCCCCGCCTCCTGCTCCTCTTCCTCTGTGACGGAATAGCTGATTTTCGCTGTCTTCGGAGCATCAAAGGCCTTCTGCTCCTTCATGGCGGAATCCACCTCTATCCTGTCATAATGACACAGATACTCCCT
This sequence comes from Hungatella sp., assembly GCA_022796015.1. Taxonomy (GTDB): domain Bacteria; phylum Bacillota; class Clostridia; order Lachnospirales; family Lachnospiraceae; genus UBA3402. The sequence continues at coordinate 46,288 of JAAWHU010000010.1, read as the reverse complement.
ATCCAGCCACTCAAGCTTCTGGGCCATATCCATATCCCCGTAGAGATAGATATAGCTGTTGGAGGGATGGTAGTAGGTCCTGTGAAAATCCAGGAATCCCTCATAGGTCAGGGATGGGATATCCTTCGGATCCCCGCCTGACTCAAAACCATAGGAGGTATCAGGAAACAGCATTTTCTGGGTATACCGTTCCAGGACGCTCTCAGGAGAAGAAAACGCCCCCTTCATCTCATTGTACACTACGCCGTTGATCTTAAGCTTATCCTCCTCAGACTCCAGCTCATAATGCCAGCCTTCCTGCATAAAGATTTTGGGCTCCTTATAAATATTGGGATTGAGCACCGCGTCCAGATAGACATTCATCAGATTCTGAAAGTCCTTGTCATTGGTGCTTGCCACGGGATACACGGTCTTGTCCGGATAGGTCATGGCATTTAAAAATGTGTTGAGAGACCCCTTCACCAATTCCACAAAGGGATCCTTCACCGGGAACTTTTCTGACCCGCACAGCACGCTGTGCTCTAAAATATGAGCCACCCCCGTATTGTCTGCCGGCGGCGTCCGAAACCCAATGGAAAACACCTTATTCTCATCGTCATTGGACAGAAGAAATACTCTTGCCCCGCTTTTTAGGTGCTCTAAGAGGAAAGCCTGAGAATTTAACTCCTCCACATGCTTTTCCTTTAAAACTTTATAGGACTTTAAATCGTTTACCTTCATAGCTGTGTACCTGTTCCTTTTTTATTTTATTACATATTTCCCATCAGTTTATCCTTAAGAATCGCCGCACACTCCCTGACGCAGAGATGGGCAAAGAGAATCACGTCGGATCGGGCGCTGATTCCGCAGATTCCCTCAATTCCGCATTTTTTCCCGATCTGAATGGCTCTGAATACATGAAAATTACTGGTCAGTACCCCGATCTGGACGGGCTTATCCTCCACGATCATATAGGGCCCCGGCGCCTTGTGGAGACTGCCGGCCTGTTCCTTCTCCTTCTCCTGCTCTAGCTCATCAATCATCACCTTGCTGTAGGCAATATTTTCCACGGTGCTGGTAGACCGCTCTTCCATGATCATCTGCCGGGAAGGAACCCCGCTGTATTTCAAATACTCATACATCATCTGAGCCTCACTGACCGGTTCGTCCTCCCCCTTTCCTCCCGAGAGAATCAGGATGGTATCCGGGTTTTTCCTGCTGTACTCAATAGCCTTATCCAGACGCTTCTGAAGAGAGCTGCTGATTCTCCCCTCCTCCACCTTGGCTCCCAGCACAATCACATAGTCAAGATTAGGCACATCCGAGGAGGCGGCTCCCAAAAACACCAGGGCCTCCACCACACAGAGAATCACTGCACATGCGGTGAAAAATGTGATGGCCGACACGGGCAGCCACAGAGGGCACTTTTTTGGATGAAACCGGTTGTAGATTCCCCCTGCCACAAATCCTAAAAGAAACAGGGCTGCAAGGGGCCAGAACCATACAAAGGATGTGGAAATTCCGGAATAGCACACAATGATTCCATAGTAAATCAGGCACAGCGCAGCGCCGATTCCCGCAATCCACATCATCTTCCCTCATCTTCCTTTCGTCTCAGTATATCAAACTCCTCCAGGGGCACGCCCAGCTCCACATCCAGTATCTGCCGGGCATGGGGCGCGCTCTCCTGCCTTATGCCTTCCTCATTCCACAGGCCCTTTACCTCTGTCTGAAGATTCCGCCCATCCGGCTTCATCACCTCGATGATCTCTCCCACGGAAAACTTGTTCTTCTGTTGGATCCTTCCGAAGCCTCTTTGGTCTACCTTCTCTATGGTGCCCAAATAGGTGTAATTTTTTACATAGGTACTGCTTTTATAGATCTGGGCGTCACTCCCCGGTTTGCCGAAAAAGAAACCTGTGGTAAATTCCCGGTTGGTGCACTTGCCGATCTCCTCCTTGTACCATTCCAGGTTATCCCGGTACGCCTGGATCCCCTTCCTGCAGTCGTCTATGGCCTTTCGGTAAGCCCTTGCCACCGTGGCCACATAGAGAGCCGTCTTCATGCGTCCCTCAACCTTGAAGCTGTCAATCCCTGCCTCCAAAAGCTCCGGCATATGCTCCACCATGCACAGATCCTTGGAATTGAAGATAAATGTACCTCTGTCGTTCTCATATACCGGCAGGTACTCCCCTGGCCTGGTCTCCTCCACAAGGGCATATTTCCACCGGCAGGGATGGGTGCAGGCACCCTGGTTGGCGTCTCTTCCCGTAAAGAAATTACTGAGAAGGCACCTTCCCGAATAGGAGATGCACATGGCTCCATGGACAAAGGTCTCAATCTCCATATCATCAGGAATATTTCTCCTGATATCCCCGATCTCCTTAAGAGACAGTTCCCGGGCGGATACCACTCGTTTTGCCCCTAAGTCATGCCAGAACCGGTAGGTTCCGTAATTCGTATTGTTGGCCTGGGTGCTGATATGCAGATCCATGTCCGGCAGCACCCTTCTGGCTATGGAAAAGATTCCCGGGTCCGAGATAATCAGAGCATCGGGCCCCACATCCTTTAATTCCCGAAAATACTCCTCCACTCCTTTAAGATCCTGGTTGTGAGCCAGAATATTGGCCGTCACATAGACCTTCACACCCCGGCCGTGGGCAAACTCAATCCCCTTCTTCATCTCCTGAAGAGAAAAATTGTGGGCCTTAGCCCTAAGGCCAAAGGCCTCTCCGCCTATATAAACCGCATCGGCGCCATAGACCACTGCCGTCTTCAGCACATCCAGGCTTCCCGCCGGTATCAATAGTTCCGTCTTCCTCATGGTTCTTCCTTTCCCTGTCTCCTCACGGTTCTTATAAGCCTTTTAGGTACACGCTGAGGGCCGCCCCATCCCCTATGGGAATAAGGGCCGTCTCCAGCTCCTCCATATGTTTTAAGGTATACAGATATTCCCTCATACGGCTGTGAATGGTTCGGTCCCTCCTCTCCACGCCATATCGGGACTGAACAATATTCCCATCCTGGAACACGTTATCGGACAGCAGCACGCCGCCCGGCGCCATAATCCTTAAAACCATGGGAAGCCAGTGGAGATACTGCCCCTTTGCCGCATCCATAAACACAAAATCATAGGGCCCTGTAAGCCCCTGTAAAAGCTCCTCTGCGTCTCCCTCCAAAAGAGTAATCTGCTCCTCCGCAGCTGCCCTTTTAAAATGTTCTCTGGCTGCCTTTATGTGAGGGCCGTATTTCTCGATGGTGGTGATTCTGCAGTCTGAGGGCATAGCAGAAGCCATTAATAAAGCAGAATAGCCTACGGCGGTTCCCACTTCCAGAATCGCCCCAGGCCTTTTCATTGCCACCAATGTCTTTAAAAACGGCTCCGTCTCTTTTTTTATAATGGGTACTCCATCTGCCCTGGCTTTCCTGGCGATCTCATCACACAGCTCCCCTTGGCCGGACTCCAGAGAATAGATATAATCCCGGATTCGCTCATTCACAATCATTCTTCCACATCCTTTTCCTCCATCCCCTCCCTGAGAATCAAGATGATCTCCTTGGATGTCATGGAATTGTTCAGAATGTAGGTCCCTGCCTCCACAGGGTGCTCCGAGCCTCCATAGTCATAAAAGATACTCTGGATCACAAAGGCATACTTGCTCTTAATGAGTCCGCCTCTCTCTAAGGCCGCCCCGATATCCGCCACCTTCTCCCCCTCGCCGATGGTCACTCTCATATCCATCCCCGGTTTAGCCGCCATTCCAGAGGAATAGAAAATATCATGGCCGAATTCATAGCCCCTGGTGACCCCCTCATACAGAAGAAGGACCACCACGGCATAGACAATCAGCTTCCACGACACGCGGATCACCGCTCCGGTTATCTTGTTGATCTCTTTCGTTGTACTGCTCATATCCGTCACCTTTTTCTTTCCTGGTTTACATAAGAATCACAGGCCGGAAGAGCCTGTCCTCCAGCCCGCAGCCGCTTTCCGGCCCAAGTCCGCCTATACCTCCATGATAATAGGAAGTATCATAGGATTTCTCTTCATCTTCTTCCACAGGAAATCACTTAAGCTGTCTCTGATAATATTCTTAATCTTCCCCCAATCGCTGACATGACGGTCAAGACAGTCGCACACTGCCTCTTCCACCACATGTCTTGCTTCCTCCAAAAGATCCTCGGATTCCCTCACATACACAAACCCCCGGGATACAATATCCGGGCCTGCTAAAAGCTGATTGCTGTATTTCTCCAAGGTCAGTACCACAATAATAATACCATTCTGAGCCAGGTTTTGTCTATCCCGAAGCACAATATTTCCCACATCGCCTACGCCCAGGCCATCCACCAGAATAGCCCCAGCCTGCACATGGTCCACCACTCTGCACTCATCTTCCGACACTTCCACCACATCCCCGGAGGACATGAGAAGAATATTCTCCTTGGGAATTCCCATGGACTGAGCAATACTCTTTTGAGCCATTAGGTGGCGGTACTCCCCGTGAACCGGCAGGGCATACTTGGGATGAGTCAGGGAATAGATCAGCTTTATCTCCTCCTGACAGGCATGTCCTGACACGTGAGTATCCTGGAAGATCACCTCCGCCCCCTTGATGGAAAGCTCATTGATTACCTTGGACACGGCCTTTTCATTGCCTGGTATGGGATTGGAGCTGAAGATCACCACGTCTCCCGGTTTAATGGATACCTTTCTGTGAATGCTGGAAGCCATTCTGGACAGAGCCGCCATGGACTCTCCCTGACTCCCCGTGGTAATGAGAACCGTCTTCTCGTCAGGATAATTCTTTAAGTGGTCAATGTCAATAAGGGTCCCATCCGGAATCTTGATGTAGCCCAGCTCGCTGGCAGTTCCGATGACATTTACCATGCTTCGGCCCTCCACCACCACCTTCCTTCCGTATTTGTAGGCAGAATTAATAATCTGCTGGACCCGGTCCACATTGGACGCAAAGGTTGCCACAATAATCCGGCTGCTCTTATGCTCAGAGAAAATTCCGTCAAAGGTCTTTCCCACCGTTCTCTCCGACGGCGTGAAGCCGGCTCTGAGGGCATTGGTACTGTCGCACATCAAAGCCAGTACTCCCTTTTTCCCCAGCTCCGCAAATCTCTGCAGATCCGCCGACTCTCCGAACACCGGCGTATAGTCAATCTTAAAGTCTCCGGTGTGAAGCAGGATTCCCGCCGGCGTAAAGACAGCCAGCGCCGAGGCGTCTGCAATGCTGTGGTTGGTCTTAATAAACTCGATTCTAAAGCATCCCAGGTTAATGGATTGTCCATGCTTTACCACCTTTCTCTTGGTGGTCTTAACCAGGTTGTGCTCTTTTAATTTGTTCTCGATCAGGGCTATGGTCAGCTTCGTTCCGTACACCGGCACATTCAGCTGCTGCAGCACATAGGGCAGGGCCCCGATATGATCTTCATGTCCGTGGGTAATGACAAACCCCTTGACCTTAGCAATATTATCCTTCAAATAAGTAATATCAGGAATACAAAGATCAATCCCCAGCATATCATCACTGGGAAATGCCAGGCCGCAGTCGATTACAATAATATTATCCTCATATTCCACAGCGGTAATGTTCATACCGATCTGTTCCAGGCCCCCGAGGGGAATGATCTTTACTTTTGCATTTTGATTCTGATTCTGTCTCTTGCTTTGTTGTCTCAATCTGTTACCTCCGATTTATTTTGTTGTTTTATTCTGCATGCTTTACAATATCCGTAGAGCTTCACCTCATGGTCCGTCACGGCAAACCCGAGACGCTCCAAAAGATTCTGCTCCAGGACCTCAAGCAAATCCTCTTCCAGAGAAAATACGGTCTTACATCCAGTACATATGGCATGGTGATGATGGTGCTCCTCGCTTCCCAGCTCCCGGCCCAGCTCATACCTGGCAAACCCATCATCAAAACTAAGCTTATCAATCAGGTGCAGCTCCACCAGGACCTGCAAAGTCCGATACACCGTAGCCAGACCAATCTCCGGGTAGCTTTGTCTGGCCAAATCAAAAATCTCTTCCGCCGTAAGATGTTCCCCCGGATGGCCGGCCATAGTCTTAAGCACCAGCATCCGCTGGCCTGTAACCTTAAGCCCCTTCTCTCTCAGCATCTCTTTGAATACATTCTCTTTCATCTTACAGCCCTCTTTTTCAAGCTTTCGCTTCTGGTTCCTTATTTTTGAGGCGGATTATTTTCTAATGTCCACATCCACATCCTCCATAAGCTCCGTAAAAATCTTAAAAAGATAATCCATCTCATTGTCGTCTTCCACAAACTCATAGACAGCCTCTTCCTCTTCCGGCCTTGACTTGTCCTTTAAAATGTAACATTCCCCCTCGTCGTCCTCTTCCCCTGCATCGGTGACCAAAAGATAGTTCATGCCGTTTATCTTGGTCTCCTCCAGCACATAAAATTCCACCTGCTCCCCCTCGGAGGTGGTAAGGGTAATCATCTTATCCTCGTTCATCATTCTTCTCCTTTTTCTCTCTCAGTCTCTGAGGCATCCAGATAGCTCTGAAGAATAATTCCGGCCGCCACCTTGTCAATGACTTTCTTTCGCTGGTCCTTTGGCACACCGCTTTCTCTCAGAATCTCGTCAGCCTCCACAGTCGTCAGACGCTCGTCCCACAAAATCACAGAAAGCCCGGTCCTTCTCTTCAGCAGCTCCCGAAACTCCCGTGTCTTCTTTCCCCGTTCTCCTACAGAATCATCCATATTCTTAGGATAACCCAAAATAATAGATGTAATCTCATATTCCCGGACCAGTTCCTCGATTCTCTGGCACGTCCTGCGCAGCTTATTCTCCTCTTTGCGCGTAATGGTCTCCACTGCCTGGGCAGTCAGGCCCAAAGGGTCGCAGACCGCCACCCCCACAGTTTTCGACCCATAATCAAGTCCCATGATTCTCATAAAAATTCTCCATCAAAGCCTTCCTGTCAGACACATGGCAGACCACTTCCGGCTTTCAGACAGACTTATCCTCTCCCAATCCCGACAACACTCATCCCATGTTCACACACCGGCAACAAACCAGCTGGCCGCCTGCCACCTGGAACTTTCACAGATATAACTAAACTGCCAGATTCTCCCTAATGACAAAATCTGACAGCCTTCTTATGGTACTTTGCACGTAACTACCTTAATCTCGCATGAATATACACAGACAAAAGCTCCTCCAGAATCTCATCCCGCTCAACCTTCATAATGAGACTTCTGGCGTTCTTGTGGCTGGTAATATAGGTTGGATCTCCAGACATGATATAACCCACAATCTGATTCACAGGATTATACCCTTTTTCGGTAAGAGCCTGATATACCTGTTCCAAAACCTGGCTCACATCCATCTTATTCTCTTGTACTGTCCTGAAAAATTGTGTGTTATGAATATCTCCCATGTGTCCTCACGTCCTTTAACTGTTCCTATCTATTCTATACTACTTTTTGGAATTCGTAAAGGGAAATATTTATAAAATCTTTCTTTACACAATCTTTTCTTCCAAAAGGAGCACTTCGTCACTTATCATCTCCCTCAAAATGCCCCTGACCATCTGCCCCTTTTTCCCGTGGTTCCATGCCATGGCGGCCTTCACATATTCTCTGGTATGCCCCATAAGATATTCCCTCCCGTCAATGACAGTCTTCTCTTCCATGAGAACCTCTTTTTCCTGCCCCAGAAATCTTTTTCGATACGCCAAAGACAATCCGGCCTCTGTCTGTAAAAGCCTGTCGCTCCTGGCTGCCTTCACGGCTTCCTCCACCTGCCCGCTCATACCCGCGGCCTTTGTGCCGGCTCTCCTGGAATATTTGAATACATGCATCTCATAAAACCCGATTTTCTCGGCAAACCTTAAGGTCTCCTCAAATTCCTCCTCTGTCTCCTGGGGAAATCCCACAATAATATCCGTGGTAATGGCCGGCTCTGCAAACCATTTTCTGAGAATCCGGCACCCTTCCTCATACTCCTCCGTGGTATAATGGCGGTTCATGCGCTTTAATACCTGATCGCAGCCGCTCTGGAGGGAGAGGTGAAAATGGGGGCAGATAGTCTCCAGGCCCGCTAACGTCTTCACAAAATCTTCTGTAATAATCCTTGGCTCCAGAGAGCCGAGGCGCAGCCTCTTAAGACCCGGGAGCTGATCCAGCTTCCCCATGAGCCCAAGAAGAGTCTCCCTGTGTTCCTCACAAAAATCCACTCCGTAAGAGCTTAAGTGAATCCCTGTCAGCACAATCTCTTTGTAGCCCTGGCTCACAAGCCCTCTGGCCTCTTCTATAATTTCCTGAGGAGCCCGGCTCCTCACCCGCCCTCTGGTGTAGGGAATAATACAGTAGCTGCAGAACTGATTGCACCCATCCTGAATCTTTACGAAGGCTCTGGTATGCTCCGCCACACTCTTAATCTTTAACTCCTCATACTCCTTGGCCTTTCCGATATCAATGAGATATTCTCCCTGCTCCGCCTTCCTGCCGGCAAAATAGTCCTCCAAAATCCCGGGAAGCTCCCTCTTTTTATTGTTGCCCACAATCAGGTCAACTGCCGGGTCTTTCCTTAGCTCCTCCCCCGCTGCCTGGACATAGCATCCCACAGCCACCACTACAGCCTGGGGATTTCTCTTTTTCGCCCTGTGAAGCATCTGCCTGGACTTCCGATCTGCAATATTGGTGACGGAACAGGTATTGATCACATAGACATCCGCCTTCTCCTCAAAGGGGACAAGCTCATACCCTGCCTCAGAAAGAAGCTCCCCCATAGCCTCCGTCTCATAAGCATTTACCTTGCATCCCAAATTATGTAAAGCCGCCTTCCGCATCCTGATTCCCTCTTTTTCTGATTTTTTATGCCACTGCACTTCCTTTTCTCTCTTTTCCCTCTTTTTCATGCAATCTCACTATTGACTTTTCCCTGCCATGTCTGTACTATGGAACATAGATAGAGATATTATTTGAAGGAGGCTTTCCATGAAAACAGTACGCATTTCTTTAAATTCCATTGATAAAGTTAAATCCTTTGTTAATGATCTGACAAAGTTTGATGTAGATTTTGACCTGGTGTCCGGCAGATATGTCATTGACGCAAAGTCTATTATGGGCATTTTCAGCCTGGATCTCTCCAAACCCATCGACTTAAATATCCACGCCGAGACCGAGAGCAGTGTTGAGGAGATTCTCAATGTGCTTGCTCCCTATATCATCAAGTAGGCAGTTCCAGAAAATACTGCTTATTCCATCAGCCTTCCTATTCCTTTGAGGTTTTTCTCCATGTCAGGCAGACACGGCCCTCTTTGATAATAGGAAGGCTGATTAATTTTTCGTAGCTTTTTTACCTGCACATCACCACTTCTCTCTCCGCAACTGCCCTCTTCACCATCTCCTCAATCTTCTCCTCCAGCTTCTCCTCCGAATGGCGGATCACCTTTACATTGGGCTTTGTCACCGGATGCTTGGCCACGAATATGGTGCAGCAGTCCTCGTAGGGCTGAATGGAGGTCTCATAAGTATTGATCTTCTCCGCAATGTCCACGATCTCCTGCTTGTCAAAGCCGATGACCGGGCGGAAGACCGGCATGGTGCACACCTCGTTGGTAGCCGCAAGGGACTGCACCGTCTGGGAGGCCACCTGGCCGATGCTCTCCCCGGTGATCAGTGCCAGGCACCCGGTCTCCTCCCCGATGGACTCTGCGATCCGCATCATATAACGGCGCATAATAATGGTCAGCTCCTCATGGGGGCACTGCTCATAGATATAGAGCTGAATATCCGTAAAATTCACCACATGAAGGTTAATGGGCCCTGCATACCGTGACACCAGCTTAGCCAGATCCACCACCTTCTGCTTTGCCCTGTCGCCGGTATAGGGCGGCGCATGGAAATAAACGGCCTCGATCTTCACGCCTCTCTTGGCGATCATGTAGCCGGCTACGGGGCTGTCGATTCCTCCTGATAACAGAAGCATGGCTTTCCCGTTGGTTCCTATGGGCATGCCTCCCGGCCCTGGAATCATCTCGGAATAGATATTCACCACTGTGCGGACTTCCACATGGAACATGACCTGGGGATGGTGTACATCCACCTTCATCCGGGGATAGGCCTCAAGGACTGCTTCCCCCAGATCCCGGTTCATCTCCTCGGAGGTCCTGGGATATTTTTTATCTGCTCTTCTGGAGTCCACCTTAAAGGTCATATCCTGGGAAGGGTATACCTGCTTCACATAGTCTACCAGTTCCCTCTTCACGCTTTCAAAATCCCGTTCCGTTGTCTGGAACATAGGACAGATCCAGGCGATGCCGAACACCCTTTTTAAGGCCTCGATCACATCCTCATAATCATAGTCCCCATGGGCCTTCACATAGATACGCCCGATCTCCTTGGTCACGGCAAACTCCCCATCTGCCTCCTTTAAGGCGTGACGGATCTGTTTCATTAAGGCATCCTCAAAAAGATACCGGTTCTTCCCTTTTGTCCCGATCTCTGCATATTTAATTAAAAATGACTGATATAACATGGTTCATCCTTTCTCCTCTCGCTGTCTTTTCGCCGCAGCTCTCCTAAAGTCATCCTCTCTTGTACTTCCTGAGAACCGGCAAAAGCTCCCCCAGCACTTCCACGGCATAATCGATCTCTTCCTTTGTGTTAAACATGCCGAAGCTGAACCGCAGGGTAGCGTCTAAAAGATCCTCCCGCACTCCGATGCCCTTTAAGGTACCGCTGATGCCCGGGTGGGTGCTGGAGCAGGCGGAGCCGGAGGACACATAGATTCCCCGGTCCTCCAGGGCATGGAGGAGCACCTCGCTGCGAACTCCCTCAAAGCTTGCGCTTACGATCTGAGGGGCGCTCTCTCTTCCCGGCTGACTGTTGACCACACATCCTTCCAGCTCCTTCAGCCGGGTCATAAGGTGATCCTTAAGGCCGTAGAGATAATCCACCTTGTTCTTGTGATCCTGATAAATCTCCTTTACGGCGGCTCCCAGGCCTGCCACTCCCGGCACATTCTCCGTGCCGGAGCGCATGCCTCTCTGCTGGCCTCCCCCATAGATCAGAGGCTTTATCTTGACCTTTTCACCCACATACAAAAATCCTACCCCCTTGGGGCCGTGAAGCTTGTGGCCGCTGACGCTTAACAGGTCGATGCCCTGGCGTTTGGGACGAATCTCATACTTTCCGTAGGCCTGAATGGCGTCTACATGGAACAGGGCCGAGGGCCGGCACTCCTTTATCACCCGGCTGATTTCTTCCACCGGCTCCACGGCGCCCACCTCGTTGTTCACATACATGACAGACACCAGTATGGTCTCGGGCCTTATGGCCTCTTTTAAGGCCTCAAGGCTGATATGGCCCTTGTGATCCACGGGAAGATAGGTGACCTCAAAGCCCATATCTTCCAAAAATCCCAGGGTATTGTATACGGAAGAGTGTTCCACGCCTGTACTGATTATATGATTGCCCTGCCGCTTATTGGCCAGCGCCGTGCCGATGAGAGCCATGTTGTTGGACTCGGAACCGCCGGAGGTAAAGATAATCTCCTTCTCCTGAACCTTTAGGCTCCCTGCGATCACTGCCCTTGCCTCCTTAATGTAGCGCTCCGCCTCCACGCCCTTCCTATGCTTGGCGGCGGCGTTGCCGTAATCCTCTGTCATGGTCTTTACTACAATATCCTTTACCGAGTCAAAGACTCTGGTAGTCGCTGAATTATCAAAATATACTTCCATGTTCCCTCCTAATCCCGTTCAGGCCTCTAAGGCCTTCCTGGCTTGTCTGTTATTCTGCTGTGCCGCCATCTCCTGAGCCCTTACCATAGATGTCCAGCCTGCTGTATGCAGCTTCAAGGATTTCGTCCCGCAGCCTTCGGGGTTCTATCACCTTGACAGAACTGCCCAGCTCCATTACCCACTGCTTCAAACTCTCATAATCCATAACCATATCCTCATACAGATATGTGTGGTCTGCATTACGCTTCCAGGTTCCGTACCTTCTGTTCTTCAGCTGGCCGTAGAGCCGCCTCGGAAGATTGGCCTCATCATATACGATCATTGCAAAGGGAAAGGGGCCCTGGTCGTCTTCCATTCCCCAGCGGTAATCCAGCATCCCAAGCTCCTGCTTCAGCCAGTCTCCCGTAAGAAGATACGGCCCTTGGCATAAGCCCTCCACATGTTCAACCCGGTCAAGCCTTACATATCGCATCCGGCCTGAAGCCTCCATCAGCTCACCCGGCCCCAGGCCCTCATCAAGCTCCAGAGCCATACAGTAACAAGTACCTGTGGAAACCATTTTCACCATCTTAATGGGAACCATATCCATCTCGCGGGAATCATATCGGATTCTCACAGCCTCATGGCTGCCTATGGCCTCATTGATCTGGCCCATAACCTGGAGCACGGCCCATGACGTGTCAGCCGGCCCGTTCTTTATTAAGATGTCATGAACCCTGCCCAGCTCCTCCTTCCATGGATATTCCTTTAAAAAATGGTTTAAAAATATTTTTTCAAAGGCTGATAATTGAAGAGAAACCATGTAGCCGTCATCTGCCTTTTCTGCATACAGCTTTACTTCATTATGTTTCCCGGCAAATAATTCCTCCAGGAACTCATCGGTATCAAACCTCTCATCACAGGGAAAGATTAAAAACTCCAGCTCCTGTGCTTCTGATAAATACCTTAAGTCTTCCAATACGATATGATAATCCACCTTATATTTAGCAGAAATCTCGCTGACGGAAATTCCATCCGCCTCATATAAAAGATACATAATATCTGTAACTCTCTCGTATACATTGGTATGGTATTGATTCATTTCCTCTCATATCTCTCTATCAATTTTTTTGAGGACTGCACCATCCTGTCCTTTAACGCCTCATCCTTTAGGACTTTACAGGACTTCCCATATCTTCTAATCATCTTAGCCATGTCGTCGATGCCCCGTATTCTGTCTGTGTATACAAGCCTGCCCTCCTTACTTTGCAGAGCCCCCTTGGTTCTTGTCTTTATATGTCTCCTTAAATCCTCCTTCACGGCCTCTGCATTGTCAAATTCCACTGTGATCTCATGGGGTTCTCCTGCTGAAATCTTAAGCATCTCCTCACATACGTCCCTTATGGCTTCGTTGTCATATATGGTATTGTCAAGGTCGGTTGCCTCAGCGTCTATCATACGGGAAAAATCAATAATACATCTCCTTAAGGAGCCGTGTTCCTCCCCCATAAGATACAGCTTCCCCGAATCGCAGAGATACACCATCCTTTCCACTGCAATTATTTTGCAGTAAACCTGGCCGTATCGGTTTTTCGCCTGAATGGAAAGCTTTTTGGTTTTAAAGGGAAGCCGCCACACACGGTCTATCATCGCTTCGTATTCCTCTATATTCTCCCTGCTGTCCCGGATCAGAATGGAGGGAACATAGTTCTTAGGCTCGGCGTACAGCTTATACTGCAGCGCCTCCTCCATCTTTTTGGCAATGCAGTACAGCACCGGACTGTATGCCGCCTTATCCCCGTTGTTCACAATCATGTTGTAAATACTCATTAGGGATTCATCCTGGAATTTTATGACCTCCGGAGTATCTATGGATGCGGTATACAAGTCCCCTTCCATGTGTATCACGTGCTCTTTTAAAAGCTCCTTCAGATCTTTATCCAGATTCTTTCTGGCCCCATCTGCCCTGCGTCTTTGAGCCTGCCTGTCATCATAATCCCCCATATCATCCTTGATTACCTTTAACAGCTGCTCCTTATTGGCTCCTCCTATCCGGTTTATTAAGGTAATGATATGTATTTTTCTCATAACTGACTTAGAGGAGTGAACCAGCACATCAGTCTTCTCTTTTAAAGAGGCTACCCCTTCCTTTATCTCGATCACATTGCCGCTTTTCCTGAGAGTGCTGATGTCGTCAAGGACCGTGCGCCTTCCCCTGCCTGTAATCCGGGACAGCTCTTCAACAGAACGCGGCTTCTCCCATAGGCTTGTCAAAATATGCTCTCTTCTTCTGTTGATCTCATCCCTTGAAGCCAACCGACCATCTCCTTTATCAATGCAATTTTTTTTCCATCCACTTATGGTATCATCTTTTCCAGGAGGTGATCACCATGGATGAGTTCTTCGATTTAGTCAGCGAGATCATGGAGGACATCTATGACCAGCTTGACGACTGATTCCTTGTCAACCCTTTTTTCATTGCACAGGAGGTATACTCTATGGGTTTCTTCGATGATTTTTCACCTATTGGCAAAATTGCAGCCGGTGTGGGACTCATTGCCGCCGCTCCCCTTGCCGTTGCCGCCGTTGTTCCCTTGGCCGCCACAGTGGGTGCCGTCGCCGTCTCCGCCGGAGCAAGCACCGCCGCCGTTGTCTCCGCCGGGGCTGCCGCCGCCTCCGTCGCCGGAACTGCCACCACTGCCATAGGCACTGCCGCTGTCACATCCGGCGTCGCGGATGCCGTGTGACGCCATGTTGAGAGGAGGTATTGTCATGACCATTGATTTTCCTGAGATCCTTTCACCTATCCCTGCTGCCGGCAGCAGCGGGGAGTTTTAGTGTCCTCAAGGCGTCTCTCAGCTGGCCGGCACCTTCATATCTGGCGGAAGGCTTCTCTTCACACGCCTTCTTTAACACCAGCATCAGTTCATCCTCCTCCGGGCTTTGCTCCCCGGAGGCCTGTTCCCTGCCCTTATAGAGAAATAGTAAGGTCTTTCCCAGGGAATAGATATCGCTTCTCTCCGAATACTCTCCCGCGTCTGCCTCCGGCGCTATAAACCCACGAGTCCCTACACGGTATGTCTTTCCCGCATTGATCTTTACGGCACTGCCAAAATCACAGAGATAGTACTCGCTTTTGTTCAAAAAGAGAATATTGGCAGGCTTAATATCCCTGTGCAGGATCTTGTTCTCATGGCAGACCTTAAGGGCTTCACTGATCTGGATACCGATCCGGATGATCTCTTCCCGATTATTGTTTAATTCCTCCCTTTTATCCAATAGGCTTCCATCATAGGACTGCATGGCAAAGAACAAATCGGTTCTCAGATGGTTAAATTTTGTATCCACAGAGTTCAGGCTTCCATGCTCATAATTCACATGGAAAATTTCCGGGTTAAATACCATCACAATATGGCTGCTGGCAAGGGCTGCGGCAATACGAACCTCATTTAACCGTTTGTACCCCTCTGTCAAAAACACAAGGGACTGATAAAAATATGCTTTTTTATGTTCTACGGCGCCATAAAGCTGCCCTTCTCTTTTGCGGGACATGGCAATGATGTCCTTTAGATCCGCCGGCGGGATATCACAGCAGCACAGCTGCCGGACCATGGTTTCCAGCTCTTCCTCATCCGCTTCCTGACCGTACCTCTCCCACAGCTCCTTGGCCTTTGCATCCAGCGCTTCAAATTCCTCCTCATTCTCCGGAATACGAATCTCTTTTATCACAAGATTTCCGATTCCGCGGGAACCCTGGACCATGTGCATAATGGCATGACCGTGGGGCGAGTCCATAACCTCTAAATCCTTGTACCCGTATTTGCGGATATATTTTTTATAGGAACTCAGGGCCTCCTCATCCCCGCAGGATTCCTCCTCGGAATACTCCAGCAGCTTCTCAATACTCTTCTGCAGGGAAGACATTCCTTTATCCGATACGGCTCCCTCCTGTTCATACAAATAATTACAGATGCTGACTCCGTTGATGCATCCGCTCAGCGCCAGGAATTCCAGAATCACCTTGCTCATATAATCCGCACTGATTGTGATATCATTGGGATTAGAAAGGTCAAGATCCGCGTCCCGGCCGTGGACAAAAAGAACCTTGTCCTGAGCCTGCAGATTCAGCTGTTTTCTGTATTCTGCAAGCTTCTCCTTGGAAACAGAGGCCTTATCAAAAAGCAGCACCATGTACATCTCATGGTCCTTCCATTTAAGCCGGATTCCTCTGGCGGAACTATGGTTCTTCGCCAGCGGAAGCTGCCTTACGCCGTCTAGGAACGAAAAAACATTTCTTATGCTGTCCAGCCATTCTTCTGCTTCCCTTGGATGGGCGATAGCCTTAAAATGAGACTCCATGGAGAAATCCACGATCTCGTCCTCCACAAGCTTTGCAATAAGATTCTCCACATTTCTGTCGTCATATCGTTCGCTCATCTGCTGAATCAGGTCTCTTCTCTGAGCAGGCGTCAGATAATCAAAGACCTTTTTGTTGGAACTGCGGATAAAAAGATTAATATTATCAAATCCGCAGCCCTGGGCCGCCTTATCCATCTGAATGATGGTACTTCTTGACAGCCCATATACATGTCTGTTGGCCACCTGAATCAAGTTAGGGTTTGACAGGCCGTACTTTAGCTTAACTGCCAGAGAATAGAAGCCATGCTCCAACCCGCCGCCATCGATTCTCTTCTTGTTGGTAAAAAGGCATTTTGATATTGCCTCTAAAATATAGCTGCAGCTCTCGCCGATCCGCGACATATCCCCGGTATACAAGGTAAATTCCTTGATCTTCAAGCCTGCATGTTCCTTGATCTGTGATGGAAGCTCGCCCTTAATCCAGTGAAAGAGAAGAATAGCCCTCAGGGCTGCGGTCAGCTGCTCTGTCTCAGGCTCCTCATCGCTGAAAAATACTCTCTCTATCTCGGAATTGTCCCAGAATCCGTCCTCCCCTTCCCTCTCCTTATATTGATTCAGGTAATTTAAGACAGCCTCCTCCATTTTTTGGTAGATCCTTCTGCTGTTGGGATTTTTAGGTTCCGGAAGCCCCGGGTGTATGATCTTTTTCACCTCATGCATCTTGCACACTGTAAATAAGATGTCCAGAAGATACCTGTCTTTTTTTAGATCCTCACTGGTATAGTCAATGGGAAGGCCGGCCTTATGGGCACTTCCCCCATCCCGGAAATATTTCTTTATGTTGAAGCAGGTCACCACGGATAAGGCATAGGGAGCCAGCATTTCGCCGAAATTGGTCAGCTTATATGCCGAATCCATGTCGTCATCCAGCTCACTGCTCTCCGTATCCTTGTGTCGGATAAGGCCTACCTTCTTAAAGTCTTCAATAATCTTAGCCGTATCAACCCTATCATACTCTCTGCCCTCCCAGGAGGCTTCCGCTGCATTCAGGGTCTTCTTTGACAATTTCTTAATGGTCTGCTCCGAAAACACCTCCTCCTTGCCCTTGCACAGCAGATTCAGGTAATACGGTGCACTTTCCCTGGAGGAAGCATCCCTTAAGGCGGAGGAAACCTCCTCGATTCTGCAGTTCACATACTGCTTCCAGTAATAGGGTATGTCGGAATCCGTATCTACAAACAAGTAGCTTTCACCGATCTTATCCGTTATGCCAAGCCTCCCGGCTCTTCCTATATAATTCTTATACTCCTGGGGCCGTATATCAACGCCTCCATCGCTTCCTCTGAACACCTTCTTATCATATAAGATCATAACGTCAGCAGGAAGGTTCATTCCGATGGTGATGGTCTCCGTGGCCACAATCAGCCGGATACTTCCGTCCGCCCTCTTAAACTCCTGTTCAATCAGCTCCCGCAGGCTCATGGGAAGGGCCGCGCTGTGGTATGCGATCCCATAGGGAAGAAGCTCGTTCTGGAGAAGATTCTTTTCGCTGTCATCATCTGTCTTCTCCAGCTCACTGCTTAGGCTGGCATTAACCTCCTGCCTGCTAAACACGCCTCCCTTTGCGATCTCCCCGGCAATACTCTTGCAGCGCTCCCTGCTGTTGGCAAAGACAATGATCTTCTTTTGGTCATCCTCGTTGCTGATTTTCCTTAACAGGGCCCGCAAAAGGGCCTGTTTTTTTATGTTTACAGACTTATTTTTCAGCTTCTCGGTATCTTCGATCTGGATTCTTCCCTCAATATGGCCTTCCTCCGGCTCACTGTCCTCAGCTTCGCCCTCTCCCTTAATATATCTTTCCCAAAACAGCCCGCTTAAGGATATGATCCTCTCTTTTAATCCGATCGGCCTTTGGGAATTTTTGATGATCTCGGCCTCCAGCCAGCGGTTCACGTAGCTGGTATCACAGTCAACCGTAGTAAGCCCCAGGATCCGTATGGTATTCTGATAATTATTCCGCACCTTTGTCAGGGAGTATTCAAGCTTTGCCCCTCTGTCCTGGGAGCTAAGAAGCTGAATCTCATCTACTACAATAAGGCCGCACTTTTCCAGGAATTTGTTGTCCTTCTGCTCGGCCAGCATGGCAAAGAATTTCTCGTAGACCACCACCGCTATATCATACTGTCCCTCTGCAAGCTCCGTATCATGATCCTGGTAGTCTGAGGAGGAGGCAAAAATATTGATCCCCATGGTTCTCTCGCCATGAAAGATATCCCTCTTAAACTGCTGGACCTTTTCCGATACCAGGGCTTTAAGGGGAACCAGGTATATTACATGCTTATTCATGGCAAACACACATTGCAGCGTCAAAAGCTCTGCCACCAGGGTCTTACCGGAAGAAGTAGCCCCCTGGACAATAACATTTCCGCCTCTGTCATTGGAGCACCAGAATCTGTCATTGCCAATGGCTTCCCTCTGGAGGGCCGTAAGGCCTACGGGCCTGGTTCCTCCGCCGCTGATCTCATATTCTATCTTTTCTAATATTTCTTCCGGAACCCCGTAATTGTCAGCAATCTGTCTAAATTCACCGATCATTTAATCACCCTCTGCCAATCCTTTATATTCATCAGGAAAAGAAGCGATCTGCGCCATAAGCATCTCAAGCCTTCCTGCCTTTGCCTTTGAATAGTGTTCTTTTATGTTCTTGATTCTTCCAATGGTCCGCAGCTGTCTCCCCTCCACAGGTTCCAGTTCCAGAAGATTCAAAGTTTGTATCAGCTCTCTTTTTACTCCGTAGTAAAGGGAAAGACCTGTCTGCTTCAGGATGATCTCCAGGTCGCCTACATCCTTTGTCATGGAAATCTCCGCTGACAGGATATCGGTTATGTACTTTGCCTTCTCCCCCATCTTTTTGATGATTCCATAACTAAATCCACATCGTTTTTCAATCTCCTCTACGGAATAACACTCTATCCACATGTAGATGGCCTCCGCCATGCGTACCTTCCGAAGCTCCGCAAAATCCCTTTGGCTGAACCGGTTCTTCTCATTCTTAAATTTAGTAATCATGGGATTCGTGGTAATGCTTTTTCTGCATGGCCCTGACACATCTCCCTTTTCCTCCAGACGGCCAAGCCACTCTATGAGATGGCTCCGATAATTTTTACTGTCCCTAATAGGATAGTAATCCGAGATCTGCAGCTCCTTACAGTGACATACGGCATAGAGAAAATCAAAGATACAGATAGTCCCGGCGTGAAACAGCCGGTTCCTCTCCCGGTTCAGCCTGTCATAAGTATCCATACTGACAATAAATCCCAAAGCACGCCTTCCTGTTTTACTTACCTTTATCTTTACGCTGTCATCCAGCTCATCATAGTTCTCCCTTATAAGCCTTCGGCTTCGCAATTCCCGGACGGAAGGTTCCAGGTCAATGGCCTCCCCCTCATGACTGTAGGGGAAAGAGCCAAGAGCCTCCGACACCTGGCTAAGCTGGATTCCATGGGGGTCGTCAAAATAATTCAGCAGATGAAAGATACACTCCTCGGTCTCCCAGATCCCCTTATACTGGCTTTCCATAACATCCGGATCTTTTATCTTTTCCTTTAATTCCTCCCACCGGGTATCCTGAGCCTGCTCCACAAAGGTATAGGTATATCCCATGGTTTTCTTGCCCAGCCTCCCTGCCCTTCCGATATAATTCTCGTACTCGTTGACTGTAAGGAATTTCTTTTCCCCCCTGCCAATGGGCTTTTCCATCTCCGTGACAATCACCATATCCACGTTGCTGTTGAGACCGTATGCCAAGGTTTCCGTAGCCGCCACAATGTCTATACAGCCGTCATCGTTTAAAAAATCATCCTCGATTAACTCCCTCACTTCCTCCGGAAGAGACGCGTTGTGATAGGTGATACCGGCGGCATAGGCCAGGTAGTCGTCTCTGTCCATGATTCCGTACAAATCATCCTCAGTCATAACCAGCCTGGATAAAAACTGCCGCTTCGCCTCCCCGGCGTTTATGGTATCGCTGCCTCCAAAATGCAGATAGAGCTTTTTTGAAATATCCCGCACACGGGCTCTGCTGTTGGCAAAAATGAGAATCTTGTGCCCCAGCCTGCGGTGCTTGTCGCATAAGTCAAAGATAAGGCCATCCTGCTCATCATATTCATGTCCCACTTCACCCTTTGTATAATTGATAATGGTATTTTTGATCTGTACAGGTCTGGACTCCTCCTGATGCCTGTGAAACGAATATAAGGAAATATAATAGTTCCAGTTGAAATACGGAGTCGCCAGAACATAAATATTGCTTTTTGTAAACCTGCATGCCCGATACAGGATAAAGTCCACCTTCAGCCCCCGCTCGGGGTTCTCCACGATTCCCAGTTCATCAAAGACAATATGGGTATACTGATCTAAGAATCTCTTGTCATTGGACAGAAACATAAATATCTTTTCATAAATAACAATAGCGATATCACAGTTTCCATTCATCACATTCGCATCTTCGGAACAGTATTCACTTGTGGAGACAATGACCCTTTCCCGGGTAAACTTTTGTACAAATTCTTTTGCCTTCTGGGTGGCAAGGGCCCTGTATGGAACCATATACAAAAGCTTTACCTTCTTCTCACACCGCCTTTGGTCAGCCTTCACACAGATCAGGGGGATCAGGGTCTTGCCGGAAGATGTAGACCCTGTTATAAATTCCCTGGCATTCTCCATACAGCCGCAGTCCTTTAGCACCATGTCCTGCAATGCCGTAAATTCATGATACCCCCACTGGGCCCCAATCTCTTTTGCCTCTTCATAGTCAACCTTTGTATTCATTCTCCACACTCTCAATCTGGCCATAAGCCTGTGATAGTCCAAAACCGCTGTCATTCATTAATCGGTCTGATATGTCAAATAATTGCTTCAATATCTGGTCCTTGGGCGGGCAGAGGGCCTTAAGGGCCTTAAGCTCCTTCTGTTCCCATATTTCTTCCCATGAGGCCGGCGCATTATAGGACCGGGAGTTATCAAAATGTGCCGGGCACAGCAGATTGCGCAGAATCATAGCTGTACGCCTTTTTTGTTCTCTCTCATACTCCCATTCTTCCGTGTGCTCGTCCCACTCCACAGCGCCGTACTGTCTTATGTTGGATTCATTCATCAGCTGGGTCTGTTCATTGACATACTTATATACGGTAGCCTGAGAAAATTCCTCCTCCTTCTCATAGAGCTTAACCAGTTCAAAATCAATGATTTTCAATTCAAATTCCCCCTGTCCCAGCCTGCACAGCTTTATGCTGTTGTGGGTGAGATTCCTATGGTATATATGATTGGCGCTTAGGTTCATCATTACCCTTATCAGCCTTAAGCACAGCCCCATAAGCCTTGCCGGGCTGTCATAGACGCCGCATGTCCGCAAGGTTTCGGCAGACAATTCCAGGGGCTCCGTGTCAAACTCATAGGAGGTCACATAATAGTTAGCGCTGTTCCTTAGGTCTGCCAGTACGGCATAGGAGGCAATCCCCTCCAGATTACCTGTCTGCTGAAGAATCAGATATGCCTTCTGGCTCTGGAGCAGATAGTCCCTGACGCTGTTTTCTCCCCTTATCTCATACCGCCTGATTATAAAATATTTGTTGATATAATTCTCCCAGTACAGCTTCCCTTCCCATGTATAGGATTTGGGCATTACGGTATAGTACTTTTTTTCCACGTATCCCGGAAGAATCCCCTGGCTCTGGACAGAGATCATTCTCCCATCTTCCTTGGGATAAAAGACCATCCTGCTTGCCAGAGAACAGCGTTCCAGACGGTAGACAGCCTTATTGTCCTCATTGTGGACACCATAAAAATAAATCCCCATTCTAAAACACAGCTGTTCCAGGGCGGCGATCATATATTTTTCTTCCAGCCATCGCTTGTTGTCCTCCGATAACACGGCGTGAGAGCCTGCATTGCCCAGACGCCTGATAAAATCCCACACATACAGCGTCTTTTTCTCCGGATCCACCAGGCTTCCTGCCACCCGGTTGTCCCCCTCGCCTTCGGGACACTCCAGCCGTGAATACGCTGTCCTTGACGAGCCGGGGTATCTGGGAAACGCCCGCTTTCCGTATGCCGGCCTTCTGACATCCCTTTCATTGTAATACCGGTCTATGGCCTTCTGCTTATCGCTTATGGAGGCCATGTTGTCCATGCCATCTGTTAAGCTTTTCCTTCCGATCTCGATTCCCTCTCTGTCAATAACCGTATCAAAAAAGCTTTCTGTCAGCTGTCTTATGTACACTGCGCACAGCCTCTTGTTCACATAGAGATTACTCTCCGCCAGCTGTGCAAACTCAAAGAGGAAATCCTGGTTAAAGTCTAAAAGAAACCCAAAATTACCCAACTGCTCATTTTTTGCCTCAAGCATCCCCTTCTCCTCCTGTACCCATTCCCTTTGTCTCCAGCAGATACCCGGCCACCGAGAGCACCATAAGTCCTGCTGTCTCTGTCCGAAGAATACGGCGTCCCAAAGACACGGCCTTAACCCCGGCAGCTTCTGCCCGGCTCACTTCCTCGTCCTCAAAGCCGCCCTCCGGCCCTATGAAAATCCCGATATCCATCCCAGGCCCCATGCGCTCCATCTCCCTTTTGGCAGCCTCCATGCCCTCTGCATGTTCAAAGGGAATCATTTTTACCTGAAACTGCTCTGCAAAGGCCAGGGCCTCCTCAAAGGACATTATCCCTGTTACCCTTGGAATCCGGTTCCGGCCCGACTGCTTCGCCGCGCTTTCTGCAATGGAGTTCCATCGTTTGATACGGGATTCTTCTTTTTTCTTATCCATCTTTACTATGGTTCGTTTCGTAACCACAGGAATCACCTGGTATACCCCAAGCTCCACGGCCTTCTGGATAATCAGCTCCATCTTATCGCTCTTGGGAAGTCCCTGGAACAGATGGAGGCGGGCCGGCAGTTCCTTTTGATCCTCCTCCTCACAGAGAATCCGGGCCGTAACCGTCTCCCCCCTTATCTCGGCGATCTCGCACACATATCCCTTGGTCTCCCCATCCCTTACAGAAACCTGTTCCCCGGCCTTCATCCGCAGCACATTGCGGATATGGTTCACATCCCCGCCGGTTATGGTAATATAGTCAGGCCCGATCTGATCCTTTGTCACAAAAAAATGATACACGTCTTCCCCCTACACTCTCCGGGCCGTGACAGACACCCACTCGCCCTGGTATGTGGTCTCCACAATCTCCAGCTCTTTGTTGGCCGAAATGGCCTCCTTCACAGCCTCCTCCTTGGTGTTGATAATGCCCGAGGTAATGAAGATTCCTCCCTTTTTCAGATGAGCAGGGATCTCCTTTTGAAGCATGATGATTACCGGAGCCAGAATATTGGCCACTGCAATGTCATAACAGCCGTACCCGGCCTGATCCTTAACAGCTTTATCATCTATAATATTGCCCTGAACCACCTGAAAGCTCTCGGCGCCGATATGATTGGCACCTAAATTCTCCCCCACGGCCGCAATGGCATTCTCGTCCAAGTCTGTCCCAAAGACCCACCCTGCCCCAAGCTTTAAGGCCGTAATCCCAAGGATCCCGCTTCCCGTTCCCACGTCGAGAATCCTGGCCTTCTGGGTCACATATTTCTTCAGCTGACGGATACACAGCTGAGTGGTCTCGTGCTGGCCTGTGCCGAAGGCGGTTCCCGGGTCAATCTGAATCAAAAGCTTGTCCTGATCCTGGTCAGGAATCTCCTCCCAGGTAGGTTTAATGAGAATATCATCTACCGTAAAGGGCTTGAAGTACTCCTTCCAGTTGTTAATCCAGTCCTTATCCTCTGTCTCCGAGGAGGTGATGGTCCTCTCCCCCACGTCCACAAACCGGCTCAATTCTTCAAGGCCCTCTTCGATCTCCTTCATAATCCGGCTCAGGTCTGACAAATCCTCCAGATAAAAGCTGACCTTGGCCACCCCATCGTCCGGCCCCAGATCCGGCAGGATATCAATAAACATCCCCTTTGTCTCCGCCTCCGTAAGAGGGACATGATCCTCTATCTCGATCCCCTCAATTCCGATCTCATCCAACAGGCTGCTGACCAAATCCACCGCCTCCGTGGTGGTGGTCAGCGTAAATTTGCTCCACTTCATATGCTGTGCTCTCCTTCATCTTGATCATTCAGACTTTTATCAGGCTTCTATCATTATACGCATTCCTGCCGCATATCTCAACCATATTTTTTCTCTCACCCCCGGCCGTCCTTAATGGGAATCCCCAAAAAAATCCCGCACCAGCCATACAGCTCTGGTGCGGGATGAAACATGCTTCAGTATTAATCCAGGTCTTCCCCGTTGGTCTCAATGACTTTCTTGTACCAGAAGAAGGAATCCTTGCGGTAGCGGTCTAACGTCTTTAAGTCAAACTCTTCTCTGTCCACATAGATGAAGCCGTAACGTTTTACCATACCCTCGTGGGTGGAGATCAAGTCCACTGCAGACCATGGGCAGTAGCCCATCATCTCGCAGCCATCGGAGATAGCCAGGCGGACCTGCTCAATGTGCTTGCGCAGGTATTCGATCCGGTAGGGGTCATGTACCTTGCCATCCTCGGTCAGCTTATCATAAGCGCCAAGGCCGTTCTCCGTCACGATCATAGGCAGACGATATCTGGAGTACATCTCACGGATTGTAGCCCGAAATCCCATGGGATCGATCTCCCATCCAAACTCCGTAGTGGGAAGATGGGGGTTGCGGAAGCCCTTGTAGAAGCCGGCTTCTCCTCTTGCAGTCTGCTGGTCTGCTCCCGGGTTCATGGTCTCGCTGCCATCGCTTGCCTCCACTGTGGCCGTGTTGTAATAGTTAAACCCGATAAAGTCAGGATGCCCGTTCTTCAATGCCTCTGCGTCTCCGGGGGCAAATTCCGGCGTCGCGTCGTGCTCCTCCAGATAAGCCCATACCAGATTGTTGTACACACCATACACGGCCATATCCAGATACAGCCAGTTGCGGATGGCGTTGTAATTCTGAGCAGCCAGGTTATCCTCGGGCTTGCAGCTTGCGGGATATACTAAAGAAATGTTGGGAGCCGGGCCGATCTTGGCTCCGGGCAGCATCTCATGGCACAGCACCATGGCCTTTGCCTGGGCCACCAGCATATGGTGGTTCTGCTGATAGGTCTCCTTCAGCACATTGGTACATCCTTCCGGAATGGTCAGAGTCCCGATCACAGGGCCTACCAGGGTCAGCATGTTCTGCTCGTTAATGGTGAGCCAGTATTTCACACGGTCGCCGAAGTTCTCAAACATTACCTTGGCAAAATTCAAAAACCAGTCTACGGACTCCCTGTTGGACCAGGAGCCTCTCTTGTCCAGAGCCGCCGGCATGTCAAAATGGAACATGGTCACAAGAGGCTCAATCCCGTATTTTAAACATTCGTTAATAACATTGTTGTAGTACTCGATTCCCTTGGGATTCACCGCTCCCGTTCCGTCGGGAATAATTCTGGACCAGGCAATGGAGAAACGGTATGTCTTAAACCCCATCTCTGCCATGAGGGCAATATCCTCTTTATATCTGTGATACTGGTCTGCGCACACGGTCAAATCAGAAGTCCCCTCCGGCACCTTCTTCACATCCTGACAGGATGGCCCCTTGCCGTCTTCCAGATTCGCACCCTCTACCTGATAGGCAGACGTACTCGCTCCCCAAAGAAACTCTTTTGGAAATGGTTTTAATGTCTTATGCAGCATTTCTTCTCTTCTCCCTTCTGTTTTGCTTTAGCTAATTTTTATTATACAGGCTTTCTCTCTGTTTGAAAAGGGAAATTATGCTATTTTATTTTCTCATATTTTGCCGATATATAACTATAGGGAATTGATAGGAAATTGACCGTGCATCATAGAAAGGGGGTTGTTTATGAAAGTTACTGCTGATAACCGGTATACCAAAACGGATCAGGCCTCATACCGGTCCTCTGCTTCTGCAAAGGCTTCCGGAAAGGCTAAAAACACGTCTCAGAAAAAAGATAGTTCCGATGTCAAGGAATCCGAAACCATGGCCTTATCCTCTGTTTCCGGAAAGAAATCGGAGGATTCCGGAAACTTTAAGACCAGTTCTTCCTCATCCAATAATTCCGTGGGACAGCTGGCCTCGGAGCTGGCCATGGCTGAGACCCGGATGGATGTACTCCAGGTCTACTCCAAAGCCATGCGGGCCCTGACCGACCTAAAGATGGCCGCTTTGTCCACCAGCAACAGCAAGGAAGCCAAAAAGGCTGCCCAGAAGGTAAAGCGCATGGAAAAGCTCATTAAACGCATCCAGAAAAAGCTGAAGCATTTAAGCAAGGAAGAGCAGCTGGAGCTACAGCGTCGGAAGGCTTTGAAGAAGCTTCAGCTCCAGAAGGAAAAGGAGCTTCGTGAAGAACTGACGGCCCGGAGGAGAAAGCGCCGCAAGGACGAGAAGAATTATGCCGACAAAGAGATGGCCCAGGATGGAAGAGAGGCCTCCAACGAACTCATGGCCTCCATGGCCGGAGCCGGGGCTTTTGCACCGGAGCTGGCAGCCGGCGGCTCCCTAGGCGATATCCTGTCCGGCGCAGATATGTCCGGCGGCTTTGGAGGAGCCATGTCCGTTGATATATCCGTTTAAAGAAAACACCGTTTTTCTGGTATAAAAGCCATAAGAAAAACGGTGTTTTTTGTACCTGTCACTATAAGCTTACAGAGATTCCTCAAGCATTCTGTCCACTTCCCGCCTCTGTTCCTTACTTGCTGGAAGCGCAGGCAATCTGCAGCCGGCGGATATGGGAAGGCCCATTTTCTGGAGCGCGTATTTCATGGCAGGCATAAAGGGAGTGGAGATTTTATAAAAGTCCATGAGCCCGTCAATGATGCCCTGGATAGCCATTACCTTCTTTAGATCTCCCTTTTTCCACGCATCCCTCCACTGAGCGCACAGCTCCGGGCGCACATTGGACAAGGCGGCAATACAGCCGTTTCCTCCGCTTAACAGCACATGGATAAAGTTATCGTCAAAGCCGGAATAAATCCTGAACTCCGGATATAGGGGCTTCACGCTGCGGATCAGCTCTCTGGTATGTGACGGAGCCGGCATGGTGTCCTTAAAGCCCACAATATTCTTGTGTTTCTTTAACAAGCGCAGCACAATATCAGGAGTGATGTCATAACCGGTACGATCCGGATAATTATACAGGATCATATTTCCCTTAACCTGCCCGGCCACTTGATCATAATAGGCATAGATCCCTTCCTTATCTGCTCCTATGTAATAGGGGCCTACGATCATCACGCCCTCTGCCCCCCATTCCAGAGCCATGGAGGACAGCTGGACAGTCTCCTCCAGAGTCAGACGTCCCGTTCCTATGTAAACCGGAATCTTTCCCTTCAGGTAGTCAAGAGACGCCCTGGCAAATTCTCCTGCTTCCTTAAGAGTCATGCTG
The DNA here is from genome assembly GCA_022796015.1 of Hungatella sp. Lineage (GTDB taxonomy): Bacteria > Bacillota > Clostridia > Lachnospirales > Lachnospiraceae > UBA3402. The sequence goes on along the minus strand of JAAWHU010000010.1, from coordinate 18,804 downwards.
TAAAACTCACCGGAACTGCCCATAATGGCAATTCCATCCATGCCGCCGTGGATCAGGTGATCAAACAGGGCCTTCATGGCCTCCATATCCACGCTTCCATCCTCCTTAAAGGCAGTGAGAACGGGACAAATATATTCTGCGCTCATGTCGCTCCTCCTTCTTACATATAATTGCAGGCCCTGGAAATGGCTGTCTCAATGTAGCCTAAGGCTTCTGCTTTTACTAATTTTCCGTTGCAGACATCAATGACCTGGTTCAGGAAATCGTCGGTAATCTCCTCTAAGGTTTCAGGGCCGTAGATCACATGGCTGGCATCAAAATCCAGATTATCCTTCATGGTCTTGTAGGTATTTTTGTTGGCCGTAATCTTCATCACCGGAGCCACGGCATTCCCTGTGGGAGTTCCAAGGCCTGTTGTAAAGACTACCAGCTGGCACCCTCCGGCGATAAGTCCTGCCACGGAAGCAGCGTCGTTGCTGGGGGTATCCATAATAACCAGGCCGTGGCCGGTCTTCATGGGCTCCGCATATTCGTATACGGCGTTAATGGGGCTTTCCCCTCCCTTGTGGATACATCCCAGGGACTTCTCCTCCAAGGTAGTCAGCCCTCCTGCAATATTGCCTGGGGAGGGGTTGCCGCTGCGGATCTCCTCACCGATCATCTTTAAGGATTCCTCATAGCGGTACACAATCTCGTAAATTTTATCGTGAACCTCTTTGCTTGCGGCGCGGCGGGCCAGAATGTGCTCTGCCCCTAAAAATTCAGTGGTCTCGCACAGCACGGAGGTGGCGCCCATGTTCACCAGCCGGTCGCTTAAAGAGCCTACTAAGGGATTGGAACCTAAGCCGGAGGAGGGGTCGCTTCCCCCGCAGTTGGTCCCCAGGATCAGCTTGGATAACGGAAACTCTTCTCTCCTCAAAAGAGCTGCCTCCTGCACCATCTCCTGGGCATAGCGCACTCCCTTTTCCACGGTTTTTATGGTTCCGCCCTCCTGCTGGATAATCAGGGTCTTTAAAGGCTTATTGGTTCTCTGGCGGATGGCCTCGGTCACCAGGTCCATCTGGCATCCTTCACATCCTAAGGACACCACCACGGTCCCATAGATATTGGGATTAGCGGCGTAGCCTGCCAAAATATCCATAGTAAGCTTCATGTCCGGCGGCACCTGGGAACATCCGTTTTGATTATTAAATGAGATGGCGCCCTCCACCTGGGAGGCAATAATCCTGGTTGTGTCTGATGCACAGATACTTGCAGGCAGTATTAACACATGATTTCTGATGCCGACCTTTCCATCCGGTCTCTGATAACCCCAAAATTTCATTTCTTCTTCCTTCCTTTCTCTGATTTTCCTCATCAGTCCGTGACTCTTTCTCGAACGCTTAACACATTGTGGGTATGTACATGGCTTCCCTCTAAAATCTCACAGCCTGCCTCCCCAATATACTCTCCGTATTTAATGACCTGGCTTCCCTCTGCCATGGTTACCCTCGCCAGCTTATGATACATGGGAATGTCCTCCCTGACCGGTATGCTGTGATACTCCCCATGGAGCATATAGGCTGCCTCACTTCCTGCTGAAATCGGCTCAATAGCCACAATTACATTATCCTTCTCGTTAATGATCATCGCATTTCTCATTTATCTCTACCTCCACTTGACATATGGTGTAAATTCACATATGATAGCCATAAAAACCGGAACAAAGGAGACTTCTATGACCAAAGACGAACACCGCTCCACTGCACGGGTTCTTTCCATTCTCACGGTTCTTTCTTCTGAAAAGGAAGGGCTTACCTTAGCAGAGCTTTCACAGCGTTTACATGCACCGAAAAGCAGCCTCTTCCCTATTGTCCATACAATGGCCGATCAAAACTTTATCTTTTTTAACGAAGCCGTTCAAAAATATGCCATCGGCCTCAACGCTTACCTTGTGGGGATTTCCTACATGAACCGGCACAATGTTTTTGAACTTGTCCAAAATGAGATGAAACACATTATGGAACAGTGTTCGGAAACCTGCCAGTTCGGCATCCTCGAGCACAATCTGGTTCTCTATCTGGCCAAGGTGGATTCACCGGAACCGGTACGCCTTTCCTCGGATATCGGCAAACGGCTTCCCGCTTACTGCACCAGCCTGGGAAAAGCACTGTTAAGCCGCTGTACCATGGAGGAACTTAAGGAGCTCTACCCGGATCCTTTGACTCCTTTCACATCTAACACGGTCAAAACCCTTGAGGAACTTGCCTCCCAGCTTCAGAAGGTCCGCGAAACCTCCATCGCTGTGGAGCAGGGCGAAACCCACCCGGATATCTCCTGCATCGCCGTTCCTCTAAGCAGAAACCATCAGGTGGCTGCTTCCATCAGCGTCAGTGTTCCCACCTTCCGCTTTACTCCGGAAAAACGCAGGCAGATTGAAACCCTTCTTCTCATGGCGAAGCCAAAGCTGGAAACCCTTTTAGAACAAAACGAACAGATCCAGTAATCCTTCGTTTTATTTTGCCGCCCCTATGGGGATCTGGGGACAGCCATATTTTTTGGCCCACCAGCCTGTAATAATGGGAACCAGAATGGCAGTGACCACAACGGCCGCAGCGATCTGTGTGGTGGCATCACCTACATAAGGCGCCCAGCTTGGGTCAACTAAGGCAACAGCTGCCGGAGTGGCAATGGAATTGCCGGCTGCTGTGGCCACGGCCCAGCCTGCGTATCCCGGACGCTTTCCGATGAGACGGTCACAGAGCACAATAAAGGGGCCGCCTATAAACACGGCGATCAATCCCAGGATGATTCCGGATGCCCCGCCCTTGACAATATTCAGCAGGTTAATACTTCCTCCTAAGGTAATTCCCACAAAGGGGATCAACAGCCCGATTCCCGGTTCAAAAAATTCTTTTACCTTTATATCAATATTTCCCAAAAGCATTCCGAATAAAAGAGGAACAATCACCGCTACCAAAGACATAAAGGGAATATCTGCCAGACCCGATGCACCGAGAGCCACAAGAGTCAAAAACGGCCCATCGTTGATGGTCAGCACGCTCATGGCCGCAATATCCGTCTCATCGCCGAAGCTGGCCATGAGAGACATATACAGGCTGCCGTTGCTGTTGGTTACTGAGCTGATAATAGCCAGTGTGGTGATTCCTACAAATCCGGCGGGCCCAAAGACCTTTCCGATCACAATTCCAATAACCGCTCCGATTATAAACTTGGAAACCAAAAGGATGCCTCCCCGCTTCAGTACCTTTCCCATAGACTTAAAATGAAGCTGTGTCCCCAGACATACCAGCTGAACTCCAAGGATCGCCGCTGACCCCGCACTGGTGAATACCGCGGTAGTAAACGATCCGATCTGCAGTGCCTCCGCAAAAAACGTGTTGACAATCGCCGATAAAAACATGGGGACAATCATCATTCCAGCTGGTACCTTTTTTAAAAAATCCATAATCATACCTGACCCCCCTCCTAAGGGTCTTTTCTTTTTGTGCATCGTTATCTTGTTCCTGTTGGTTCGTTATGACAGTCTCTTCATCCTGTTCCTTTTTGTCTCCTGTGATGTACTCTTGGTGTGTGAACTTTTCACTTATCATCCTTATATCAGAACAATATTCTTTATTACGAATATCCGTAGTCATATATTACTATATATTTCAAAATAAGTCAATGGGGAATCAGCGTTTTTTATAAGTTTTTCCATATAAGCTGCCGCCCCCAAATGCAGACAGTGGGCGCCGGAGATACCTCCGGCGCCCACTGTCTGTCTCTATTGGTTTTTCTCAAGCTTTTCTGCAAAGACCTCTCCGATTCTGCAGATGGTGTGCAGCCATATGGCAGCTGTCTCCGGTGCCATATGGCCTGCCGCCACCTGCTGATGAGTCTCGAAATTTAAGTTTCCCCTATATCCAATGACTTTTAACCCTTCCAGAACATGATCCCACACAATATTACCTGTATAAGGCGCCAGATGGCTGTCATCGTCTCCCCAGTTGTCATGAAGATGAACCGCCTTCACCCTGGTCCCCATTGTACACAGATAATCCCTCTGATTCTTTCCCAGCACATTGAGATGCCCTGTATCCACACAGATGCCGAAGCACTCCTTTCCTGCCTTCTCATTCATCTCGTCAATGAACGCGCAGGCTTCATGGGGATCGGCGCAGGCTCCCTCCACAGTCTGTCTCTTGCAGCGGGTAAACAGATTTTCCATGCACACGGTCACATTGCTTTCTCTCAATACGGGAATCAGGCTCTCATAGAGGTGACGATTCATCTCCTCCACAGACTGCTTAGTCTGGGTCTTATCGTCAAAGGCCAGGGAAATCCCATGGATCACAAGGCGGTCGATTGCCAGGGAATCACAGAAACGGATGCACTGCTTATAAATCTCTATGGCATAGGAATTCACCTTGGGGAAGCCCTTTACATAGGGAGGAAAGGGCGCATGAGCCTGAAAGATCTTCAGTCCGTTTTTCCTGATCTCCGCCAGCTCCTCCCTGTAATATGCCTGAATCTCCTCTAAGGAATCCTGAAACACACAGTGTCCTAAATTGCCCTTCTGTACCTGGCTTCGGTCCCAGGCCTCATCGATTCCCCAGTCAATCCCGTCAAAACCGGCCTCTCTAATAAGCCGGCAGCCGTCCCGCGGCCCCCATCGTGATACAATCCCGCCTGTCTGCACACTTATGTCCATCTGCACGTCTCCCTGCCTTACTGAAATACAATTTTAGCCTGTTCCTTTAAGTACTCCACAGCCTCTTCGGGAGTCCAGCTGAAATCCTGTATTACATAAGATGCAGCCTGCTTCAGGTAGCTTTCATATTCATTCTGGTATACGCACCAGCTGGATTCCGAACACTGATCCAGAATGTCAAATGCGATCCGATAATTAGGATTGGCCTCCCACTGAGCTTTTAAGGCATCTGTCTTTGTACTGCTGTAGGTTACGGGAAGATATCCCGTCTCTATGGCGCACTTGGCCACCTGCTGGTCTTCCATCATAAATTTCATGAATTCCCATGAGGCCCCAATCTCATCCTCGCTGTGTCCCGAAGCGATGATTCCCAGGTTTCCGCCTCCGATGTTGCCTCCCAGACCGCCGTATACCGGCATGGCGCAGACTCCCAGTTCATAGTCAAGGCTTTCAAACTGCTCCGTAAAGTTTCCTAAGTTACCGCTTGTGCTGAGCATTGCTCCCAGTTCGCCGTTGTAAAGGTCTTCCTTCATAATGGAAGAAGTGTTGGTTACCTCCACCTTGCAGAAATAGCCTGCCTCAATCCCCTCTCTCCAGTCCTTTAACACCCTTTCCATACTCCCATCGTCCAGACAGGCCGGACCGCTGCCATCCGCTGCAAGGATGCCATCTGCCCCAAGAGAACGGATTAAGGCCTCCTGGTAGAAAAACATATCAATGAGAAAACCGGCTCCTGCAGTCTTTCCCTCAGACTTCTCATATATGGCTTTGCTGATCTGGGTAAGATCCTCAAAGCTCTCCGGCGCCTTCAGCCCAAACTCGTCAAACATGGTCTTGTTGTAATACAGAATCGGCACTGATCTCTGATAAGGCAGGGTCACGATCTGATCCTGATAGTAGCAGAAATCCAGCATACTGGACACAAAATTGTCCATATCCAGCCCATCTCTGGCAATATATTCCGACATGTCAGCCAGAGCCCCTGTCTCTGCCATCATCGGAATCCCGGTACTGCTCATCATAATAATGTGAGGCGCGTCTCCTGAGGCAATCGCCGTGCTGGTCTTGGAAAGGATCTCCGGGTATTTTCCCGCATAAGTGGCTTCCACCGTAATCCCGTACCCATTGGTCTTGTTAAAGTCATCCACCACGGAAAGAATATACTCCTCATTTACCCCTGAATTGCCGTGCCAAAGCTGAATGGTCACCGGCCCCGAAGGATGAGGCGGACGGCTCTCCTGTTCTTTCGACTCCTCCCTTTCCCCGGCCTTTGTCTCTGTCTCAGTCTCCTTAGCTTCACTCCCTGACTGAGCCGCAGCCCCGGGCGCTGCCGCCTCCTCCTTGCCACAGGCTGCCATACTCCCCAGCAGAACCATACTCATCCCCAATGCAGCCATCCTCTTCCACGTAAATCTCATGTTTCTCCTCCTTTATGGTTTTTATTTATAGTGCAGCAGGTTTTTGATGCAAACTACGATCCCAATATTCTCCTGACTTTGACTGTCGCAATCACCTTATTTACTTCATCCCTCTGTAAGCCATAGCCGATATAATCCTTTTGCTTCCAAACAAAAACAGCACCAGAACCGGCAGAACCAGAATCACGTTGCCCGCCATAATCGTAGGCCACACAAGCCCATAATCCAGATCCTTCAATTTATCAATACACAGAGTAAAGGGCTTTACGCTCTCTGTAGTGGTCATGACCAGAGGCCAGAAATATGCGTTCCAGTGGCTGATAAAGCTTAAAAGGGCCACGGTGACAAAGGTAGACTTTGCCATGGGAATCATGATCTCCATCATAATCTTTATCTCACCGGCATCATCAAGCCTTGCGGACTCGATCAGTTCATCGGGCACCTGCTTAAAGGTCTGCCTCAAAAGAAAGATTCCGAAAGCATTGGCCCCAAAGGGCAGAATCTGAGGCAGAAGGGTGCGCATAAGCCTCATTCTTGAAAACATAATGTACACAGACACAAAGGTCACCTGAGATGGAACCATGAACGCTATAGTTACGATCCCGAACAGAAGGCCGCTGCCCTTAAAGGAATATCTTGCGAACCCATAGGCTGCCGGCACCATAATCACCACCTGCATCATGATAATGCAGATTATAATAATCACCGAATTTTTCAGATACATTCCCACGTCCAGCCCGCGAAAGACCGTAAGATACCCCTCCAGCGTCAGTTCCTTCGGCCACAGAGTCGGAGGATACCGGATGGACTCCATATAGGACTTTAGAGAGGTAATAATCATCCAGTAAAAAGGAAATGCAAAGAATAGGCAGAGCATAACCTTCAGGATCCCGCTTACGGATCCGGTCAATATTTTCTTAACCTGATATCTCCTCATTTTTCCTTGTCCTCCCCTATTGATAATGAACACGCTTCCCCGGAAGGCGGAAGTAAACCACAGTCAGAATCAGTACCACCGCCAGAAGGAAGGTCCCTGCCGCCGACGCATAGCCAAACTTCAGATTGGTCATGGCATAGCGGTAAATGTAATACACCAGCACCTGGGTGGAATCCCCCGGGCCTCCTCCCGTGAGAACCCTTACACTCTCAAAGACCTTAAAAGAGCTTATGGTAATGGTCACAAGGAGAAAAAACACCTGAGGCGAAAGCATGGGCAGGGTGATCTTAAAAAATTTTGACAGAGGCTTTGCATCATCCAATTCCGCCGCCTCATTGATCTCTGCTGGAATCGCTTTTAAGGAGGACATCAGAATCAGGGCATAATACCCGATATTCTTCCAGACATTGACCACAATTACCGACAAAAGCGCCGTGGCGGAACTGTTCAGCCATCGAAGGGCCGGAAGACGGAAAAATTCCAGTACCATGTTCAGCAGTCCCTTCTCATCCATCATCCACTGGAAGACCATGGCCACACTTAACATGGCGCAGATGTGAGGAAGAAATATGATTCTCTGGGCAATGGAGTTGAGCACCGTACTTTTCTGAAGCCACAGGGCAAATACCAGGGCAAAGAAAATCAGCAATATTACCACGGACAACGTGTAAATAGCCGTATTCTTCACGGCATTCCAGAAATCCACGTTGACGAAAAATAATCTTTCATAATTTTTTAATCCGATATACTTCTTCTCTGTGAGAAGGTTATAATCAAAAAAGCTGAGATAGATCATATTGAGCACAGGATAGACGGTAAAGACAGCCAGGAAGATCATGCAGGGCCCCACCATAACATAAGGACGTACCCTCTCCCACCATATGGCTCCGCCTTTTTTCTTTTTCTTTTCTTCTCCCATCATTCTTTCCCTCCTGCTTTGGCAGGTATGTCTCTCGCCATATCATAATAAATCTCCATATCCGTCCCTCCTCCCGGCCGGATCCGGTTTTCGTTCTTGTCAAAAAAATACAGGCTCTCTTTTTCCACGGACACCTCCACAGGTTCCCCCTCACGAAAACCGGGATCCTGTGATTTTACCATCACATTGACCGGTTCCTCCCCCTCCCATTCCCCTTTCTCAAGCCTCACCTTATATAAAGTCTCTGACCCCAGCATCTCCCTTGTAAGAATAAGGCCCCGGCGGCAATAAAGGGCCCCTCCCCGATTTCTTCCCAGCATCACTTTCTCCGGCCGGTATCCTATAAAGCTCTCCCCATCCTTTGCCCGGATCACATTCATGGCAGGGGTTCCCACAAACTGTGCGGTAAATACATTGTCCGGGTCGTTGTAGATTACCTCCGGCGAAGCCTGCTGCATGATCTTCCCCCCATCCATAAGGATAATGGTGTCTGCCATGCTCATGGCCTCTGCCTGGTCGTGGGTAACATATACAAACGAGGTTTTCACACGGCGGTGAAGCTCTATAAGCTCTGTGCGCATGGATACACGGAGCTTGGCATCCAGGTTGGACAGGGGTTCATCCATGAGAAACACCTTAGGGTTCTTCACCATGGCCCGTGCCAGGGCTACTCTCTGCCTCTGTCCTCCTGATAGCGCTCCCGGCTTTCTGCCAAGATAAGGCGTCAGTCCTACGGTCTCCGCCACCGAGGCAATCCTCCGTTCCCTCTCCTCCTTGGGAATCTTCTTGTTCTTCAGCCCGAACTCAATGTTGCCTTTTACGGACATGGTGGGATATATGGCATAATTCTGGAATACCATGGCAATGCTGCGCTTCCCCGGGGGCACCTGGCTGATATCTTCTCCGTCCATGTAGATCTCTCCGGAAGTAGCCGGGCCAATTCCCGCAATCATCCGCAGAAGAGTAGTCTTGCCGCATCCTGAAGCCCCCACCAGCACCGTAAATTCCCCATCCTTTAGCGTCAGGTTCAAATCCTCGATGACTTTGGTGTCTCCAAAAAATTTGCTCACGTTTTTGAACACAATTTCACTCATAGTATCCTCTCCTTCCCTTTGTTCCTATGTTTTATTTACTCGAGTAAAGTTTGGCGAAAAAGAATATCGTTCCGGGGGATTTTGACGCCGACAGGCGGCGCGGCGGCCCTCATCCTAAAGGGCGGATGCCTATCCCCGGCCCAAGGACCGGCCTCACAATCTCCGGCAAATCCTCAGAACCTGGCAGAACGTTTTCCTGTCACAAAAGACAGCCTTAAAGGGGCCCTGCTGCCCCTCAGCTTGTCTCTCTCCTGATCATCCTTGGCTGAATCCATATATTCTGAACCTCTTTGCGGCAGTTCTTATCTGCCAAAATCTGTATGGCCTTCTGGCTGATATAATCGGTCTGGATATCCAAAGTACTTAAACGGGGCACCGACATCTCCGAGAGATAGGTATTGCCTGTTCCTATAACTGCCGCATCCTCCGGAATCCGCAGCCCCAGATCATTCACCGCCCGCATGACCCCCAGGGCGGTATCATCGTTGGTACAGATAAACCCTGTGTTTTTGCCCAGACGGCTGCCGTACTTTTCCATAATCATGTGATAAGCGTCAAGAGCGCTGACCATTCCGCGTTCCACTGTCAGTCCGGTACAGCCCTTCTCAGCCTTCGCCGCCTCCACAACTGCGCTGGTCTTCCCATCATTGATCCCCATGTGGCCTGCCGGGTTCGAGGAAAGGTAGAAAAGCTCCCTCTTCCCCGAACTTAACATATGCCTTACCACATCCCTCATGATCTGGCTGTAATCAATAATAATCCGGGATACCTCCTCCGGAATCTCCGGATCCAGCCGTTCATCCAGCATGACCACGGGAATCCTCCTGGCTGTCATCTTTTTGATGGCCTCTAAGGGCAGCCTGTTGGAGGCGATGAAGACTCCGCTGACTTGATAGCTGCAGAGCCGGGCAATATACTTCTCATCATCAATCACGTTGCAGAACAGAATCATGTAATCGCGGCAGTAAGCCTCTGTGGTAGCCCGGTAAGCCACTCTGGCATGAAAGGGGTTGCAGATCTCATTGCATAAAAACACGATCTGCTTGGTATCCTTCACCTTCAGGCTCTTGGCAATAAGGTTGGGCTGATAGTCAAGCTCCTCAATCGCCTTGGCAATCCTCTGCCTCTTCTCCTGGCTCACATATCCGCTGTCATTGATAAAATATGAAACTGTGGCCGTAGAAACTCCTGCAAGCTTTGCCACATCTTTTCTGGTCGCCATATTCGTCCCTTTTCCTTTTTATGTCCATGAATCTAAGGTTGGCCGCTTTCACCGGCCCCAGCCTAAAACAAAAGAGCGGCTATCATGTTACTTTTTGTAAGCTTTGGCCATCTCCGCTTCTTATAGGAAGGAGTATATCACAAATATTTACTCGTGTCAATATAGGTTTTACGGTTCCTGTTTTAATAGGCTTGGATTGTCAAAAGCCCTGTCATCAGACTTTTGACAACCCAGGCCTTCTGCCATACCGGATATTCACCAGAACCGCCAGAATAACTCCCAGAACCGCCGCCCCTATATCATAGATCAGTACATATCTCATATTGATTCCCGACAGCCAGCCTGTAATGGCAGGGTCTGCAAACAGGGCCACGCCGGACGCCGTATAGACCATGCCTGTGACTGTACCTTTTGCCTCCGGAAAAAATTCTACCATCACTGCCACTGCCAGCTGAAACACTCCTCCTCCGGCAAAGCATCCCACCAGGAATCCCATGACGCGAAATACCGGCTCTGTGGGAAACATGAGAAGGAGGGTCAGCACCATCGCCGCCCCGAAGGGATAGAACATCAGGATTCTTACAGGCTTTATGGTTTTCCTCACCAGGATGGCCATAATCAGCACAGACAAGAAGGCTCCCATACTGTAAAAGCTCATAATGGTCTGGGCCGAAACCTCAGAGAGCCCGGCCACGTCTCTCCCATAGATGGTCCCCCAGCTTGTAAAGGTGTGGAAGGTGGCAGTGGAGGTATATCCTATGAGGATCAGCGCTACTCCCTCTAATCCCAGCCTGACCCTGTACTTTTCAGCCGACTGCCGTACCGCTCTTTTAGAGGACTCTGCAGGTACAAAGGGCGCCCTGTACAAAAAGAGCCCTATGACCATACAGATTCCCGCACAGCCCATGAAGGACAGTCCGTAGTACATCTCATTGGCCCCTATGAACCCCAGCACTATGGGAAGGATAAACTGTCCTGCGGCGATGAACAGCTTGGTGAGAATAGACGCCGTTCCCACCATAGTATCCATAATCTCCATAAGGGCATTGGAACCGCCGGAATCCAGGCAGGTATTTCCCACACCGCACAGGAAATAAAAAGCAAAACCCACATAGATGTTAGGCGCCCACAGGATTCCCAAGAAAAATGCGGTATAGCACGCCACGCTGAGATACATAAAGGGCTTCCTTCCCACGCGGTCAGACAGAATCCCCCCAAAATACTGTGTCACCACTTTTCCGATACCAAGGCCTGACACCACAAACATCACCCCGGCATAATCCGTATGCATCTGATCCTTCAGATACAGGGCACATTGAGACAAAATAATCAGGGCAATGCCGTGAATCAGATAGTGAAGATAAATCAAGATTATTGTAGGCATATATTTTTTACTTTTCATAACTCCTCCGCTTTTTTCAGTCCGAAATTATTGTTGCACAGGGACTTTTTATCATCTATACTTTAGGATAGAAAAATACATTTTACAAGGAGGCCCCTCCCATGATCTCCCTGCCCTTTGACACCGCATCAACTGCATTTTTTGAGGACAATACATCTCCTGTTATTACCAAAATCGTCCACTCCCACAGCAACCCTCACTGGTTCTTCAACTATCATCTCCATGAGGATCTCTGCGAACTGGTCTATATCAACAAGGGACGGGGAACCTACACCATCGACAATGTACCCTACCATCTGAAGCAGAATGACCTCATCATTGTAAACCCCAGGGCCCTCCACGCCGTGTATTCTGATCACCAGGATCCTTTAGATGCCTACAACTGCTCCATCACCGGATTTAGGATTCCCGGGCTGCCTGACAACCATATCATAGCCCCTGATCTCTGTCCTCTGCTCCATTTGGAACACAGCTGTGATTTTATTCAGAGCACCGCCGCCCAGATCTTATATCAGAGGGAACAAAAGCCTGCATCCTGCTCCTATATGTGCAATCTTCTGGCTTCCGCTCTGGTAATTCTCACTTACCAGCTTTTTTCGGGTGCGCCCAAGCTGCCCCAGTTCTCCAAGGACTCCCACGCCGCCCTGGCTCATGATGTTCTTCTCTATATCAGCCGTCACTACAAGGAGCCTGTCACCCTTGATTCCCTGTCCCGGCATTTTCATATCAGCCAGGGAGTGATCAGCCATGCCCTCTCCTCTCAATATCAGATCTCACCCATTAACCATCTGATCACCTGCCGCCTTACTGCCTCCTTCGGCCTTTTGCTCTACACCGACAAGACCATCTCTGCAGTGAGTAAGGAGGTGGGCTACGACAATCCACGGCATTTTACGAATCTCTTCCTCAAAAGGGTAGGCATTCATCCTCTATCTTTTCGTGCCTCCTACCGGGAACAAGAGGAACACTGATATTGTATTGCAAAGTCCTGTTTTTTTACATGCTTTATGTTGGAGATAACGGGAAGAATCTTGCTTGACTTAAGACTTACAAGACAGCGCCGAAATCCTGCCTGGCAGGATTCCGGCTGTATGATCTCAGATGGTATGTACACTTTCTTGCTTTTTTCAGGAATAATATTGCTTCTTTATAGCTTTTTGGAGCTGTTACAGGCCTTCCAGCACAACCTGGTATTTATCCACAAGCCACTCATAGGCCTCCGGGGAAAAATGATGATTCTCCTGAAGGCCCATGCTCAAGCCCTCATCAATCCACGACAGCTGGGCCGGATTCTGGAAAGAAAGGCCGCAGTTCCGGTAATTGTCAAAACAGGGCACGGACCACAGCTCCCCTGCCTTAATCATGGCATCCACATAGTCAAGATCAGAAAGCCCAAGGCGGTTCTTCTGAGGCCAGCGGTTATAATTGGTCATCAGCAGAAGGCGGGCCTTAGGGGATCTGCCGGTAACTCCTTCTATCAGCGTGTTCAAAGCTCCCATAAAAGTCCTTGTATCCCGGTTGGAGAAGGAACATTCCCCAATGGGAACATCCAGCCTTTTGTCGTTGGCTCCGCCCAGAATCACCACATAGTCTGCGTCCTTAGTCATGTCCTGGTACCGGATGCACATAGGGATCCGCTCCGGTTCCTTCTCCTGCACTGCCACAGGATTGCCGTTGATACCATAATTAAACACCTTCATATGATGCTTCCTGCCCAGCAGATTCACCCAGGTCTTTTCATTGCCCAAGAGATTGCCGTAGATCAGAGAATCTCCAAGTGCCGCCAGAGTCTTGCCTTCTAATATACTTCCCATGAGTCCCATCTCTCCTTTTCACGTGCTGACATATTTACCATGGGATGGTATCACGGAGCATAAAAAAAGTCAAGGAAGATATTGACACGAGTAACTATATGGGATATACTCTCATTAATTCTATTTACACGAGTAAATACGGGAGGGACTATTATGACACCTTTGACATTCGGGCTGTTTTCCGATCTGCATCTGGACATTATGCAGGATGGACAGCGACGCCTTGCCCTTTTTCTCCGGGACTGCCAAAAAAGAAATGTGGATTTTGTCATCACCGCCGGCGATTTTACATACCCCCAGGTGATTGGCCGATGCCTTTGTTCCGAGAAAAATCTGCCCATCAATCTGAAAAATGCCATGACCCGCACACCTCCCATCTCTAAGATGGAGATTCTTGACCAGTACAATTCCTTCTCGCTCCCCCACTACCATGTGCTGGGGAATCATGAGATGGATTTTTCATCTAAGGAGGAGGCAGTAAGGCTGTTGGGCATGCCTTCCCCCTACTATGATTTCCACCACAAGGGCTGGCATCTGATTGTCCTGGATGCCAACCACTATCAGGATCAGGAGGGCAGGATTCGTGGCTACTCCTACGGGAATTACATTGATTTTCCAGACTCACCTTATCTGGATGAGGAGCAGCTCTCCTGGCTTTTACATGTCCTTAAGGCCTCGCCGGAGCCTGCTGTGATTTTTTCTCACCAGCCTCTGTATCCCCGGAGGCAGGGAGGCGGACTCCGCAACTACGATGAATTTTATAAGATCCTCTCCTCTGTCACGGATCATGGTTTTCCCCGGGTAAAAATGTGCATCTACGGCCATGTCCATGTGGACGAATATGAGATCCGGGATGGCATTCTCCACTACTGCATCAACAGCATTTCCAACCACTGGGTGGGCCCGGGCTTTGCCTGTCAAAGGTTTGACCAGGCCACAGAAGAGAATTTCCCCAATCTCCGCTACACCTTTCCTTACCGCGACCCTGTCTATGCCATAGTGACCCTGACGAACGAAGAGATACGGATCCTTGGACGGCAAAGCCGGTTTATTCCTCCTACTCCCCAGGAGCTTCATTTTCGGGCTCATCCGGTGTCCCCCAGCGTGAAAAACCGCAGGCTGCGTTTTAACTCCGGAAAACTTAAAGAAAACTCTTGAAAATTATTGTGATTGCCCTTACCATAGTGATACAGCTGACAGTCAAAATCAAAGGCCGGCTGAAGGTGAGGGCTGTTTTTATGATTCATATTGTGGATACCTGTGATCAAATCCAGGGCTTATTTGACAACGGACAATTTAATGAAACCAGATGGGAAACCTACATTAACTCCATTTACGAAAACGGGGCTTCTGTTTTTAAACGGGAACTGAATGCATATCTTCACAACAGCTCCCGCACCTTTGAACAGGATTTCCTGCCCCTTATTAACCGTGTCTGGAAAAATCCCCAGTTAGACATTCTTCATGAATCCTTTCTCTGTGCTGCCAGGAATTTAAACCAGAGGATTACACAGCAGTTCGGCCAAAGTATAGATGCGGAGCTGATTCTGTACTTAGGGCTGGGGAGTTCTGCCGGAAGGATGACCGTCATAAACGGGATCCATACGGTTCTTTTGGGCGTAGAAAAGATTCTGGAATTAAACTGGCACGACCAAAGCTCCATGTATGGCCTGATTTACCACGAGCTGGGCCATATCTATCATTTCCAGCACGGCCTTATGGACCAACAGCCTGAGGGCTCCTGCCCCTCCTTTGTGTGGCAGCTGTTCACAGAAGGGGTTGCCATGTATTTTGAGCAGGCGCTTGTGGGAGATTTTCATTTTTATCACCAGGATAAAAACGGGTGGAGGGAGTGGTGTGATCACCACTTTATAGAGATTCTGGAGGATTTCCACCGAGCTCTTCCTTCCATGACCCGGTTTAACCAGCAGTATTTCGGCGACTGGTGCAATTACCGGGGATATGCTGACACAGGCTATTATCTGGGCTGCCGTTTTGTCCTAAGCCTTATGACAGACCTTTCCTTCCGCCAGGTAATCGCCCTGGACACCAAACAGGTCTATCATCTTTATCTGGACTTTGTGCATAACTGCCAAAGGTCCTATGGCAGCAGAAATTCGCTGAGCACATAGTTACTGATATCGATTCCAAAATCAGTGAGCCGCCAAAAGGGAGGTTCCCTTACCATGAGCCGATTGGCCAGAAGCTTACTCATCACGGCTCCGTATACCTCCAACAGACTGACGCCAAAACGCCTGAAAAATTCTTCCTCGGACACTCCGTTTATCATCCTGAGTCCCAAAAACATAAATTCTTCCATCTTTTCTTTCTCTGTCAGCCTTACCATGTCCTGGTGCAGGCGGCTGTCTGCAGCTTCTCTGCTCATCTTAATATGAAGATAGGTCTTTAAATCACTTTCATTGCGGAAACGGAACCCTTGAATATAGGAGGACGCCCCCAGCCCCAGTCCCAAATACTCCACTCCTGTCCAGTACCCTATGTTATGGCGGCATTCACGTCCCGGCTTTGCATAGTTGGAGATCTCATACCGAACAAATCCCTGCTCCTTGAGAAACTGCTTGGCCGCGTAGTACATGTTCCGCTCCTCGTCCTCGTCGGGCAGAAGTTCCGGATGGTCATGGTATCTCTCATAAAAAGGAGTCCCCTCTTCCACCATAAGGCTGTAAGCCGAGATATGCTCCGGCTTCAGCCGGGTTACCTGCTTGAGCGTGGATTTCCAGGAAGCAAGGCTCTGGCCGGGAAGCGCGGACATGAGATCAATATTGATGTTAGTAAACCCTGCCTGTCTCGCTCTCTGGTAGGTTTTTAGAAATTCGTCATAAGTATGGATCCTGCCCAGAGCCTTCAGTTCCCTGTCGTCTGCCGACTGGAGGCCGATGCTGATCCGGTTGATTCCCCCCTCTGCATATGCTTTTAATTTTTCTAAGGTAACGGTGCCCGGATTGACCTCCATGGTCACCTCCGCATCCTCCTCCACACGAAAAACGCGGCGTACCTGGTTCATAACCGCCTCAATCTCATGAGGCTCCAACAAAGAAGGAGTGCCTCCTCCCAGGTATACCGACGTCACTTGGTATCCCGGATAGCGGGCACTCTGGCATGATATTTCATTAATCAGCTGTTCTACATAGCTGCGCTGCACGCCGATGCCGGCAGGCGCCGACAAAAAATCACAGTAGGCGCACTTCTTGGCGCAGAACGGAATGTGAATATATAATTCCAGTGGTTTTCTCAAAGTCTATCCCTCGTCTAATTTAAGCACACTCATAAAAGCCTTCTGTGGAATCTCTACATTGCCCACTTGGCGCATCCGCTTTTTGCCTTCCTTCTGCTTCTCCAGAAGCTTCTTCTTTCTGGAGATATCACCGCCGTAGCATTTGGCCAGTACGTCCTTGCGCATAGCTTTCACAGTCTCCCTGGCAATAATCCGGCCGCCTACAGCCGCCTGGATGGGGATCTCAAAGAGATGCCTGGGGATCTCCTCCTTCAGCTTCTCACACATCCGCCTTCCTCTCTCATAGGCCGAGGATGCATGGACAATGAAGGACAGAGCGTCCACCTCTTCTTTATTGATTAAAATATCCAGCTTCACCAGCTCAGACTGCTGGTAACCCTTGATCTCATAGTCAAAGGAGGCATATCCCCGGGAGCGGGACTTGAGGGCGTCAAAGAAATCATAGATGATCTCGTTGAGGGGAAGGTCATATTTAAGGAGAGCCCGGGTGGTCTCAATATACTCCATTCCCAGATACACTCCCCGCCTTTCCTGGCACAGAGTCATGATGGCTCCCACATATTCTGTAGTGACCATAATCTCTGCACTGACCACCGGTTCCTCCATGTACTCGATCTCCGCCGGGTCAGGCAGGTTGGAGGGATTGGTCAGCTGAATCATCTCACCGTTTTTCTTGTACACTTGGTAGACAACGCCGGGCGCCGTGGTTACCAGATCCAGATTATATTCTCTCTCCAGACGTTCCTGGATAATCTCAAGATGGAGCAGTCCCAAGAAGCCGCAGCGAAAACCGAATCCAAGGGCAATGGAGGTCTCCGGCTCGAAGAACAGGGACGCGTCATTGAGCTGCAGCTTTTCCAATGCATCTCTCAAATCATTATACTTGGCCCCATCTGCGGGATAGAGGCCGCAATACACCATGGATGTAACCTTTTTGTAACCTGGAAGAGGCTCTGAACATGGATTGTCACTGTCGGTGATGGTGTCGCCAACTGCCGTATCTTTCACGTTTTTAATGCTGGCAGTAATGTAACCTACCATGCCGGCGCTCAGCTCCTGACAGGGGATAAACTGACCGGCTCCAAAGTATCCTACTTCCACCACCTCTTCCTGGGCCCCGGTGGCCATCATGCGGATCATGGTGCCCTTTTTTACGGTGCCCTGTTTGATTCTGCAGAAAATAATGACTCCCTTGTAGGAGTCGTAGAGAGAATCAAAGATCAACGCTTGAAGAGGAGCGTCAGGGTCGCCGTCAGGGGCCGGAATCTTCTCTACAATGGATTCCAGAACTTCTTCTATATTGATTCCCGTCTTGGCGGAAATCCTGGGGGCGTCATGGGCCTCTAAGCCAATGACGTCCTCGATCTCTGCGGCTACCCGGTCCGGCTCCGCACTTGGCAGATCGATCTTGTTGATAACCGGGAACACATCCAAGTCATGATCCAGAGCCAGGTATACATTGGCCAGCGTCTGGGCCTCGATTCCCTGGGCTGCATCCACCACCAGAATGGCCCCATCGCAGGCCGCCAGGCTCCGGGATACCTCGTAGTTAAAATCCACGTGACCGGGAGTGTCTATGAGATTAAAAATGTATTCTTCACCGTTCTTGGCCTTGTACACAGTGCGGACCGTCTGGGCTTTTATGGTAATCCCCCGCTCCCGTTCAAGTTCCATATTATCTAACACTTGGGACTGCATCTCCCTGCTTGTCAAAAGCCCTGTCATCTCAATGATTCTGTCGGCCAGAGTGGACTTGCCGTGGTCGATGTGGGCAATAATGCAAAAATTACGAATTTTATTTTGATCAACAGATGGCATAATGCTGGGGTTCCTTTCTTGTTGTGTAAGAGGTTAGGTGATTGCAAAAGTCGAGGCCAGGAGAATGTTCTGATCAGATTATTCGGCCAAGCTTTGAGCTTCGCAGTTACCTATGTGTAAAAGGGGGAGGTTGCACGCTCCCCGCCGGGCAGACATACCCATTAACACCGGGCTAGCTGGCTTATTTGCGCCGGGTTCAGCTCCAAAACACTTCGTGTTTTAGAGCTGCGT